>DASUMJ010000192.1:0-11132 GCA_036277775.1 Candidatus Limnocylindrales bacterium
GCCCGTGCTCCGCTGGTCGGTGGGATCGAAGGCCCGGAGCGATTCGACCTCGTCGCCGAAGAGCTCGATCCGGACCGGCAGGCCCCCGGACGGCGGGAAGACGTCGACGATGCCGCCGCGCCGGGCGAACTCGCCCTTGCCGGCGACCTCGAGGACCGGCGAGTACCCGAGCGCCAGGAGGTCGTGGAGGAGGGCGGTCTGGGTGACCCGCGCGCCGGGCTTCAGGCGGCGGGGCGTATCCGGCAGGTCGTCCGGCGCGATGGTGTGCTGGAGGAGTGCCTGGACGCTCGCGACGAGGATCCGGGCGCGTCCGCTCCGCCAGGCAGACAGCGCGGCGACCCGGGCAGCGGTCTCGTCGGCCACGAGCTCGCTCCGCTCGTAGGCCAGCGCGGTCCGTGGCTCCAGGACGGCGACGCCGCCGGGATCCCCGACCCACGCAGCGAGCTCTTCGGCGACGCGGTCCCCGATCTCAGCGTCCCGGGAGATCCAGACGATCCGCTCGTCCGCGGCGAGGGCGAGGGCCGCCGCGAGGAAGCTCTTCGCTCCGTGCGGGACCGCCGTCAGTCCCGCGTGGCGGCCCTTCCCGGACGCCGCGGCGGGGAGTGCCGCGGCGGGTGCGATCTCGGCCGGCGCGATCCCGGGCGGTGCGATCCCGGCGGGGCCGAGTCGCGCCCGGAGATCGTCGAACGCGCCGGTGCCGGCGAGCAGCGGCGGCAGGCCCGAGAGGTCCGGGAGCCGGCGTCCCGGGCCATGGCGATCCGGCGCCGCCCCGGCGCGGGGAAGCGGGCGGGATCCGTCACCGATGGGGCGGCCGGCGCTCGCGGTGCTCGCGTCCGGGGCACCGGTGGCGCCGCCGTCGCGCCGGGCGGCGCGCTCCGCCGTCTCGCGCTCGACCTGCTCGTCGACCCGACGCTCCCACCCGCGGCGCCCCCGGAGCGGCCGCATCGTCACTCGGGGTCCTCCGTCCGGAGCTTCCGCCAACCCGTCTTCGTCCGGCGGATCCCGTCGGCGCCGGGCGGCCCGTCGACCGCGCCCGGCGGGGCGAGGAGATCGGCCTCCGCCGGACGGAGCTCGAACGGGTTGTAGCGGTTCGCGGCCTTGTTGACCCCGTCGCGGGCCCACGCCTCGACGCCGTCCGCGGCGGCATCGATGAGCTCGTCGAGGCGGAGCCGCTCCTCCGGCGCGAACGTCGAGAGGACGTGGTCGACGAACCCCCGGCCCGGCTCGCCGATCCCGACCCGGAGCCGCGCGAACTGCTCGTTGCCGAGCTCGCCGATGATCGAGCGGAGGCCGTTGTGGCCGCCCGCTCCCCCGCCCTCCCGGAACCGGAGCTTCCCGAACGGCAGCGCGAAGTCGTCGACGACGACGAGCAGCTCGTGGAGCGGCGCACGCTCCCGGGCGAGGATCTTCCGGACCGCGAGCCCCGACTCGTTCATGAACGTCATCGGCTTCACGAGGAGGAGGTCGAGGCCCTTGTAGCGGCCGCCGACGGTCGCCGCGGCATCCTTGTTCCGGGCACGGCCGGACCACCCGGCACGGTCGGCGAGGCGGTCGAGGACCATCCAGCCGATGTTGTGGCGGGTCTGGGCGTACTGCGAGCCGGGATTGCCCAGCCCGATGACGATCTTCGCGGGCACGATCCGGGTCGTCCTCCGAACACGGCAACGGCCCCGGGGGAACGCGTCCCGCGGGGTTCTGGCATGGTACTGCTGGTGCCGATCGACAGGCGGCGCCGGGATCGAGGTCTGATGGCGAAGCAGGAATTCCTCATGCTCGCGGACGGCGCCGAGAGCACGAACGGGAAGATCTACATCCTCGGCGGAGGCTCCGACCGCCACCGCGCCGCGTCCTTCCCGACGCAGCTGAAGGCCGACATCGCGCTCGCGATCCTCGTCCCCTGGGGCGAGACGAACCAGCAGCACCAGCTCGTCCTCCGGATCGAGGACGAGGACGCCAAGGCGATGGCCCGGGTCGAGAGCAACTTCGACCTCGGCCGGCCGGCGAGCGCGATCCCCGGCCAGGACCTCCGGTTCCTCGTCGCGGTCAAGGGCCCGTTCCCGATCGCCCACGCGGGCGGCTACAAGGTCTCGCTCGAGATCGACGGCGAGCCGCAGGAGCCCCCGTTCCGGTTCTGGGTCGAGGAGGGGACGGTGCAGCGGGGCCGCGGCTCCGCCTGACGCCGGGGTCCGCGCCGTCGACGCCGCGCCGCGGCGTCAGGACCCGAGGAGCCGCCGCTCCAGCTCACGCATCGCCGCCTCCTCGGCCGGCTCGGCGTGGTCCCAGCCGCAGACGTGGAGCGCGCCGTGCGTCAGGAGGAGCCGCAGCTCGGAGGCGGCGTCCCACGCGACGTCGCCGGTCTGGCCGCCGCGGCCCTCCGCGGCCTGGGCGATCGCCCGCTCGACGGAGATGGCGATGTCACCGAGGTGAGGACGCGCTCGCGGCGGCAGGACGAAGGCGGCTGTCGCGGCCCCGGCGCCGGAGCCCGCGCCGTCGTCGGGTGCGGCCCGGCCCGGATGGGGCGGGAAGGCGACCGACGGCAGGAGCGGGAACGACAGGACATCGGTCGGGCCGTCATGGCCGAGGTGCGAGGCGTTCAGATCGGCGAGCTCCGCGTCGTCGGTCAGGACCACGGACAGGGATGCCGGCCGCGGGGCTCCCCCCGCCGCAAGGGCCGTCGCGATGACGCGCGCCACCCCAGCCGCGGGAAGCAGCCGCGGGACGCCGGGGCGGACCGTGACCTCGATCCGCCAGCCGTCGACGACGTGGGGCCGGGTCACCCGCCGTCCGACGGTCGATCGGGCCCGCGGTCAGACCGGCGGTCGTCGCCGCGCCGGTCGTCGCCTCGCCGGTCACCACCGGGCCGATCGCCGAGGACGAAGTCACCGCCGCCGCCCGCCGCCGCCCGGCGCGCCTCGAGCTCGACGATCTTGCTCTGTGGGTACGCCACCCGCTGGTGGTACATGCCGAGGAGCTGCTGGACGAACGCCTCGCGAATCGCCTCGACGTCCCGGAGCGTCAGGTCGCACTCGTCGAACTGGCCGTCCTCGAGCCGCTCGGCGATGATCCGGTCGACCATCGCCCGGATCGCCGGCTCGTCGCGCGACGCGAGCGAGCGGACGGAGGCCTCGACACCGTCGGCGAGCATGATCAGCGCGGCCTCGCGGGTCTGGGGCTTCGGTCCGGCATGCCGGAACCGCCGGGTGTCGACGGCATCGGCCGCCTTTCGGCCGTCGTCGGTGGTGAGGCCGCCGAACCGGGCCGCCGCTTCCTCCCGAGCCTTCGCGTGGAAGTAGCTCATGAGCGCGGTTCCGTGGTGCTGCGGGATGAACGCGATCAGGGCCTTCGGGAGCCGCGCCTCGTAGGCGATGTCGATCCCGTCGGCTACGTGCTGCTTGAGGATCTGGGCCGACTCCTCGGGCTCGAGCTGGTCGTGGACGTTCTCACCGCCGGCCTGGTTCTCGATGAAGGCGACCGGGTTCGCGAGCTTCCCGACGTCGTGGTAGTACGCGGCGACGCGGGTGAGGAGCGGGTCCGCGCCGATCGCCTCCGCTGCCCGCTCGGCGAGGTTCCCGACCATGAGCGAGTGGTGGTAGGTGCCGGGCGTCTCGATGAGGAGCCGCCGGAGGAGCGGCTGGGACGGGTTCGCGAGCTCGAGGAGCTGGAAGACCGTCAGGATCCCGAAGACGTTGCCGAGGACCGCGAAGGTCCCGACCGCCGCGATCGCGGCTCCGCCGGCCGACAGCGCGGACGCGCCCCAGAGCTGGACGATCCCGGTCACGTCGCGTTCGCCGAGGAGCGAGAACGACGCGACGACGAGGGCCTGGACGACGAACACGACCGCGCCGGCCTGGAGGAACGTCTGGAGCCGGTCGCCGCGCCGGATCGCGACGAGCCCGGCGAGCCCGCCGAGGAAGACATAGGCCGCGATCTCGAGGGACGGTCCGTTCACGGCCCCGGCGACCACCGCGATGATCGCGGTCACGACGATGGCGACCTCCGCATCGAGGAGGACGGCGATGAGGATCGGGATGGCGGCGAGCGGCATGAGGAACGGCAGTGCCGCGCGGCCGGCCGTCACCTGGAGCGCGAACGTCGCGAAGAGCAGGAGCAGGCTGATGAGGACGAGGACGTTGTTCCGGTGCCAGAAGGCCCGCCGGAACCGCCAGATCCAGCCGAGCAGGAGCGTGACGACGAGGGCGCTGAGGACGAACCACCCGGCCAGGCCGGCGAGGTCGGGGGCGGCATCGTCGAGCCCGAAGGCGCGGATCCGGGCGGCGTCGACCTCGGTGAGCTTCGTCCCGCCCCGGACGATGACCTCGCCCTGGAGCACCTGCTCCTGGACCGGCTCGACCTCGGCCGCGGCTCGATCGCTGGCCTGCTGGGTCAGCTCCTCGCTGAACGAGCTGTTCGCGACGACGTACGGGGCGATGAGCTCCTCGGCGAGCATCCGCTCGGCCTCCGACAGCCCGCCGGCCATCTGCTCGGACAGCCGCGATCGGGCGAGCGCGACCTCCGTGTCGCGGAGCTCGGTCCGCTCGGTGTTGTCGAGGACCCGGATCGCCTCGTCGCGAATCGGCACCCAGCGCGTTGGCTCGAGCGCGACGAGCGTGTCGGCCGACGTCGGGGAGAGATCGTCGACGACGCGGTCGAGGATCAGGGCCCGCTGCGTCTCGGTCGTCGACGGCCCGAAGGCCGTATCGAGTAGCCGGACGCCCGACTGGAACGCGCTGACCTGTTCCGAAGCGATCGTGATGGCGCGCTCGGTCGTGAAGTCGTACTGCGGGTCGACGCCGTCCGCGGCCGCCTGGCGGGCCTGCTCGGTGAGGACCTCGTTCTCGTAGGTCAGGGCGCGCGGTGCGACGATGTCGGACGGGACGAGGTCGCCGACCTCGAGGTCGACCTGGCGCGGCGCGAAATCGGCGCCGAGGATCGCGGTCATCGCGACGATGAGTGCGACGGCGGCGATCGCGAGTCGACCGGCCTCGCGGCGCGTCAGCCGGACGGCCTCCGCGCTCCGGTGGGCGAGCACCTCAGCCCTCCGTCGCGGCGGCGCGGGCGGCAAGCGCCGCGGTCACCGTCGCGCTGAGGGCCCGGCCGTCGGCGCGGCCGCGCGTCCGGGGCGCGAGCCAGCCCATCACCTTGCCCATGTCGCGCGGGGAGGCGGCGCCGGTCTCGCCGATCGCCTGGTCGACGAGCGCCGCGATCTCGGCGTCGGTCAGTGCCTGCGGCAGGAACTCGGCGAGGATGGCGATCTCGGCCGCTTCCATCGCGGCGAGATCCGGCCGCGAACCCTTCTCGAAGGCCTCGATGCTCTCGCGACGAGTCTTCACCTCGCGCGCGAGGATCGCCGCGATCTCGTCTTCGGCGTACGGCCGCCGGTCGCGCTTCTCGGCGTTGTAGATCGCGTTCTCGGCCATCCGGAGGGTGTCGCGGCGCAGCGCGTCACCCGACCGCATCGCGGCGGTCACCTCGGCGTGGAGCCGATCTCGGAGCGTCACCGGTGATGGCACCTCGGGCGTTGCGCCCTCGGGCGGTCGACGGTGGAAGGTCGGAGGATCGTCGGCGGGGTCGGTCACCGGCGGTTCGATGCGGGAACGCGCATCACCGGTGGCGACGTTCGGACGGTCCCGGCCGTCCGGCCGATCAGCCCTGCGGCGTTCGGGCGTTCTTCTTGCGCTTGGCTTCCTTGCGCTTGCGCTTCACGCTGGGCTTCTCGTAGTGCTCGCGACGGCGAGCCTCGGCGAGGATGCCCGACTGCTGGATCTTCTTGTTGAAGCGGCGCAGGGCGCTCTCGAACGTCTCGTTCTCGCCTACTCGGACTTCTGCCAACTCCGGATTCACCTCCTCGGGCTGCGGTCTCGTCTCGCGCGATCGGCCTCGTAACCCAACGCTGCCGGCGCCAGCCCAGGGCGCGCGCACGGCCTGATGGCGCGCCGCCCGAAAGAGCCGCCGGAGTGTCGCACAGGCGGTTCGACGGGTCAAACGTCCGAGGCATTCGGGCCGGTCCGCACTGGCGAGACCGAGGGGCTCGCCGGAGGATGGACACGTCCAGCGGGAAGAGCGCGCGCTCCGCGCTCACTCGAGGCTCGCCAGCCGCGCTCACCGGCGAGGGCGGCAGGTGGTGTGGCGTGTCGGTCACGTCGCCAACGGTGGTCGCGGCCCTCTCCTTCGTGTACCCCGGGCTCGGCCAGCTCGCGGCCGGCTCGACCGCGGCGCGCCGTCGCGGCCTGGTGTTCGCCCTCCCGGCCACGGCGATCCTCGTCCTCCTCCTCGTCCTGGCATCCCTCGGCACCCACGAGGTGCTCGAGCTGCTCGTCCGCCCCGAGGTGCTGGGGCTGCTGCTGGCGGTGAACGCGATCGCCGCGGTCATCCACGTCGCAGCGATCGTGGATGCCTATCGGACGCCCACGGCGGTACCGGCCGGCCGTGGCGGCGGCTCCGACGTCGCTGCCGCGCCCGCGCACCGGCGGACGTTCGATCGAGTCGTCGTCCTCGCGCTGCTGGCGGTGACGCTCGCCGGGCACGGCGCCATCGGGTACCTCGGGGCGCGTGGCGCCGGGGCGCTCGACGCGATCTTCGGGCCCGGCGGCGCATGGGTGATCCCGGACCCGAGCTTCGGTCCCTCCCCCACGCCCACGACGAGCCCGAGCGCGTCGCCGTCCCGCGAACCGAGCCCGACGCCCTCGGCCGAGCCCTCCGCCTCCCCCTCGCCCTCGCCGACCCCGCCCCCGACGCCGAGCCCCACGCCGGCACCGGCCTGGGCGGAGGACGGCCGCCTCGACCTCCTGCTCATCGGGAGCGATGCCGGACCCGACCGCTGGATGCTCCGGACCGACACGATGATCGTCCTGTCCGTGGACGTCGCGACGGGACGGGCGGCCCTGTTCGGCGTACCGCGCAACCTCGTCGGCGTGCCGCTGCCCCCGGAGAGCGCCGGGGCATTCCCCGACGGCCGCTTCCCCGGGCTGCTCAACGCGCTCTACGTCTACGCGATGGGCCACGGCGGCAGCTTCCCCGGCGGTGACGCCCGGGGCTTCCGGGCCGTCACGGGCGCGGTCCAGGAGCTGGTCGGGGTCCGCCTCGACGGCGCGGTCGTCGTGAACCTCCGCGGCTTCGTCCAGCTGGTCGACGCGCTCGGCGGGCTGTGGATCGACGTCCCGGCCCGGCTCGTCGACAACCGCTACCCGCTCGAGGACGGTTCGAAGTCGGTCCGCGTCGTGATCGAGGCGGGGTGCCAGCATCTCGGCGGGCAGCTCGCCCTCGCCTACGCCCGCTCGCGCCACCAGGATTCCGACTACGGCCGGATGGCCCGTCAGCAGCTCGTGCTGCTTGCGCTCAGGCGCCAGGTCGACCCGATCGCCCTCCTGCCGCGCGTGCCGGAGCTCCTGACGATCGCCGAGGACAACCTCTGGACGACGATCGAGGTCGCGGAGCTGCCGGCCCTCGTCGACCTGGCGGCCCGGGTCGCGGCCGACCGCGTCGCCACGATCACGTTCGTGCCGCCGCGCTACCCGTCGCATCTCACGACCGCCGAGATCGACGCCATCCGGTCCGTCGTCCGGACGATCTTCGACGGCCCGGCACCGACGCCCGAACCCTCGGCGGCCCCGAGCCCCACCGGGCCGGGCTGTGGCGGCTGAGCGCCCATCGCGCTGACCGGCGGCCGGGCGCCGATCGCGCTGACCGGCGGCCGAGCGGCGGAGCGCGTCCCGCGAGCGGAGCCCTTCCTCTGGAGGCCGCCCGCCATCGATCTCGATTTCGCCGGACAGCACGGACCGTCGTCTTGGAGCGCCCTGGCAGCGCATTCCGACGCCCGGCGACCCCGGACGACACTGGGGCGACTATCCGGCGCGAATCCCCGAGGTTCTCGGACGATTCACCCGTTGGCGTCCGGTCAGCGGCCGTCCAATGCCACCAGGGGTGTTGACCGGGAGGAAGAGGAGCCCAGCCAGGCGACCGGACGGGCTGTGAAGCCATGCCCTCACGCACGGGCCCCTGGCCGGCAACGCGGCCTCGAACATCGCACCGAGCTCACGGACTCGTCGTCGCGTCGTCGAGGAATCGTTGATCGCGAGCAGCCGGCCGACGAACAGTGGGTCCCATCCACGATCGCCGGCGAGGGTCGAGGCGATCCGGGTCTTGCGGTCCAATCCGACGAGCATCGACTGGGCGTCCGGGACGACCGATTTCACCTCGACGACCAGGAGCGCACGAGCTGCCGCGTGCCAGGCGAGCACGTCAATCGATCCGCGCTCGCCCCGGACGCTGAATGAGGCCTCGACCTCGCACCGCCAGCCGTCTCGCCCGAGGCGAGCCACGAGCGCGTTGACGAGTCGTGCGTGCGCTTCGTCCAGGAGACGGTCGAGCCCCTCCCCGTGCCAGCGGACGCGGAGGTCGAGGTCGGCGCCGAGGGTGCGACAGATGGTGGCGAGTCCTCGCGTCGTCACCCCGTCGAGGTCTCCTCGCTCGATCTTCGAGACCTGCGACTGGCTGCACCGGGCGGCCGCGGCCACATCCGCCTGCCGAAGGCCGCGGCGGATCCGGAGCGCCCGCAGCGACCGGCCGATCCGCAGGGCATCCACATGGCCATCGTGACCGCTGTCGCTTACGCCCGGCTCACCGGCCGTCCGCTCCGGTACGCTGCCGCGGATGGCATCGCTCGACGGCCGGAACGCGCTCGTGTTCGGCGTGGCGACGCGGCACTCGATCGCCTGGGCGGTCGCCGAGCGGCTCCACGCCGAGGGCGCACGGGTCGGGATCGTGTACCGGCGACCGGAGTCGGCGAGGCGGATCGCGCCGCTCCTCGCGGCGATCGACGCGCCCTTCTCGATGGCCTGCGACGTTCGCGACGATGCCGCGATCGGCGCGGTGATGGACGCGGCGCGAGCGGCCTTCGACGGCCGTGTCGACATCGTCGTCCACGCGCTTGCGAACGCGCCCGCCACGGCGCTCCTGGGCCGCTTCGCGGACACGACCCGTGGCGACTTCCAGGCCGCGCTCGACGTCAGCGCCTACTCGCTCGTCGCGCTCGTCCGCGCGGCGGAGCCACTGCTCCGGCCCGGCGCCTCGGTCGTGACCCTGACGGCGATCGGATCGCGGCGCGTGATCCCCGGCTACAACGTGATGGGCGTCGCGAAGGCCGCGCTCGAGGCGTCGGTTCGACAGCTCGCGGCCGATCTCGGCCCGGCAGGGATCCGGGTCAACGCGGTGAGCGCCGGCGCCGTCCGGACGGTCGCGGCGATGGGCGTGCCCGGCTTCCGGGCGACCTACCGGCAGGGCGAGGCGCTCGCGCCGCTGCGGCGCGGCCTCACGAGCCGCGATGTCGCGGCGGCGGTCGCGTGGCTCGCCGGGGATGGCAGCGGCGCGGTGACGGGCCAGGTCATCGAGGTCGATGCCGGCTGGAGCATCCTCGCCCTCGGCGGTACGCCGGCCACGGGCTGAGGGACGCGCGGGGGCGCACCGTCAGGCCGGCCAGCGCCCACCCATGACGAAGAGCCAGTAGGCATCCACGACGGCGACCGCCGCCCAGAACCCGATGATGAGCGTCGGGCGGCGAAGGAAGCACTTCGTCCACGATACGCCGAGGGTGATCGACCGGGCGTACAGGGCGATCGCGATGACGGCGACGACGAGGACGAAGACCGCCGGCGAGAGGACCCAGGCGATGAGCCCGACCGTCCCCATCCGACAGAAGGTGAACGCCAGGTTCTCGTACTTCTCGGGGCGTGTCCGCGGCGGCCGGATGTAGGACTGCGGCCCGACCGGGTCGATATGGCGGACGGCCGCCGGGAACCCACCGCGCGGCCCGGTCCCGCCGCCCGGGCCTACCGCCGCGCTCACGACGGCCTCGCCGCGACGCGGGCTGCAACGTGATCGAGCGAGATCAGCTCGCGGGCCGAGACCATCCCACCCGATGTGTGGCGCCGCAGCCCGCCGAAGAGCTGCCGGGCGCAGAAGGGCACGCGCACGGGGTTCTCCTCTCCGTTCGTCGATCCCACGTGGACGCAGCACTGCTGGAGGCGCTCGACGTTGAGCGTCCAGGCATCCATGAACGTCTTGACCGAGATCCGCTTGACCCGCTTCGCGATGTCCTCGACCGCACCCTGTTTGTCGAAGACCCAGCGCCCGAGCGTCTTCACGAACCCGGTGACGCCGATGTCGCAGGCTTCGCAGATCCGGAGGAGATGGTCGACCATCTCCGGCCGGGAGACGAGCGTCGTCTCGGACATCATCCCGACGAGTGCGGTCCACATCGCATCGTCCGGCGCGATCCGGTTGGAGACGAGGCCCAGGTATTGCTTCAGCTGCTCGACGCCGAGCATCCGCGGCAGCGACCGCCACTCGCCCGCGTCGCCCTTCACGAAGTAGGTCAGCGACGAGCAGTCCGGATGCGAGCACGGCAGGGCGATGAAGTCGTCCGGGCCCACGCGGCCCTCCGTCTGCGCCCCCAGGGCCAGCAGCGTGCCGGTCGTCGTCGCCCGGCGCATCGGGTCGATCGCGTTGGCGCGCCCGGAGCCGAAGACCGGCTGGAACGCGACACCGGCGATGAAGTCGGTGGCCAGCGCGTACTCGGCGATGGCACCGACCTCGCGGTCGTTGACGCCCTCCGCCACGGCCACAGCGAGGGTCGTGAAGACATGGCGGTCGGCGAGCCGGCGGATCGCCTCGGCCTTCATCGACCGGAGATCCTCGCCACGGTGGTACAGGGACGAGTCCCGCTCGAAGCCGTCGAACTGGAGGTAGACCTCGAGGCGGCCCCGCAGGCGCCCGAGAGCGTCCGCGAAGGCGTCGTCCTTCGTAATCCGGATCCCATTGGTGTTGAGGATGACGCGGACGACGTTCCGCTCGGTGGCCGCCTGGATGATCTCGAGGACTTCGGGGTGGACCGTCGGCTCTCCGCCCGAGAGCATCAGGACGTCGACCCTGCCGCCCTCACGCTCGATCGCGGCGTCGAGCGACCGGAGGATGTGGGGCAGCCGGGCGAACCTGCCGATCCCCGGCGCCGCCGCCGCGAAGCAGGTCGGGCACTCGAGGTTGCAGTTCTCGGTGATGTCGATGAGGAGGACGCACGAGTGCTGCGTCTGGAGGTCGCCGAGGCCGTCGCGGTAGCCCATCGGGATCGGGCGGGCGTT
>DASUMJ010000193.1:0-9682 GCA_036277775.1 Candidatus Limnocylindrales bacterium
AAGCCGGACGTCGACCAGATCGACGGCCTGTCTCCCGCCATCTCCATCGACCAGAAGGGCGCGAGCCGCAACCCGCGATCGACGGTCGGGACCGTCACCGAGATCTACGACCACCTGCGGCTGCTGTTCGCCCGGATCGGGCATCCCCACTGTCCCCGGTGCGGCCGCGAGATCGAGCGCCAGACGGTCCAGCAGATCGTCGACCAGGTGCTCGCGATGCCGGAGGGGACCCGCCTCCTCGTCCTTGGCCCGCTCATCAAGGACCGCAAGACCGAGGGCGACCGCGTCTTCGAGGCCGCCCGGAAGCAGGGCTTCGTCCGGATCCGGGTCGACGGTGAGACCTACGACCTCGCCGACGCCCCGACGCTCGACAAGTACAAGCGCCACTCGATCGAGGTCGTCGTCGACCGCTACATCGTGCGGCGCGCCGAGGCGCCCGACGACTGGGCCCGCGACGACGCCGGCCGGCCGATCGATCCCGAGACCCGGGCGGCAGTGCCGGATCCGGACGCCCCGCGCCTGGCCGATTCCATCGAGACCGCCCTCCGGCTCGGCGAGGGCGTCGTCCTCATCGCCCCGGCCCCGCGCGACGGCGAGCCGCCGGAGTTCGAGGAGCGCCGCTTCTCCGAGCGCTACTCCTGCCCGTACGACGGGACGACGATCGACGAACTCGAGCCCCGGAGCTTCTCGTTCAACTCGCCCCACGGCGCCTGCCCGACCTGCACCGGCCTCGGCACGCGCCTCGAGATCGACCCCGAGCTCGTCATCCCGGACCGCTCGAAGAGCGTCCTGAAGGGCGCCGTCGCGCCGTGGTCGCGGATGCCGACCGACGCCTCGTGGCGGATGAAGATCACCGAGGCGGTCTTCGAGGCGCACGGCTGGGACCCGAAGGCCGCCATCCGCGACCTGCCGCCGGAGGCGGTCAAGCACCTCCTCTACTCGGACAAGGGGAAGGACGAGAAGGTCGTCATCCGCTACAAGCACGAGCGGGGGGAGAACTCGTACGTCGCCACGTTCGAGGGCGTCGTGACGAACCTCGAGCGCCGCTACCGCGAGACGGACTCGGAGTACATCAAGACCGAGCTCGAGAAATACATGGTCGAGCGGCCGTGCCCGGCCTGCGCCGGCAAGCGCCTGCGACCCGAGGCCCTCGCGGTGACCGTCGACGGACAGGACATCTCGACGGTCTCGGACCTCTCGATCACGGACGCGTTCGCCTGGGTCGAGCGGCTCGGCGAGCGGGTGACCGAGCGAGAGCGGACGATCGCCTACCAGGTCCTGAAGGAGATCCGGGCCCGGCTCGGCTTCCTCGTCGACGTCGGGCTCGACTACCTGTCGATCAACCGGACGAGCCAGACGCTCTCGGGCGGGGAGGCCCAGCGGATCCGCCTCGCGACGCAGATCGGGACGACCCTCATGGGCGTCCTCTACATCCTCGACGAGCCGTCGATCGGGCTCCACCAGCGGGACAATGCCAAGCTCATCGCGACGCTCACCCGGCTCCGCGACCTCGGCAACACCGTCCTCGTCGTCGAGCACGACGAGGAGACGATCCGGACCGCCGACTGGGTGATCGACATCGGTCCCGGGGCGGGGGAGCACGGCGGCGAGATCATCGCGAACGGCCCGCTCGAGCTGCTGCTGGGCGAGCCGCGCTCGATCACCGGGGCGTTCCTCCGCGGCGAGCGGGCCGTGCCGGTCCCGGAGCGCCGGCGGCCCGGCAACGGACGCCGCCTGACGATCCGGGGCGCCCGGGCCCACAACCTCCGCGACCTCGACCTCTCGGTCCGGCTCGGGACGTTCACCGCGGTCACCGGCGTGTCGGGCAGCGGCAAGTCGACGCTCGTGACGGAGGTCCTCTACCGAGCCCTCGCCCGCGAGCTCCACGGGTCGCGCGAGACGCCGGGCGCCCACGACCGGCTCGAGGGCGCCGAGCACGTCGACAAGATCATCGAGATCGACCAGAGCCCGATCGGACGCACGCCGCGCTCCAACCCGGCGACGTACACCGGCCTCTTCGGCACGATCCGGGAGCTCTTCGCGGCGACGCCGGAGGCGCGCGTCCGCGGCTACTCGCCGGGCCGGTTCTCGTTCAACGTCAAGGGCGGGCGGTGCGAGAACTGCAAGGGCGACGGGATCATCAAGATCGAGATGCAGTTCCTGCCCGACGTCTACGTCCCGTGCGAGGTCTGCAAGGGGGCCCGCTACAACCGCGAAGCGCTCGAGATCCACTACAAGGGCCGCTCGATCGCCGACGTCCTCGAGATGACCGTCTCGGAGGCGGTCGAGTTCTTCGCGGCCGTGCCGAGCGTCGCCGGGAAGCTGCGGACGCTCGAGGACGTCGGGCTCGGCTACATCCACCTGGGCCAGCCGGCGACGACCCTGTCCGGCGGCGAGGCCCAGCGGGTCAAGCTCTCGACCGAACTCTCGAAGCGGGCGACCGGAAAGACCCTCTACGTCCTCGACGAGCCGACGACCGGGCTCCACTTCGCGGACGTCGAGAAGCTGCTCCAGGTGCTCCACCGGCTCGTCGACGCCGGCAACACGGTCCTCGTCATCGAGCACAACCTCGACGTCATCAAGACCGCCGACTGGATCGTCGACCTGGGGCCCGAGGGTGGCGCCCGCGGCGGCCTGATCATCGGGGAGGGGACGCCGGAGGCGATCGCCCGGGTGAAGGGGTCCGCGACCGGCGAGTACCTCGCCCGCGTCCTTCGAGGCGAGCCGCTCGTCCCGTTGTCGCACGTGACGTTCGCCGAGGAGGCCGGCCACCGCCGCGCGGTCGCAGCGTCGTCGGCCGGAGAGATCGGCGCGGCGCCCGAGCCGGTCGGCGCGGGCCGGAAGCGGGTCGCCGCCGCACGCTGATCCCCCCGCGCCACGCGGCTCGGCGCCGTCGGATGGCGGCGGCAGCTGTGAAAGCGCTCTCTTGACATAAGGTGCTATCGTGTCCCGTAGATCGTGAGAGCGCTCTCACGACGTGCGGGAGTACCGCCCCATGGCGGCTGGCGAGGCCGGGAACGGACGAGGCATCACCCTCGATGCGGTCGCCCGCGTCGCCGGGGTCTCACGGGCCACCGTCTCCCGTGTGGTCAACGGCAATCCGAAGGTCGGCGACGAGGCCAAGCGCCAGGTCGAGCGCGCCATCGAACGCCTCGGCTACATCCCCAACCCTGCGGCACGCTCGCTCGTCACCCGCCGCAGCGACTCGATCGGCGTCGTCATCCCGGAGCCGCCGGGGATGCTCTTCGGGGACCCGTTCTTCCCGCGCCTCCTGCGCGGGATCAGCGCCGAGCTGAGCGCCCGGAACCTCCAGCTCGTCCTGCTCATGCCCCAGGCCCCGGACGAGGAGCCACGCGTCGAGCGCTACCTCGCCGCGGGGCATGTCGACGGCGCCCTGCTCGTGTCGCTCCACGGGGACGACAGCCTGCCCGCGGCGCTCGCGGCACGCGGCCTCCCGGTCGTCGTCGGTGGCCGGCCGCCGGGCGGCGAGGGGGTCAGCTACGTCGACGTCGACAACGTCGGTGGCGCGAAATCGGCCGTCGCCCACCTGATCCGGGCCGGACGCCGGGTCATCGCCACGATCGGCGGGCCGCCCGACATGTCAGCCGGCATCGACCGCCTCGAGGGCTACCGCCAGGGCCTCGCGGCGGGCGGGCTCGCCCCGGACGCCGCGCTCGAGGCCGCGGCCGACTTCACCCAGGAGGGCGGGGCCGAGGCGATGCGCCGGATCCTCGCCGGGCGACCGGACGTCGACGGCGTGTTCGCCGCGTCGGACCTCATGGCCGCGGGGGCCCTGCAGGTGCTTCGCGAGGCCGGCCGGCGGGTTCCGGAGGACGTCTCGATCGTCGGCTTCGACGACTCGTCGATCGCCGCGACGGCCGAACCGCCCCTCACGAGCGTCCGCCAGCCCATCGAGGAGATGGGCCGCGAGATGGTCCGGCTCCTGCTCGAGCAGGCGTCGCGTCCCGGTTCGGTGCCGCGCAAGGTGATCCTCTCCACCCAGCTCGTGCGCCGCCGGTCGAGCGAGGGGGGGCCGAAACGATAGGAGCCCGTCAGACGCGACCAGGTCGGAATCGGTTCGTGATGGAGGAGACGATCGAATGAACGGCAACGAAAGCACCGTTCGCTGGCGCTGGGCACGGATTCCCGCGCTGCTCGCGACGGTCGCGCTCGTCGGCGCCGCGTGTGGAGGCGGGTCGAGCTCGTCCCCGACCGGCACGGGCACGAGCCCTACCGACGGCCCATCGGCCACGCCCGGCGAGCCCGTCGAGATCGAGTGGTTCGTCGGCCTGGGCACCGGCACGAATCCCGAGCAGATCCCGGTGCAGGAGGCGGAGGTCGCGGCCTTCAACGCCTCGCATCCCAACATCGTCCTGAAGCTGACGGTCGTCGACAGCGAGGAGGCCGAGCAGAACCTCGCCACGCGCCTGCCCACCGATCCGCCCGACATCATCGGCCCGATCGGGATCCGGGGCCTCCAGGGCTACGGGGACAACCTCCTCGACCTGACCTCGTACATCGAATCCGCCGGCGTCGACCGGGCGGCCGTGGAAGACGCCCTGTGGGACGTCTACCTTCTCGACGGCAAGCAGATCGGCATCCCGATGGCGGTCTACCCGTCGTTCATCTATTACAACAAGGCCCTCTTCGACGAGGCCGACCTGCCGTACCCGCCGCACGAGGTCGGGGAGCAGTACGACGGCAAGGATTGGACGTGGGCGACGCTCCGCGAGCTGGCCCTCGAGCTGACGGTCGACGCGAACGGCAACAACGCCGCGAGCGCCGACTTCGACCCGAGCGCGATCGAGGCCTGGGGCCTCGACGCCCAGTTCACGAACAACGACCCGCGCGCCTGGTCGACGATCTTCGGCGGATCGGGGTCGATCGTCGCCGATGACGGCACGACGGCCCAGTGGCCGGACAACTGGCGCGACGGGCTGCAGTTCTTCTACGACGCGATGTGGACCGACCACATCGTGCCGACGAAGCCCGAGCTCGACGCGATCGAGCCGAACGGCAACAGCTTCCAGACCGGCAGGATCGCCATGGACGTCGTCCACCAGTGGTACACCTGCTGCATCTACCCGGCCGAGGGCACGCCCCCCGTCGAGGACTGGGACATCGCGGTCCTGCCCGAGGGTCCCGACGGCACCATCACCTCGAAGCTGCATGCCGACACCGTCGGCATCCTCGACACGACCGAGAACCCGGATGCCGCGTTCGAGGTCCTCGACTGGATCCGCCAGAACCCGGCCCTCCTCGAGGCCTGGGGCGCCCTGCCGGCCGTCGTCGCCCAGCGGGACGCGTTCTTCTCGGTCCTCGATGAGCGATTCGCTCCCGTCGAGGTCGACTGGAACGTCTCGACGCTGATGCTCGGCTACCCGGACGTGCCCAGCCACGAGGCCTACATGCCGAACTTCAGCGAGGCGAACGCCGCCAACGGGGAGTTCGGATCGGTCCTCTGGACCACTCCGGGCCTCGATCTCCAGGCGGAGATCGACGAGCACGTGGAGCGGATTCAGGGCATCTTCGACGAAGCGGAGTAGCTCCTCCTGAGCTTGCGACCGGGGGCGGTCCCACGGGCCGCCCCCGGTCGGCTCTCCGGCGACCTGACACGGCTCGAGGCGGGTTGGGCGAGACATGGCGATGACCACCGAAACGGCCAGCGCGGTGCCGACGAAGCCGGTGTTGCGGCGACCGGGTCGCTTTGCGAGGCGCGATTCGCAGGAGCGGCTCTTCGGGCTGATCTTCGTCTCGCCCTGGCTCATCGGCTTCGTCGTCTTCTCGGCCGTGCCGATGATCGCCTCGCTCGTCCTGTCGCTGACCGACTTCGATCCCCGGCAGGCCGACGAGATCCACTTCATCGGCTTCGCGAACTACGCCCGGATGCTCGACGACCCGGCCCTGATCAGGGCGACGGCCGTGACGCTCCGATTCGCCCTCATTGTCGTTCCGCTGACGCTCGTCTTCGCGCTCGGCGTGGCGGTGCTCGTGAACAGCACGGTCCTTGCCGGCCGGAACGTGTTCCGGACGCTCTTCTACCTGCCGATGCAGATCCCGGTCGTGGCCAGCACGATCGTCTGGATCGGCGTCCTCAACGTTTCGAACGGCTGGCTCGACATCGGCCTCCAGGCCGTGGGCCTGCCGGCGATCGACTGGCTGAACAGCCAGTTCTGGGTTCACCCCGCGCTGGCGCTCATGGGCCTGTGGGGGATCGGCAACCTGATGCTGATCTTCCTGGCCGGGCTCCAGAGCGTCCCGACCGAGCTGTACGACGCGGCCAAGGTCGATGGGGCGGGACCGATCGCCACGTTCCGGCACATCACCGTGCCGATGATCTCGCCGGTCATCTTCTACAACCTGATCATCGTCCTGATCGCGACGTTCCAGTACTTCACCCAGGCGTACGTGATCACGAACGGCCGTGGTGACCCGGGCGGCGAGACCCTCTTCTTCAACCTGAACCTGTTCCGCGAGGCGTTCCAGTTCTACAACATGGGCTATGCCTCGGCCCTGGCCTGGGTCCTGATGGTGGTCGTCCTGGGGCTGACCGTGATCCTCTTCCGGACCTCGGGTCGGTGGGTGTACGAAGGCGGTTCCCGGTGACCGCCACGGCACCGGCGCTCGGGAGCCCGCTCGCTGCCGGCTCGGTCCAGCGTCGCCGGATGCGCCGGTTCCTGGCCGTGTCGGGGGTGACGCTGTTCGCGAGCGTCCTGGTCTCGATCTTCCTGATGCCATTGCTCTACATGACGGCGACGGCCTTCAAGAGCGAGTCCCAGACCAGCGTGCCGGACGCACCCCTCTTCCCCGCGGCGCCCGAGACGTACTCGTACGAGGGCAAGGAGTACGACGTCTACGAGGTCCCGACCGAGGACGGGATCAAGACCTGGGCCCTCATCGAGCCGCATCGCGAGGAGGCGGTCTTCATCGATCCGGCGAACCCGGATGCCGGCCCGATCACGTGGGTCGGCCGCTGGCGAACGCTCGAGCAGGTCTGGCATTTCGAGCTGAACTGGACCAGCTTCACGCGGGCCTGGGACATCCTCAACTTCCCGCGGATGTTCTTCAACACGATCGCGATCTCGGCCCTGTCGACGATCGGCGCCGTCCTGTCGGCGATCTGCGTCGCGTACGGCTTCAGCCGTTTCCGGTTCCCGGGCCGCAACGGGCTCTTCCTGCTGATGCTGGCGACGATCATCCTGCCCTTCCAGGTCACCCTCATCCCGACCTACGCGGTCTACTTCAACCTGGGCTGGGTGGGGACGTGGCTGCCGCTCATCATTCCTCACTTCTTCGCCAACGCCTACAACGTCTTCCTGCTCCGCCAGTACTTCCTGACGATCCCTCGCGAGCTCGACGAGGCGGCGATGATCGACGGCGCCGGGCCCTTCCGGATCCTCCGGTCGGTGATCGTGCCCCAGGCGATCCCGGCGATCGTGGCGGTCACGCTGTTCCACTTCTTCTGGGCCTGGAACGAGTACTTCCTGCCGCTGGTCTACCTCCAGGGCGCGCCCGACCTCCAGCCGCTGTCGGTCGGGCTCGGGCGGTTCAACAGCCTCTACTCGGGCGAGCCGACGGTCATCCAGGCGGCGGCGATCATGGCCATGCTGCTGCCGGTCGTCATGTTCTTCGTCGCCCAGCGCGCCTTCCTGCGCGGCGTCGTCTTCGGCGGCGTGGAGAAGTAGGGTGGAGCGCCGGTCGGCGATCCGGATCCCGCGACAGGCCTGGGCCCATCCCATCGGATGCGGCTTCGAGCCCGTGCCGCGGCCCCGGGTCATCGATCCGATGATCGACGACGGGCCATGGGCGGGCATTCCCATCGGCGGGATCGGGGCCGGCAGCATCGGGCGGACGCAGCGGGGCGACTTCGCCCGCTGGCACCTCCGGGTCGGGACCCACCGGTTCGAGCCGGTCGCCGTCGACGGCTTCTCGCTCTGGGTCGGCGACGGCGAGCGGCGCGACGCCCTCGTCCTGCGCACCACGGACCCGCCGCCGGGCTGGGGCCCCGCGCTCGCGGTGGGGGCGGGGACCTACCGGGCGCTGTTCCCACGGGCCTGGTTCGAGTACGAGCCGGCCGGCCTGCCGATTCGCGTCGTCGAGGAGTCCCTCAGCCCGGTCGTGCCCGGGGACGACACCCTCGCCGCCCTCCCGGTGGGGGCCTACGAGCTGCAACTCGAGACTCCGACGGACCGGCCGATCGACGCGGCGATCCTGCTGTCGTGGCGGAACGACCTCGGTCGCGATCTCGGGCTCGAGGCCGGGCCGGGGGCCGCCGACCCGGGGACGGCCGTCGCCGTGAAGTCCGAAGGTGCGGCAGGCGTCCTGATGCGGCCGCCGGCCGCGGCGGCGGAGCGCGGGACCCCCGGCTCGCTCGCGATCGTCGCGGCGTCCGGGCCCGGCATCGAGCTGACGACGGTCGCCGGGTTCGATCCCGAGGACGCGGCGGGGATCTGGCGCGCGTTTGCCGCCGACGGCCGCCTGCCCGACGCGGTCCCGGCACCAGGTCCCGGCCGTGCGATCGCGGGTGCCGTCGCGGCCCGGGTCCGGCTGGAACCGGGGGCGACCCGCTCGCTTCGCTTCGCGATCGCCTGGGACCTGCCGGTCGCCGAGTTCGGGGCCGGCCGGCGCTGGCTGCGCCGCTACACCCGCGAGCACGGGACCGCCGGCGACGGTGCCTGGGCGCTGGGGCTCGACGCGCTCGCGCAGCTGGACCGCTGGCGAGCCGCGATCGAGGCCTGGCAGGCCCCGATCCTCGACGCTCCGGAGCGGCCCGACTGGTACCAGGCGGCCCTCCTCAACGAGCTCTACTTCCTCGTGGACGGCGGGACGCTGTGGGCCGATCGGGAGCTCCGGCCGCACGTGAGCGCGGACCTCGACGACGAGCCGGTCGAGCCGGTGCTCGGCCTGCTGGAGTGCTTCGACTACCCGTTCTACGACACGCTCGACGTCCACTTCTACGCCTCGTTCGCGCTGGCCCGGCTGTGGCCGGAGCTCGAGGTCGGGATCAGTCGCGCCGTCGCGGCGGCCGTGACGGCGGCGGATCCGGCTCCCGTGACGATCGAGACAACCGGCGCCACGGCCGTCCGGAAGGTGGCGGGCGCGGCCCCGCACGATCTCGGGGGACCGTCCGACGACCCGCTGGCACGCCCCAATCTCTATCGCTTCCAGGACTCGAACGCCTGGAAGGACCTGAATCCGAAGTTCGTCCTCCAGCTGGCACGCGACCGGTTCCTCGACCCCGACCCGGACGGGCTCGTCCGAGCCGCCTGGCCGGCCGTCGTCGCGGCCATGGATCGGATCGCCGCGTTCGATCGCGACGGCGACGGGCTCCCGGACCACGACGGCGAGCCCGACCAGACGTACGACACGTGGCCGATGACGGGCCCCTCGGCCTACTGCGGCGGCCTCTGGCTGGCCGCCCTTCGAGCGGCGATCGACCTTGCCTCGATCGCCGGCGACGGCCCCCGGGCCGCCGCCTGGTCCGCCACGCTCGAGCGCGCGAGCCACAGCTTCGAGGCCCGGCTCTGGAACGGCCGCTGCTACGACTACGACGGCGGCGGCGGCCCGACCTCCGACAGCGTGATGGCCGACCAGCTGGCGGGCCAGTGGTACGCGGACGTCCTCGGCCTCGGTGACCTCGTGGCACCGGACCGGGTGATGTCCGCGCTCCGCCACGTCTTCG
>DASUMJ010000194.1:0-6317 GCA_036277775.1 Candidatus Limnocylindrales bacterium
TGCTCATCGCCGTCGCCGCGCTCGCGCTCGCGCTGCTCGCCGTGCGAGCCTCGGGCCGATCGCCGGCCGACGACGCGACGGCCGCGGTCGCGGCCTGAGGCCCAACGGGCCGGCCGGCGTGCCCACGTCGGCCGGACCTCCCCACCGACCATGACGACCGCCGTCCCGACCCGATCCCTCGTCGCAAGCGACGCCGCCGGCACCCTGCCGAGCGCCGCCGGCGCCCTGCCGGGCCCCGCCGGCACCGTGCCGCGCGTCCCCGTCCCGGAGTTGTCCGGCCCGTCGGTCACGTCGCGCCGGCCGCTCCGAGCGGTCCCCGGGCCCATCCGGTTCGCGCGCTATGCGTACGGGCCGAACCGCCTCGGCTACTGCGGCCCGGAGGAGGTCCAGGAGCTGTTCGAGCAGGCCACGGCCGGGGCCGAGGACGCGGCCCTCCGGTCGCTCGCGCGGCAGTTCGAGGGCGCCTACCCGTACCTCGAGCTCATCGCCCGGTCGAACGACATCGCCGACCCGCTCGACGCCCGCGTCGTCGAGGCGTACTGGCTCGGGAACGGCCTGCTGGACCGAGTCCGCCCGTCGGAGCTGGGGCCGTCGCTGGAGCGGCGGTTCCGGGCGCGGCTCCACGGTGACGGCTGGCAGTGGCTGGCGACGAAGCCCGAGGCCGGTGCGGTCCCCGTCCACGCCTTCCACGTGCTCGACGTCTTCCCGCGCCTCGGGCTCATGCGAACCGGGGAGACCGACCGGGCCCTCGAGGTTATGGACTCGTGCCGAATCCGGTGGGGTCGGGTCCTCGAGCGGGACGGCGACTGGCTCGTCGTCTCGGCTGTGCCCTTGGAGATGGCGGAGGCGAAGCTCCGGCTCGGGCCGCCTCGGGTCGAGCGGATCCGCGGCTGGATCGACGGCGCGGGGTTCGTCGACGACGTCGAGGTCGGCGACGTCGTGTCGATCCACTGGGACTGGGCCTGCGAGCGCCTCGACGCGCAACGCCTCGACGCCCTCCGATCGTGGACCCTGCGCGAGATCGGGATCGCCAACCGGACGATGTAGCGCCCCCGGCCGGATGGCCCCCTCGAACAGGCCCCATGGCACTCATGCGCACGTGCGCATACGTCCGATGATCGGGCCATGGACGAGATCACGATCCTCCAGGCGCAGGTCCTGAAGCTCCTCGCGAGTCCCCGGCGCCTCGAGATCCTCCACCGCCTTGCCGAAGGCCCGCTCGAGGTGGGCCGGCTCGCCACGGAGCTGGGCCTCTCCCAGCCGAACGTCTCGCAGCACCTCTCGGTGATGCGCGCGGCCGGGATCGTCGAGGCCGAACGCGACGGGCGCGAGATCCGCTACCGGCTCGTCGACCCCGACGTCCTCGTCGCCTGCGCCGTGATGCGCGGGGTGCTCGAGCGCCGGGTCGAGCGGCTGGCGCGGATCGCCGACTCCGCGCGGATGACCGACCTCCTGATCCCCGTGAGCTGAACCGAGAAGCGAAGAAGGAACCGACGTCATGGACGAACCGATCAACCTGGTCCTCTTCTCGGGCACCGACGACAAGCTGCAGGCCGCCGCGGTGCTCGCGGCCGGCGCGGCGGCGCTCGGCAAGCCCGTGAACCTCTTCCTCCAGTACTGGGCGCTCGATGCCTTCCGCCGCGAGCGGATCGGGCGCGACCACGGGCTCGCTCCCGAGGCCGGCGACGAGGGCCGAACCCACGTCGCGGCGCTTCGGAACGCGGGCCAGGCGAGCTGGGCCGAGACCCTGCGCCAGGCCAAGGACCTCGGCGCGGTCGACATCCAGGCCTGCTCGCTGTCGATGGACCTGCTCGGGATCGAGCAGTCCGACCTCGACCCGCTCGTCGACGGCGTGGAGGGCGTCACCGCCTTCTACCTCAACGCCGGCGAGGGCCAGGTCGTCTTCATCTAGAGCCAGATCGACCGACCGGCACCGACCGGTCGGGGAAGGAGCAACGCATCATGGATACCCTCGAGGTCAAGGCGACGCCCGCGATCGACGCCAAGGTCGACGCCCGCGGGCTGTCCTGCCCGATGCCGATCGTCCGCACCGCCCAGGCCGTCAAGACGCTGCCGTCGGGCGCGATCGTCGAGGTCCTCGCCACCGACCCCGGGTCGACCAAGGACTTCGTCGCGTGGTGCCGGTCCACGGGCAACGAGCTCGTGGAGCAGACAACGGACGGGGCGGTCTTCCGCTTCGTCATCCGCCGGAAGTGAGGCACGACCCGATGACGCTCACCACCGAGCGACCGATCGTCCTGGACCAGATCGCCGAGGCGATCGCCGCGACCGAGCCGCAGCCCGAGCCGAAGCTCGAGGGCTCGGCCGGGAACCGCGACCTCGTCCTCATCTGGTACAGCGGCGACCTCGAGAAGACCTGGGCCTCGCTGATCCTCGCCACCACGGCGGCGGCCAGTGGCGTCACGACCAAGGTCTTCATCACGTTCTGGGGCCTCCAGGCCTTCGTGAAGGACCAGCGCCGGATCACCGGCGAGACCTGGATGCAGAAGATGCTGTCGTTCATGCAGCGGCCCGGCATCAGCCATCGGAAGCTCTCGAAGATGAACTTCCTCGGGATGGGCCCCTGGATGATGGGTGCCCTCGCGAAGAAGTACGGCGTCGCGAAGCCGCCGGAGCTCCTCGAGGCCGCCGTGGCGCTCGGGGTCGAGTTCATGCCCTGCCAGATGACCATGGACCTGTTCGGCCTGAAGCGCGAGGACATGATCGACGGGCTCGGAGAGCCGGTCGGTGCGGCCACCGTCATCGAGCTGCTGAGCAACGGCGCCGCGCCGCTCTTCATCTGAGCCGTCACATCACGGTCGCCGGCGTCCGGCGATCCGGAAGGGAACCATCCGATGCTCGAGACCACCCCCGCCATCACCCGGACGATCGACGCCCGCGGCAGCTTCTGCCCGGGGCCGCTCATGGAGCTCATCCGCGGGATCCGTGAGGCCCAGGTCGGCGACGTGCTCGCCGTCCTGAGCTCCGACAAGGGCTCCAAGATCGACATCCCGAAGTGGATCGAGAAGGCCGGTCACCGGCTCATCGCCGTCGAGACCCTCGAGGGCCACGACCGGATCCTCGTCGAGAAGGCCCGGTAGCCCCATGGACCGGATCCTCGTCCTCGGCGGCGGGGTGGGCGGCACGCTGACCGCCAACCTCCTCGCCCGCCGACTCAAGAAGCGCCTCGACGCCGGCGACGTCGACCTTGCCGTCGTGGACGCCAGCGGCGCCCACGTCTACCAGCCCGGCTTCATGTACATCGCGATGGGCGGCGAGCGGGCCGAGAAGCTCGAGAAGCGCGAGCGCGCCCTCCTCGACAAGCGGATCCGGCTCGTCATCGGGACCGTCAACCACGTCGACGAGGCCGCCGGAACGGTCTCGCTGACCGACGGCACGGTCCTCCCGTACGACCATCTCGTGCTGGCCACCGGCGCCCGCATCCTGCCCGAGTCGATCGAGCACTTCGAGACCGAGGCGCATCACTTCTACACCGCCGAGGCGGCTCTCAAGCTGCGCCGGGCGCTCGATGCCTTCACGGGCGGGAAGATCGTCGTCGGCATCGCCTCGATGCCCTACAAGTGCCCGCCGGCGCCGCTCGAGGTCTCCTTCCTCATCGAGTCAGAGCTCCGCGAGCGCGGGCTCCGCGAGAAGTCCGAGGTCCACTTCTGCTCGCCGATCAGCCGTGCGTTCACGATCGAATCCGTGAGCGAGATGGCGACCCCGATCCTCGAGGAGAAGGGGATCGAGCTCCACACGTTCTTCAACGTCGAGGCCATCGACCCCGAGCGGAAGATGGTCCTCTCGCTGGAAGGCGAGGAGCTGCCCTACGACCTCCTCGTCCTGGTGCCCCCGCACAAGGGCCAGCAGTTCCTCATCGACTCCGGGATCGCCCCGGCGCCGGGCGGCTGGCTCCCGACCGACCGGCACACCCTCAAGGTCGGCGGGCGGGACAACGTCTACGCCCTCGGCGACGCGACCGACCTGCCCCTGTCCAAGGCCGGCTCCACGGCCCACTTCGAGGCGCCCGTCGTCGTCGAGGGGATCGTGGCCGCGGTCGAGCATCGTGCCGCGAAGGGGAAGCACGCCCGCTACGAGGGCAACGTCATGTGCTTCTTCGAGATCGGCGACGGCAAGGGCACCCTCCTCCGCTTCGACTACGACCACCCGCCCAAGCCCCCCAAGCCGAACGCGCTGTGGCACCTGGGGAAGATCGTCTTCAACAAGACGTACTTCCACACCGTGCCGAAGGGCCGCGTCTGACCGCCCACGGCTGACGCAGCGACGACCCGGACGGGCTCATCCCGAGCGCGTCCGTCCGGGCCGCCGCCGCCCATCGCCAGCGCCGCTCCCTTCGCGGCCGACAGCGCCCCGGGTCCCTTCCCCCGGGGCGCTGCCCTGCCCGGCGCCTACAATCGGGTCCATGCCTTCCCGCGTCTTCCGGCGATCGCTGGACCCAGCCCTGCCCGTGGCCGTGCGCGCCGAGGGCAGCACGATCTGGGACGCGGAGGGTCGCGCCTACCTCGACGCGGCCGGCGGCGCGATCGTCGTCAACGTGGGGCACGGCCGGCAGTCGATCGCCGACATGATGGCGGCCCAGGCCGGCCGGCTCGCGTACGCCCACGGCAGCGCCTTCACGAGCGAGCCGCTCGAGGCCTACGCGGCGGCGCTCGCGCCCAAACTGCCCGTCGACGACCCGAGGATCTACCCCGTGAGCGGCGGCTCCGAGGCCGTCGAGAGTGCCCTGAAGCTCGCCCGCGCCTACCACCTCGCGCGTGGCGAGAAGGACCGCTGGATCGTCATCAGCCGCTGGGGGAGCTACCACGGCAACTCGCTCGGAGCGCTCGACCTCTCGGGTCGCAAGCCGCTCCGGCGGCCGTACGAGGGTTGGCTGGGGCGGTTCCGCCATGTCAGCGCGGCCTATCCCTACCGGGCCGGGGACGCCGGCGCGAATGCCCTCGGGGACGCCGGCGAGCTCGCCGAGGAGCTCGAGCGCGCCATCGTCGCCGCCGGCCCGGGGACGGTGGCCGCGTTCGTCGCGGAGCCGATCGTCGGGGCCACGCTCGCAGCGGCGGTCCCGCCCGACGGCTACTGGCCGGCGATCGCGGAGGTCTGCCGACGGCACGGCGTGCTCCTGGTCGCGGACGAGGTGATGACCGGCTTCGGGCGGACCGGTCGCTGGTTCGGTGTGGACCACTGGGGCGTGCGGCCCGATCTCCTCGTGGCCGCGAAAGGCGCGACCTCGGGCTACTGGCCGTTCGGGTTCGTGGCCGCATCCGGCACGGTCCATGACGCGGTTGCCGGGCCGGCTGCCGGCGGGTTCGTCCACGGCTTCACGTACTCGCACCATGCGGGCGGCGCGGCCGTGGCCGGCGAGGTCCTCCGGATCCTGGAGGCCGAGGACCTCGTCGCAGCGAGCGCCGCGAAGGGCGATCGCCTCCAGGAGCTCCTCCGTGCGCGCCTCGCCGGGCACCCGAACGTCGGCGAGATCCGGGGCCGTGGCCTGATGGTCGGCCTGGAGCTCGTCGCCGATCGCGAGACCCGCGCCGCCTTCCCGCGCGCCGCACGCGTCACCGAGACGGTCGTCCGGGCGGCGAAGTCGAGCGGCGTGCTGCTCTACTCGGGCACCGGCCTGGCCGACGGCACGGACGGTGACTCGATCCTCCTCGGCCCGCCGTTCGTCGTCACCGACACGGAGCTGGTGCAGATCGCCGACGTCCTCGGCGAGGCGATCGATGCGGCCACGCGCGACCCCGTCGCGGCCGGGGGGTGACCGCCGCCGCGATCCGGGCCGTCGTCTTCGACGTCGGCGAGACCCTCGTCGACGAGACGCGGCCGTGGGGTGCGTGGGCCGACTGGCTCGGCGTGCCGCGGCTGACGTTCTTCGCCGTCCTCGGCGGGATGATCGCCCGCGGCGAGGAACACCCCCGGGCGGCCGAGGTCCTCCGCCCCGGGCTGGACCTGCGGGCGGAGGCCGCTCGCAGGCGCGCCGAGCACGGCACGCCGTGGGTCCACGCCGACGACCTCTACCCGGACGCCGTGCCGGCCATCCGCGCGCTGCGCGAGGCCGGGTATCGCGTCGGCGTGGCCGGCAACCAGCCGCTCGAGACCGAGCAGGTCATCCGCGACCTCGGCGTGCCGCTCGACCTCGTCGCGACCTCCGCCGGCCTCGGCGTCGCGAAGCCGGATCCCGCCTTCTTCACCCGCGTCGCCGAAGCGCTCGGGCTCGACCCGAGCGAGATCGCCTACGTCGGCGATCGGATCGACAACGACGTCCGGCCCGCGGCCGCCGCCGGGATGCGGGCGATCTTCGTCCG
>DASUMJ010000195.1:0-6698 GCA_036277775.1 Candidatus Limnocylindrales bacterium
GAGCGCGAGGATCTCGTCCGGAATGCCGCCGACGTCGGGGCCCACATGCTCGGGCTGCTCGAGGAGCTCCGAGCACACCCGATCGTCGGGGACGTCCGGGGGATCGGGTTGCTCATGGCCGTCGAGCTCATGCGGGATCCCACGCGGCGCGAGGACTTCCCGCCGGAGCTCGGGGTGGACGGCCAGGTTGCCGCGGTTGCCCGAGAGCTGGGCGTGTTCGTCCGGCCGCTCGGCGGGACCGTCCTCCTGGGGCCGCCGCTGATCTTCACGAGAGCCCAGGCCGAGCGGGCGGTCGACGTCCTCGACGCCGCGATCGGCCGGGTCGAGGCGAGGCTGGGTCTCGGTGCGACTGCCGCCGGGCGAGCCGGCCGGCCCGGTGCGGAGGTGGCGCGATGACAGCGATCGACGGCGACACCGCGACGCGCCGGGCGGCTCGACCGGCCGGTGGCCGGCTCGCCCGCCTGACCGTCGTGGACCGGATGTTCCTCCACGACGAACGGGCCGCCTGGCCCTGTCACTTCGGGGGGCTGGCCGTCATCGACGGGCGGTCGCTTACGGACGAATCGGGCCGGCTCCGGCTCCGGGAGCTCCGCGACCGGCTGGGCCGTCGGCTGGCGGGAATCCCGGACCTGCGACAGCGGCTCCACACACCCGGGTGGCTGCAGGGCGGCTCGCTCTGGGTCGACGACGAACGGTTCTCGATCGAGCGCCACATCCACGAGGCGGCCGTCCCGGCCCCTGGCGGCGAGGCGGAGCTCCTCGAGGCGGCAGCCCGCGCCTACGACAGCCTCCTCGATCGCCGGGGCCCGCTCTGGGAGCTGTGGCTCCTGACCGGCATGGCCGATGGCCGGGTCGGGGTCCTGCTCAAGCTCCATCACGCGGTGGCGGACGGCCCGTCGGCGGTCGCGATCATGGCGTCGCTGTTCGACGTCGAGCGCGACGCGCCGGATCCGGCGGCCCCGCGATGGACGCCGGCGCCGATCCCCGGGCCGTGGGCCCTGCTCGCCGACAACCTGACGAGGAAGCTCCGCGCCCTCGGGCGCGGCGTCGCGTCCCTCGCCCATCCGCTCCGGATCCTGGCCGCGGCCCGGATCTTCGTCCTCGTCCTCCGCCGCTCGATGGGCGAGCAGGGAGCGCCGCGAACCTCGCTGAACGGCATCGTTCGTGCCGGGCGACGGGTCCGGTCCCTGCGGCTGGACCTGGCTGCCATGAAGGACGTCGCCCACGCCCACGGCGGCAAGCTCAACGACGTCGTCCTCGACCTGTGGGCGGGCGGCCTGCGGCAGCTGCTCGTGTTCCGCGGCGAACCGGTCGACGGGATCGAGCTCAAGGTGGGCCAGGCCGTCTCGCTCCGGCCGCCCTCGGATGCGGACGCCATCGACAACCAGGCCGGCAGCATCGTCCTGCCGCTGCCGGTTGGCGAGGGCGACCCGGGTCGCCGCCTCGACCGGATCGTGGCCACGACGAGCCGGACGAAGGCCATCCAGCGACCCGCCGCGATCATGAACGCGATGGCGGCGATGTCCGCGACGCCGCTGGGAGCGTATTTCAACCTCCACCAGCGCGCCGTCAACGTCATGGCCACGAACGTGGTCGGGCCGCCGGTTCCGGTGTACGTGCTCGGCGCCCCGATCGTCGACATCCTGCCGATCATCCAGCTCGTCGGGAACATCGGCCTGACGCTCGCTGCGTTCTCCTATGCCGGCCGCGTTTCGCTCGTCGTGACCGCCGACGCCAGCGGCTTCCCCGACGTCGACGAGCTGATCCGGGGGATGGAGCGTGACTGGCACCTGCTCGCCGCGTCGCGTCGCGCTGAACCGGCGTCGGCTCCGGAGCAGATTCCCGAGGCGGTGCCGGCGTGAGTGTCGTCGTCGAGCCGCCGGATGGTGTGCCCGGCCTCGACACGCCCGCGACCCGCCCGTCTCCGGCCGCGCCCGCCGTCCCCGACCTCGACGCCTGGATCGACGGGGTCCTCAGCCGCCGCCCGACGGTCGGCCTTGCCGTCGCCGTGGTCCGGCGTGGACGCCCGCCGCGGTTCGTCGCCCGCGGGCACGCGTCGATCGCGTCGCGCCGACCCGTCACCGAGGACACCGTGTTCCGGATCGGATCGGTCACGAAGCTCGTCACCGGGATCGCGGTCATGCAGCTCGTGGAGCGGGGCCTCGTCGACCTAGACGCTCCCGCGAACTGCGCGCTGCGCGCCTATCGTCTGGTCCCCGCCGAGCCCGGCCTCCGGTCGCCGACGCTCCGTCACCTGCTGACGCACACGGCCGGGATCCCGGAGGTCGTCCATCTCCGGGACCTGTTCCACCCCGACTGGGGGCCGTTCATGGCCCGGCCGGCGATCGCGAGCGCCGCGGTCGGCGGAAGCCTGCCGTCGCTCGCGAACTACTACCGGGGCGAGCTTCGGTACGTCGTCGAACCGGGCACGATCTTCGCCTACAGCAACCATGGCTTCGCCACGGTCGGCCAGATCGTCGAGGACGTCACCGGGCAGCCGCTCGATCGGACCTACCGGGAGCGGGTCTTCGAGCCGCTCGGGATGG
Organism: Candidatus Limnocylindrales bacterium; assembly: GCA_036277775.1. Taxonomy (GTDB): domain Bacteria; phylum Chloroflexota; class Limnocylindria; order Limnocylindrales; family CSP1-4; genus UBA5189. The sequence continues at coordinate 2,547 of DASUMJ010000195.1, forward strand.
CCGACACGGACCTGATCCGCTCGGAGCGAGTGCGGGCGGCCCTGGCGACCGGCTACGAGTTCGGGTCGCGAGGACCGGAGGCCGTCACCGACCGGGAGTGGCTCGGGCCGGCCGGCGGCGGGATCTACTCCACCGCCAGCGACATGGCACGCCTCGCAGCGGCGCTGCTCGATGGCGGAGCCTGTGTCGGCGCCACCGGCGACAACCCGATCCTCGAGCCGGCCTCGCTCGCGACGATGGTCGCGCCGAGCTTCCAGCCCGTCCCCCAGCTGCCTGGCCTGGGTCTCGGCTGCTTCAGTGGCGAGGTCGCCGGGCATCGGATCGTCCAGCACGACGGGCTCCTGCCGGGCTTCGCCGGGATGCTGGTCGTCGCGCCCCACGACGAGGTCGCGATCGTCGGCCTCACGAATGGGTCTCCCAACGTGCACGCCTGGCTGCCGGTCGAGCTCACCGCGCTCCTCCGCGAGCTCATCGGCGCTCCGGCGGAGGAGCCACGCGGCCGCTTCCCGCAGCACCCCGAGGCATGGCCGGAGCTCTGCGGTCGCTACTCGCCTCCGTCGCGGATCGCCGACCTGCGAGGCCGCCTGGCACTCGCCGGCGTGGACGTGCGCGTCCGCGGCGACCGGCTGACCGCCCGGATCCTGACGCCGATCCCCGCCCTGTCCCGGACATTCGAGCTCGAGCCCGACGATCCGAGCGACCCGAACGTCTTCCGGATCGACCTGTCGCCGTTCGGGCTGCCGATGACCCGGGTCGTCTTCGCCCGCGCCACCGACGGCCGCGTGACCGCGGCGTACGCAGACGTGCTGCTGCAGGTCTTCGAGAAGCGCCCGTCGATAAGCGGCCCGAGCCCGTTGCTGGCCGGCGCGTTGGGCGCGATCGCCATCGCCACCGCGGTGCGCGCCGCCCGCGGGCGGGCCCGATCGCAGAAGGGGGCACCGTCATGACCACCGCGACCGCCACCGAGCTCTGGCGCCTCGGCGCCGCGGAGCTCGCCACCCTCATCCGGGCCGGAGAGGTCTCGAGTCGCGAGGTCGTCGAGGCCCATCTTCGCCGGATCGAGGCCGTCAACGCGACCGTGAACGCTGTCACCGTGGTCCTCGCCGATCGCGCCATCGAGGCGGCGGAGGCGGCCGATCGCGCGGTCGCCGCGGCCGGCGATCTTCCGCCGCTTCACGGCGTCCCGGTCACGCTCAAGGGCAACATCGACCTCGCCGGAACGCCGACGACCCACGGGATGCAGGCGCTCGCGAACGCGGAGCCGGGCGTCGACGCGCCCCTCGTCGAGCGGCTTCGAGCGGCCGGGGCGATCCCGATCGGCCGGACGAACCTCCCCGACTTCGCGATCGGCTGGCACTGCGACAGCGAGCTCTGGGGCGCAACGCGGAACCCATGGGACCCGACTCGGACCCCCGGCGGATCGAGCGGCGGCGAGGCGGCGGCGCTCGCGACCGGCATGACCCCGCTCGGCGTCGGGAACGACACCGGGGCGTCGCTCCGCTGGCCGGCCCAGTGTTGCGGCATCGCCGCGCTGAAGCCGACCCTCGGCCGGATCCCGCACGACACGACGGTTGAGCCGCGCGACCTGCCGATCGGCAACCAGCTGATGGGCGTCGACGGCCCGATGGCCCGGCGGATCGCTGACCTCCGCGTCGCGTTCGAGGTCATGGCCGGGCCGACCTGGCGCGATCCGTGGACGGTGCCGGCACCGCTCCGGGGTCCCGGCCTCGCGCGGCCGATCCGGGTCGCGCTCGTGGTCGATCCGGGCGGCCACGGAACCGCCGTTCCGGTCCGGGATGGCGTCCGGAAGGCCGCCGCGGCCCTCGTGGACGCGGGCTACGTCGTCGACGAAATCGAGCCGCCGGACATCGACCTCGCGGCGCAGGCCTGGCTCGACGTCTCCGTCCCGTCACTGCGGACCGGCTGGCAGGTCTGGGGGCCGCTGGTCCGTGCCGAGACCCTGCGGTTCGTGGCGCCGTTCTTCGAGGTCGCTGGCGAAAAGGGCCTCGAGGCCACCATCCAGGCGCTCATCACCCGCCAGAGAGTCCTGCGGGCCTGGGGCGAGTTCCAGGAGACGCACCCGCTCATCGTCGCACCGGTCTGCACCGCCCTCGCGTTCGAGGTCGGCACGGACCGCACGGTCGAGGGCGTCGCCGCGATCGTCCGGGCGATGCGGATGGCGGTCGCCGTCAACACCCTCGGTCTGCCCGCGGTCGCGCTCCCGGTCGGGGTCGCCGACGGCCTGCCGCAGGTGGTCCAGGTGATCAGCCCGCGCTACCGCGAGGACGCGTGCCTCGACGCGGCGGCGGCGATCGAGGACCGGCTCGGCACCCCGACGCCCATCGATCCGAGATAGGGGGCTGCCCCGCCCCGACGGCAGCGGGGCCGAATGGCCCGAGGAGGCAAGACACGATGCGCATGATCCCAGTCCGTGACGTCAACCTGGCCGTGACGGTCGTGGGACGCGGCCACCCGATGGTCCTGATGCACGGCGGCCCCGCGCCGGACCAGTGGTCGTTGCTGCCCTACCGGCGCCTCGCCGACGAGCACACCCTCGTGTTCTACGACCACCGCGCCTGCGGCCGTTCGACCGGCGCGACCGAGACGATGACCTGGGACAACCTCACCGCCGACCCCGACGCGCTCCGCGAGCGCCTCCGGATCGAGCGGTGGATGGTCCTGGGCCACTCGTTCGGCGGCCACGTCGCGCTCGAGTACGCGCTCCGCTACCCGGATCGAGTCTCGCACCTCATCCTCGTGGACACGGCCGGCGCGGCCTGGTGGGCGCGGGAGAACGCCGCCGAGATCATCGATCGGCGCGGCTTCGGGAAGGACCTCGCCGCGGAGACCCGGCGCTTCTTCACCGGCCAGATCGAGCCCGAGGAGATGATGCCGATTCTCATGCGGCTCCGGAACGCCTATCACCATCGCCGAGGGCTGTCATTGCTCCGGGTCATGGCCCGTGACCTCCTCGCGGGTGAATGGCGGACCGCGGTGCGGGCCGAGCCGCTCGTCCACGCCGGCCGGGTGCTCCTGCCGGGCTGGTCGGTCATGGACCGACTCGGCGAGATCACCGCCCCGACCCTCGTCATCGGCGGACGCGATGACTTCCTCTTCCCGCCCGAGTGCCAAGCCCAGCTCGCGGCCGGCATCCCCGGCGCGCGGCTCCGGATCATCGAGCGGTCCGGTCACAACCCGCACTCGGAGGAGCCGGAGCGGACGATGGCCGAGATCCGGGACTTCCTGCTCGACACGCCCGCCACCGCCGGGGCCCCGACGGTCGTGCCGGCACAGCGTCCTCGCCGGCGGACCCGGACGGCCGCGGCGTCGCGCGGCGCCTGATCCGACCCGCGGAGTTGCGCGTGGCGCCGCTCGTCGCGGCCGTCCTCGGGACGGCGCTCGCGTACATGAGCGACGACATGCTGAACCTCGCCATCCCGTCGGTGGCACGGGAGCTCGGGGCGACGATGACCGACGCCCAGTGGGTCCTGAACGCCTACTACGTTGTGCTCGTCTCGTTCGTGCTCATCGCCGGCTCGGTCGGCGACATCCTCGGCCACCGGCGGGTGTTCACCGCCGGGCTGGCGCTGTTCTCGCTCGGAGCGCTCGTCTGCGCGGCCGCACCGGCGGTCCCCGTCCTCATCGGTGGGCGCGGCCTCCAGGGCCTCGGCGCGGCGATGCTCGTGACCGCCGGCCTCGCCCTGGTCACCCGGCTCACCCCGGTGGAGCGGCGCGACCGGGTGCTCGGGCAGTTCTTCGGGCTCGTCGCGGCCGTGCCCGCCCTGGGCCCGTTCGTGAGCGGCGGGCTCGTCGACTTCCTGTCGTGGCGCTGGCTGTTCGTCGTCCCGCTCGTCCTGCCGCTCGCGGCGCTGCTCGTCACCCGCCGGCTCGTCCCCGAGACGCCCCCGGCCGCGGCGCGTCGACCGGACGTGGCCGGGTCGGCGCTCGCGTTCGTGGCCCTGTCCGCGCTCAGCGTCGGGCTCATCGTCGGGCCGGCCGGGACGCCGGGCGCGACCGGCGGGGTCCTCGCGATCGCCGTGGCCGCGGTCGCGGGCGGCGCCTTCGTCGTCGTCGAGTGGCGCGCGGCGGATCCGATGCTCCCGCTACGCTTCTTCGGGCAGCCCGCCTTCCTCGGCGGCAACCTCGTGTGGC
>DASUMJ010000196.1:0-22156 GCA_036277775.1 Candidatus Limnocylindrales bacterium
GCGCGCCAGCCGCTCCGCGGCGTTGTGGAACAGGTAGAGCCCCGCGTCGAAGAGCGACGCCGACATCGGCTCGCCGTCGACGAGGAGATGCCGCTCCGCGAGGTGCCAGCCGCGAGGCCGGACGAGGAGCACCGCGGGCGCGTCGCCGACCCGGTATGCCTTGCCCTCGGGCGAGTCGAAGGCGAGCCTGCCGCGAACCGCCGCGGCCAGCGCCGCCTGGCCCCCGACCACGTTCGCCCACGTCGGGGAGAGCGCGTCCTCGAGGTCGGCCATGAAGACCCGCGCCCCGGAGTTCAGGGCGTTGATCATCATCTTCGGTTCGGCCGGGCCGGTGATCTCGACCCGCCGGTCGAGGAGGTCCGGCGGCGTCTCGGCGACGCGCCACGAGCCGTCGGCTCGGATTGCGGCGGTCGAGGCCAGGAAGTCGAGCTCGGCACCGGCCTCGATCTCGGCGGCTCGCGCGTCGCGCCGCGCGAGGAGCGCCGCCCGCTCGTCGCGGAACCGCCGCTCGAGCGCGGTGAGGAACTCGAGCGCCGCGGGCGCCAGCACCGCCTCGGTGCCGGGAACGGCCGGCCCGCGAACCTCGACCGTCACGGCGTCCCCGGGCCGTCGGTCGAGTAGATCGAGACGCGGTAGCCGGTCGGATCGCTCGCCCAGACGTGCCGGGCTCCCCACTCCTGGTCGGCCGGCGGTCCGTCGAAGGCCACGCCGTCGGCGAGCAGCCGCTCGTAGGCGGCATCGACGTCGTCGACCCGGACGACGATCTCGATGCCCGGCGTCGGCAGGGCGGCCGCGGGGATCGCCTCGAACCCGATGTGGAACCCGCCGCCGCCCCCGACCCGCATGTAGGTTCGGTCCGGCCCGCCGACGAGCACCTCGAGGCCGAGGAGCTCGACGTAGAACCGGTGCGTCGCGCGGAGGTCCCGGACGGAGACGAAGAGGTGGCTGAGGTGCGCCGCCATCGATGCCTCCCGCCCTAGCCGCTGCGCCGCACGGTGGCGTCGATGAGCCCGTGCGGCTCGGTCGTCGAGATGAAGACCCGACCCGGGTTGTCGAGCCCGAACCGCTCGAGGTCGACCGTCCAGTGGTGGAGGTTCGGGAGGACCATCCGGACCCAGTCGATCGAGGGCTCGGCATCGAGCATCGCCGTGGCCATGATCCAGATCGAGGCCTGGACCGAGGGGCTGAAGTGCTCGGCGAGGGCCGCGAGGAGGGCGGCCCGCGAGCGGGCGAAGGCGCCGTCGAAGTCGAAGCCCGGCTCGGACGCCGTCTCGCCGTAGCTCCAGAGCGCCGTGATCCTCGACGCCATGAGCCGGTCCTCGGTCTCGGCGAGGGTCGTGTAGCGGTCGCGCTCGAAGCCGCTGAAGGCCGACTTCGTCGTCTTCATGACGGTGAGGTCCTCGATCCCGGCCTCGACCGAGGCGCCGACCTTCGACGCCGCGACGATCGCGATCCGCGTGAAGTCGCCGGCCCGGCTGAACGTGTCGGGCGACGGCCCCCCGGGAAGCTCGATGCGGTCCCACGGGTGCTCGCGGATCGAGATCGTGGCCCGGTCGACCTGCGGAGCGGCGGCGAAGTGACGGGCGAGCTCCAGGCCGAACGCCTCGGCCGGCCCCGTGAGCCGGTCCCGGGCGAAGGCGTAGACGGTGTTCTTCATCGTGTCGGTCGCGACGACGTTCGTGTTGTCGCCGTCGACGTGGGCCGCCGCGAAGTCGCCCTCGAGGGCGACGTCGACGGTCAGGTCGCGGAGCACGCGCCGGTCCGCCTCGGGCGTGACCGTGACGACGCGGATCCGCGACTTGCCGTACCGATTTGCCCCGAGCTCGAACACCGAGTCCTCCATCCTCACCGCGACGCCGTTGCCTGCTCGAGGCGTGCCGCCGCGATGTCGACGACCGCGTCGAGCGCCCGATGCAGCTCGGACGCCCGATCGGCGGCGAGGGACGCCGCCATCTCCGGCAGGAGCGCCTCGCGTGGCCGGCCGGCCACGAACACACAGTACCGGAACCCGAACCGGGCCTCGTAGGCTGCATTGAGGCGGTCGAGCGCTGCCGGCGCGTCGCCGGGCGACCCGGAACCCGCGGGCGCGGCCGCGAGCTCCGGCGCCGGGTCCCGGTCGTAGCCCTGCTCCCGGAACGACATCGCCGACACCGTTCCGGGTGGCGCGCCGAGCCGCGGATGGGCATCGACGAGCTCGACCTGCTCCGCCTCCGGCATCCCGTGCGCGATCTCGCGGGCGGTGGCGAAGAGGGCCGCCCAGTCCCCGAACGGCCGCCGGGCGACGAGCCGGGCGAGGAAAAGGGGCGCCCCCTCGAACAGCGGGGCGAGGGCCGCCGACGCGGCCTCGGGGGACGCGGCGTTCAGCGCGTCGAGGTCGGGCGTGGTCACCAGCCCCCGGCGTCGCGGACGATCCGGTGCAGGATCCGGGCGGCGACGGTCCGTCGGTACGTCGCCGTGGACCGGACGTCGTCGATCGGGTGGAGCTCGGCCGCGAGCGCTTCCGCGGCCGCGTCCGCGACCTCGGGCGATGGGCGCGCGCCCTCGAGCACGGCCTCCGCGCCGGCGGCCCGGATCGGGGTGGCCGCAACCGAGCCCAGCGCGACGCGAACGTCGGACCAGCCGGCGGTCGCGCCGTGGTCGCGCCAGGCAACCGCCATGACGACCTTCGAGATCGCCTGGGCCCGACGCCCGCCGACCTTCCGGAAGCGGGCCTCCCGCCCGGGGACCAGCGGAATCCTGACGCGGAGGATGAGCTCGTTGCCGCGCAGGGCGGTCGCCCGGTACGACGGGAAGAAGTCGCCCGCCGGCACGACCCGCTCGCCGGCATGGCTGCCGAGGACGATGTCGGCATCGAGCGCCAGGAGCACCGGGAGCGTGTCGCCGGCCGGTGAGGCGTTCGCGATGTTGCCGCCCAGCGTGCCGCGATTCTGGATCTGCGCCGCCCCGATCGTGGCGGCCGCCTCGACGAGCGCGGGCAGGTGCTCGCGGCAGAGCGCCGACCGACGGATCTCGGTGTACGTCGTCCGGGCCCCGAGCACGAGCACGCCCCGCTCCAGGCTGATGCCCTCGAGGTCGGCGAGCCGCGACAGGTCGAGCATCCGGTCCGGGACGGGCCCGATCTCGCCGGTGATCCGGACCATGATGTCCGTGCCCCCGGCGATCGGGACGTGCGGTGCGGCGGCGAGGAGCGCGTAGGCCTCGGACAGGTGCTCGGGGATCTCGATCGGGGGCTCGGCGGGCACGCGCTCAGCCCTTCCGGCGTCGTCGGCGGAGCATGAGGATGAGCGCGGCCAGGAGCGCGAAGCCGCCGACGATCTGGCGCGGCGAGAGGGCCAGGACGAGGTCGCCGGGCTCACGGCCGACCGCCTCGGCCTGGGCGGCGGCGTCCTTCGCCGCTTCGGCCGCCGCGGCCGCTTCGGCGGCCGCGGCTGCCACCGGGTCCGTGGCCGTGGTCGTGGCCGTCGCGCTCGGACCGGCGTTCGCCGCCGAGGCGCCCTCAGCTGCCGTGGCCGCACGCGCGGCGGCACCCGCTGCGGCGTCCGCGGCCGTGCCCGCGCGGCTCCTGGTCGAGCGCGGTTTCGCGGTTCGCTTCGGCGTCGGCTTGGGGGTCGGTTCGGTCGTCTCGTCGGTCATGCCATGTCCCCTGCGGCCACCGCCGCGATCGCCTCGACGATCTTCTGGTAGCCCGTGCAGCGGCACAGGTTGCCGGCGATCCCCTCGCGAATGGCGTCGTGCTCGGGACCACCGCCGGCGTCGAGGTACGCCCGCGCTGCCATGAGCATCCCCGGCGTGCAGATCCCGCACTGCGCGGCACCGAACTCGAGGAACGCCTCCTGGAGCGTGTCGAGCTCGCCCCGCTCGCGCGCCGCGAGCGCGAGGCCCTCCACCGTCCGGACGATCCGGCCGTCGACCTGGCTCATCGGCACGAGGCAGCTGTCGACCACCTGGCCGTCGAGGAGCACCGAGCACGCGCCGCACTCCCCTTCGCCGCAGCCCTCCTTCGTCCCGGTCAGGCCGAGGTCTTCGCGGAGGACGTCGAGGAGGCGGCGCATCCCGGGGACGTCGACCTCGGCCGGCGCGCCGTTGACGAGGAACCGGACCGTGCTCACGCCGCGGGCTCCACGGCTCCGCTCGCGCCGGCACTCGCGTCCGCACTCGCCACACCGTCGTGGCCCCCGCCCAGCGCCGCGAGGATCCGCTCCGGCGTGGCGGGCAGCTCCGTGATCCAGACGCCGACGGCATCGTGGATCGCGGCGACGATCGCCGGCGCGCCGACGTCCATCGGCAGCTCGCCCACCCCCTTCGCGCCGTGGGGCGCGCCGCTGAACGGCGCCTCGACGAGGATCGTCGTCATCGCGGGCGCGTCGAGCGCGGTCGGGATGAGGTACGTGGCCAGCCGATCGTTGAGGTAGCGCCCGTCCTCGAGCTTGATCTCCTCGATCGTCGCGTAGCCGATCGCCTGGAGCGTGCCGCCCTCGACCTGGCCCTCGCACAGGATCGGGTGGATCACCGCCCCCACGTCGTCGACCGCGACGACGTCGCGAACGGCCACCTCGCCGGTGTCGAGGTCGACGTCGACCGTGGCGACGCAGGCCGCCCAGCCGAAGGCCGGGTAGGCGTCCCCGCGATACGTCGCGTCGTCGAACTCGATGCCGGGGTACGGCTCGAACCGCTGGTCGATCCGGGTGGCGCCGTGCCGCGCCGCGTCCGCCGCATAGACCTCCGCGAACGGCCGGCCCCCGTTCCGGGCCTCGACCTCCGCCCGGAGCCGGCGGGCGGCGGTGATGCAGAGCCCGCCGACGACCATCGCCGTCCGGCTCGCGACCGTCGGACCGCTGTCCGGCACGATGGCCGTGTCGACCGGCGCCATCTCGACGGCGTCGACCGGGATCCCGAGCTCGCCCGAGACCATGAGCGGGAAGATCGTCGAGGTGCCCTGACCCATCTCCGTCGAGCCGATCATGACCCGGATCCGCCCGTCGGCGGCGAGCTCGACCGAGGCGACCGACCCGATGTGGACCTCGCCCGAGCCGGTGAACCCGGCACCGTGCCAGCCGAGCGCCAGCCCGATCCCGGAGGCGGTCCGGGCGACGGCCGAGCGCAGCGGGCCCGACGGGATCTCGCCGGACCCGAGCCGCTCGGTGCGGGCCCGGGCCGTCGCGGTTCGGATCCGCTCGAAGTCGCCGGCCTCGACCGCCAGCCGGAGCACCTCCTGCGCGGCGACGCTCTCCCGGAGGACCTGGCCCGTCGGGGTGGAGTCGCCGAGCTCGTAGGCGTTCCGCCGCCGGACCTCGGCCGGGCTGAGGCCGAGCCGTTCGGCGATCCGGTTGAGGTGGGTCTCGGTCGCGAACTCGACCTGCGGCGCCCCGAAGCCGCGGAAGGCGCCGTTCGGCGGTGTGTTCGTGCGGGTCGCCCGAGCCCGGATCCGGACGTTCGGGCAACGGTACGGGCCGCCCGAGTGGAGCGCGCCGCGAGACAGGACGACCGGGGTGAGGGTGCAGTACGCCCCGCCGTCCATCACGACCTCGATGTCCTGGGCGACGAGCACGCCGTCCCGGGTCACGCCGGTGCGATGGCGGATGACCGCGGGGTGCCGCTTCGTCGTCGCCGCGATGTCCTCGTGGCGCTCGTAGATCATCCGGACCGGCCGCCCGCACTTCAGCGCGAGCAGCGCCGCGTGCAAGGCGAGGATCGAGGGGTACTCCTCCTTGCCTCCGAAGCCCCCGCCGGTCTCGGCCTGGACGACCCGAGCCTGCACGGACGTCAGCCCGAGCGACTTCTTCATCGCCTTGTGGACGTAGTAGGGACACTGGAGCGAGCCGTGGACCGCGATCCCGCCGTCCTCGCCGGGGACGGCGATCATCGCCTGGTTCTCGATGTAGAGCTGCTCCTGGTGGCCGACCCGGTACTCGCCCTCGACGACGAGGTCGGCGGCCGCGAATCCGGCCTCGAGGTCGCCCGTTCCCACCTCGTACTGGGCGAAGACGTGATCGGACTGCTCGGGGTCGAAGACCGGCGGCAGGGCCTCGGTCACGAGCCGGATCGACGACCGGAGGCGGCGGATCGTCTCGCGGTCGGGGGCGGCGAGGAGGGCCACCGGCTCGGCATGGTGGCGGATCTCGCCGCCCACCGGGACGAGGACGGGCTGGTCCTCCTTGATCGCGCTGACGAGGTTCTCGCCGGGGATGTCGGCCGCGGTCACGACGACGACCTTCGACCAGTCGACGTCGGGGTCGAGCTCGATCGCCAGGAGCTTCGCCCGGGCCTGGGTCGAGCGGATCGTCGCCCCGTACCAGGCGCCCGGGAAGACGAGGTCGTCGGCGTACTTCGCGGCGCCGGTGAGCTTGGCCGGGCCCTCCCGACGGAGCGGGTAGCCGCGGGCGCGGCCTCGGGTCAGGACGCCGGGCGCGGCGACGAGCGCTTCAGCCGCGGAGCGCCCGGGCGCGGTCGCCGGACGCGGCATCGTGCGAGTCGTCATCGGACGACGGGGTCCTCCGGAGTGGGCTGCTCCCCTGTGTTGCCCGGAGAGCGTATCACCCGCCCAGGTCGGATCTGCGCCCGCGACCACGGGACGAAGCCCCGCTGTCGCGCGACGGCCACGGCCGCCCGCGGGTGTGCGATCCGAGCTTCTCGAGCACCCGCGAGACGTGGATCCCGACGGCGGCGCCCCGAGCTATCCGGCGGCCGCGTACGCCTCGCGGAGCCAGCCGGCGACCTCGGGATCGAGCTCGTCGAGCGACCGTACCTCGAGATGGTGCATCCAGGTCGTCGCGGCGGGCCGGACGACCTCCTTCCATCGGGGCGAGCGGATGTGTCGGGGTAGCGCGACCGACAGCACGACCTCGGCGGCCGGGTGGGCCAGATACCGTCCGGGAATCCAGACGTACGCGAAGCCCCGACGTCGGCGGAACGAGACCTGGCTCTTCGTGACCCGGGCTTCGGCCGGGCCGATTGCCGCGATCAGCGCCGCGACGCGATCGTGGACTGCGCGGGCGAACGGGCGGCCCGCGAAGAACCCGTCGAGGTCCACGAACCGTCAGTCGCGGCCCCGCCGCAGGGCCCGGCCCGGGGTGGCGCCGGTGTGCTTGCCGCCCTGGACGACGGGGACGCCGGCCACGAGGACGTGGTCGATGCCCTCCGGGAATCGGCGCGGCTCGTCGTAGGTGGCGAGCGCCCGGACCTTCGCCGGGTCGAACACGACGACGTCGGCGACGAACCCGTCGGCGAGCTTGCCGCGATCCCTGAGCCCGAGCCGCGCCGCCGGCATCGAGGTCATCTTCGCGATCGCCTCCTCCAGCCCGAGAATCCGCTCATCGCGGACGAACTGGCCGAGGATCCGTGGGTACGAACCGTACGTCCGGGGGCTCGGCTTCGCGCCGACGAACGTCGAGTCCGTCCCGACCATCGCGACCGGGTGACGGTAGAAGCGGCGGATGCCGTCCGTGTGCGGGCCGGGCGTCACCTGGTTCAGCCCGAGCCCCTCGGCGAGGAGGAGGTCGCAGAGCAGCTCCACGAGGTCGCCGCCGGTCTCCCGGCCGACCTCGCCGAGCGTCCGGCCCTCCCATTGGGCATGCTCGGGCCGAACGAAGGCCCCGAGCCGGATGTCGGCGATGCCACCCGAGCCGGCATAGAGGACGCCCCGCTCCTGGAGCTCACGCCGGATCCGGGCCCGAACCTTCGGATCGGCGAGGCGGGCCTTCGTCGGGCCGGGGCCGCCCTCCTGGGCCCACGTCGGGATCGTGATGAGCAGGCGCGTCGCCGCCCACTCGTAGGGGTAGGCATCGAAGGTGACGTCGAGGCCCTCGGCCCGGGCGTCGTCGACGAGCGCGAGCATCTGCTCGGGGCTGCCCGGGAACGTCGCGCGGTGATAGAAGTGGGTGATGTGGACCGGCGCCTCGCCGAGCCGGCCGATCTCGATCGCCTCGCGGTACGGGTCCAGGAACCGGTCGCCGAGCGTGTACCGGACGTGCGTGTGGTAGATGCCGCCGAGGACGTTCGCCTCGTAGGCGAGCGCCGCCAGCTCCTCGGTCGAGGCGAACGATCCCGGCGGGTAGTCGAGGCCGGACGAGATCCCCCACGCGCCGGCCTCCATCCCCTCGCGGAGCATCGCGAGCATCCGGCCCGTCGCGCGGGCGTCGGCCGGCACGTCGTCCCAGCCGAGCGCGGCGATCCGGAGCGGCGAGTTCCCGACGAAGAACGCGATGTTGACGCTGACCTTGCCGTCGAACCGCTCGAGGTAGCTCGCGACCGAGTCCCAGTCCGCGACGCCGCCGGGCGGGCGGCCGTCGAGTCCGGCGTTCATCTCGACGAAGGCGGCGAGCTCCGCGGGGTCCATGAACGGCGCGTAGGCGTTCCCGTCGACGCCGACGACCTCGGTCGTCACGCCCTGCCGGACCTTCGGCTCGTGGCGCGGCTCCGACAGGATGGTCAGGCCGGAGTGGCTGTGGAGGTCGATGAACCCGGGCGCGACGACCCGGCCCTTCGCGTCGATGGTGCGGGCGGCGGCACCGCGGGCCGCGGCGACCTCGCCCGGCGTCCGCAGGACGCCGAGCCGGCCACCGGCGATCGCGATCCCACCCTCGAAGCCGGGGGCGCCGGTCCCGTCGACCACGGTCCCGCCGGCGATGACGAGCTCGAACGGCTTCACCGCGCCATCTTCGCAGGGACGCGGCGATCCGGTCATCCGGGCGCGGCGGGGCCACGGGACCCTGAGCCGCAGAGGCCCCGTGCTAGCATCGCGGCTCGTGACGCCGTCCTTGCGATCCGAGACCGGCCCGGCCCTCCCCGACCGACCGCCGTTCGTCATTCGGGCGCGGATCCTCACCCCGACCGACGCCGGCGCGACCGTCTTCCACCGTGACGGGATCGTCGAGGTCGACGCCGCGGGCCGGATCGCCTGGGTCGGGCCGGCGGGGATGCGGCCGGAGCCGCCGGCGGGCACGCACGGCGCGGAACCGCGCCCGACGATCGACCTCCGGCCGCTCGTCCTCCTGCCCGGCATGGTCGACCTCCACGCCCACCTGCCGCAGCTGCCGAACGCCGGCCTCGGGGCCGGCCTGGACCTCCTGGCGTGGCTGGAGCGGTACATCTTCCCGCTCGAGCGCCAGTTCGACGATGCGGCCGCCGCGGCCGAGCTGGCACCGGCGGCGTTCCGGACGTTCGCCGCGGCGGGAACGACCACCGTCCTCGCGTACGGGGCGGTCTTCGCAGCCTCGATGGAGGGTGCCTTCCGGGCCGCGGAGGCCCACGGAATCCGGGCCATCCTCGGCAAGGTGATGATGGACCGGATCACCTACGACGAGCAGATCGACCGCTCGACGATCCTGGAGCGTTCCGTCCGCGAGTCCGCCGACCTCTGCGAACGCTGGCACGGGGCGGACGACGGCCGCATCGGCTACGCGGTCACGCCGCGGTTCGCGGTCTCGTGCACCGCCGAGCTGCTCCGGGAATCGGCCGCGCTCGCGGCTCGAACGGGCGCCTGGTGGCAGACCCACGTGGCCGAGGATCCCGGCGAGATCGCCGAGGTCGCCAGGCTCTTCCCGGAGGCCATCGACTACGTCGACGTCTACGACCGGGCCGGCGGCCTCGGCGAGCGGACGATCCTCGCCCACGGCATCCACCTCTCCGACCGGGAGCTGGCGCGGCTCGTCGAGACCCGGACCCGGGTCGCGCACTGTCCGAGCTCGAACCTCTTCCTCGCCTCGGGCGTCATGCCGCTCGCCCGGTACCTCGAAGCCGGGCTGGCGATCGGGCTGGGGAGCGATGTCGCCGGCGGCCCGGACCCGTCGATCTTCTCGGTCATGCGGGTCGGGGCGTATGCCCAGAACGCCCGGCGGACGCTCGCCGGCGACCCCTACCCGGCGCTCGCGCCGCTGGACTGGCTCCGGCTCGGCTCCCTCGATGGCGCCCGAGCACTCGGGCTCGAGGCCCGGATCGGGTCGATCGAGGTCGGCAAGGAGGCCGACCTCATCGCGATCGATGCCGGGCTCACCGCGCCGGTCCGGCACGTCGACCTGGAGCTTCGGGGCGACGACCGCCACACGCCCGACCATCCGCACGTCGGCGGGGTCTACGGGGTGGGCGACGATCCCACTGAGATCGCGAGCCGGCTCATCTTCCGGCCGCACCCCGAGATGGTCAGGGGCGCGTGGGTCCGGGGTCGACGACTCGAGGGGCCCGGCTCAGCGGGCTGAATCGGCCGGACCGGGAGTGCCGAGCGCCGTCCAGCCGGCCGACGCGGCCGGATCAGCCGGAGCTACTTGCGCTTCGTCCGGAACTGGTTCAGGTGGGTCGTCCAGTCCGAGCCGCCGGTCGCGTTCGTCGCGCAGCTCCCGTGCCAGCCGCAGACGCAGGTGATCGTCTGGTCCTTGTGGCGGTAGACGTCGATCACGTGCCGGAGCGGCTCGGGCTCACCGTTGCGGAGCGAGGGGCGGGTCAGGGACAGCGGGCGACCGTTCACAGAAGCTCCTGGGGACGCGTGGATGCCGCGATCGGCTGGGGCCCTCTATTCTGCCCGATTCCGGCCGATCGTGCACGGCGGCGCGGCACGGAGCGCACCAGGGTCAGCCACGGAGGCCGGCCTCGATGCCGGCTCGCAGGCGGGCGGCCTCGTCCCGCTCGGCGGGATCGAGCGCCGGGCCCAGCGCCAGCGCCCGGTCGAGGAGGTCGGCCGCCACGACCGCGTCGCCGCGGGCGAGCGCGATCGCCCCGGCGTGGAACAGCGTCCGCGCGTCGGCGCCGCCCGCGGCCCGGGCCGCCTCGACCTCGATCCACGCCTCGTCGACGCGGCCGAGCCGGTAGAGCGCCCAGCCCACCAGCTCGCGCCCGGCGGCATCGGGCCGCGCGGCAGCTCCCTTGCGAGTCGCCTCGAGCAGCGCCTCGGTCGGCTCGTCGTGGTCGAGCGCGAACAGGAGGAGCTGGCGGTCGAAGACGGACCCGGCGAGCGCCGAGAGCGTCGACGTCAATCGGACGGTGTCGTGGGCGACGTCCGCCCGGGCCCGGTCGGCCGCTCGCTCGGCGCCCCGGCGTGACGCGTCGTCGGCCCGGGCGAGGAGCAGGTCGCCGAGGAGCGCCTCGGCCTCGGGCAGCGGGGCGGCCGCGACGACCGCCGCGAGCGCGGCGATCGCACCGTCCAGGTCGCCCTCGAACGCGAGGGTCCGCGCCAGCCCGATCCGGGCACCGAGGTCACCGGGCCAGGCCTCGAGCGCGGCCTCGTAGCCGGCACGGGCCGTCGCCGCGTCCCCGGCGAGCCGTGCGTACTCGCCGAGTGCGTACTCGTAGAAACCCAGGTCGTCGGACGGCCCGGCGGCCGCCGCCTCACGGGCCAACCGCGCCGCCTCGACCGCGCCCTCGAGGTCGCCGGACAGGAAGCGGAGCCGCGCCAGCCGGACCTCGACCGCCGGGCCGGGTGCCGCGGCCCGGAGGACGTCGAGATCGTCGGCCGCAGCCGAGACGTCGCCGAGCTCCATCGCCGCATCGGCGCGCGTGGCGAGGGCCCCCAGCTGGGCGGGGTCGCCGCGGTAGAGCGCGTCCGCCGCGGCGAGCGCGCCGCGGAAGTCATGGAGCGAGTACCGGATCGACGCCTCGAGCGCACGGGCGGCCGCGTGGTCCGGGGCCAGGGCCAGCGCGACCCGCACCGCCTCGAGGGCCCGCTCGTGGTCCGCCAGGTCGCCGCTGAGCCGGGCTCGGCCCTGGTAGAGCGTCGCCAGGTTCGTGGCGGACAGGAAGTCCTGGGGATTGGCCGTGAGGTTCAGCGTCCAGGCGCGGATGTTGCGGTCGAGCCTGGCGAGCGACCCTGAAGGGAGGACGGTCACGCCCGCGCCCGGGATGGGCACGGGACCAGGCGTCGCGGCGGCCCCGCCGGGGGCCCGGGCCGGCACGGCTGCCGCGTCGCCCGGCACCGGCGAGGTCGATCGGCCCCCGAGGCCGGACCAGCCGGCGAGGAGCGTGCCGGCTGCGACGAGGAGCGCGGTGGCGAGGATCCCGATCGGCCGTGGTCGACGGGCGCGGAGGCTGGCGGCGATCACGGCAAAGGCTCCGGGAGTCTCGGCGAGGGTGGGAGGGTTGGACGGAGGCAGGAGCAGGGCTGGAGCGCGGCCCCCCACGAGCACGCTCCAGCCCCGCGGGTCAATGCGGGACGCCGAGGTATGGGAAGGACGCGAGGTAGTCCGCGTGCGGACCCACCCCGTCGCCGTTCACGGCGCCCGAAGGATCGCGGTCCGGGCCGAGGCCGGTGAGGCCGTCGGCGCCGAAGAGGTTCAGCGGGTCGCCACCGGTGGTGACGATGAGCTCGACGTCGATGACGTCGTCGGCCAGGGCCCGGCCGTTGAGCGGCGCCGGCAGGCCGAGGGCGTTCGTCCGGCTGTAGACGAGGACGTCGGGGATGAGGACCGAGGCCAGGAAGCCGGCCTGGTCGTTCGAGTACGCGCCCTCGGTGTCGAGGCCGGAGAAGAACTGGAGCCCCGTGATGACGTTCGTCCGGAACCTGCCGCCCATCGCCGTGGCCTGGGCCGATGGCGCCGTCTGGTTGAAGGCGTCCTTGTCCGCCGTCGGGTTGAAGACGGTGTTGATCGCCGGACGGCCCATCTGGTCGGCCTTCCGCCAGGTCGTGCCGTCGTACCAGCTCGTCGTCGCCCACACGCCGATCGTGTCGGGCAGCTCCGAGTTCGGGATCGAGAGGACGATCGCGTTCGTGTTGAGGTTCGCGAAGAAGTCGGTCGGGTTGCTCCCGAGCCCGTCGCCGCCGACGGCGGTGCCGGTCTGGAGCAACGTCACCGTCCCGATGAACCCGGTGAGGTCGAAGAAGAACGGGTCTGAGCGGACGCCCGCCCAGGCCCAGATGTCGTTCTGGCCCACGGCCTTCACGCTGTCGTTGGCGTGGCCCTGGGCCACCGTCCGACCGCCGTTGAGCGACACGGACCTGGCGCCGTCGTAGCGCGTGAGCTTGAACTTCAGGGCTTCGCTGCCGTCGTCGGCGAAGGTCGCGACGTAGGCGAGGTCCTGGACGTTGTCACCGCTGGTGTCGATGTTGATCACGTAGCGGACGTTCGTTCCGAAGTCGCCGCCGAAGAGGTTGATCGCCGGGTTGACGGTCACTGCGATGGCCGTCCGTCCCGGGTCGGCCGGCGCTTCGAAGACATAGACGTCGTTGATGTCGCGGTCGCCGTGCTCCGAGTGCGGGGCGATCATCCCGTTCGCGGTGGCCCCGCCGAGGGCGGGCGCGTCGAGGTGGTCGGCCCCGCTCGTGAGGAGCGGTGCCGCGCCGAGCGTGAGGACCGTCATCGCGGCCCCCAGCGTGGCGAGCTTGCCGATGGTGCGCATGGTCGGGGTCTGATCCTTCCGTGTCCGATGGGTCTGGGGACTTCCCGGCTCGCGGTGTCGCGACTCCCCACGGGCCGTTCTGGCGGTGATGCGCGGCCCGCCGGGGAATGGATGAATCCGTCACCGAAGCGTCATCGGCCGGAGCCGGCTGGCGACGGAGCGGCCGTCAAGTTGGCGCAACCGGACGATGAAACGCGGCCCGCGGCCAGCGATCGTTCGAGCCATGCTCGATCTTCGTCGCCGGACACTCACGCTCCTCATGGCGATGGCCTTCGTGGCGCAGGCCTGTTCCGGGGGGACCCCCGCCACCTCGCCCGCGAGCCCGGGCCAATCGCCAGCCACCGGTGGCTCGGTACCGGAGGCGATCGCGGACCTCGCCGGGAGCGAGGTGAGCGCAGCGACGGTCGATGACCTCGAGGCCGAGCTGGCGCGATCCGCCGTCGGCGCCGCTGGCCTCGATGACACCTTCGGCGGCCAGGACATGCTCGACGCGGTCGAGGCCGCCCGTCGCGTCGTCGCCGCCGACGCGATGTCGCAGGCCCTCGGGCAGCCGCTTCCGAGCCCGGCCGCGGTGGCGGACCCGCTCGCCGGCCAGCTCGCCGCGGCGGGGCCGCTGGCTCTGCCCCTCGCGCTGTCGGGTCTCGACTTCTCGGGCAGCCTCGCGATGACGACCGCGCTCGCCCAGCAGCTGATGAGCAACCCACCGGCCTCGGGCGGGTCCAACAATGCCTACACGTCGCGAGACACGACCCGCGTGACGGCCGGCGGTCGGACGGCCGACGTGACGGTCGTGACGACCCTGGCGATCGTCACGAGTGGCGCCGTCCTGACCGCCGAAGCCGACGTCACGACGACGATCGCGTACGTCGACGCGAATGGGGCCGTCGTCGAGACGGTCACGACGACGTCGCGTGGGATCGTCGAGGTCAATCGCTGCCCCGCTGCCGACGGGAGCGTCGACGGCCACTACTCGCTCGACTACGCGCTCAACTCGACGGGCGGGGCGAGCTCGAGCTTCAACGTCGCCGGACGCGTCACCGGACAGGTCCTCGACGATGCCTATCTCCACGGCTTCACGATCGACGCCCAGGGGGCGACCCAGGGTGCCGGCGGCATCGACCGTGCGGTGACCGTGCAGGCGACCGCGTCGGTTGGCAGCTCGGGCAACACCGGCGCGATCTCGCTCGGGGCAGCCACCGCGACCACGGTCCGCGCTGATCCGAACGCCACGAATGCCGACATGACCGAGCTCATCCGGCTCACGACGAGCCCGGCGTTCATGATCGTCGCCCTCCTGTTCGAGAAGGCCCAGGGGCAGTGGCGCACCGGCGCCTGCGTGGAGGTCGGGTCCTTCCCGGGCTCGGGCGACGTCGATCCCAACGAGTCGGTGCAGCTCATCGTGGACGTGAAGCACAAGATCGAGGGCGTCGCACTCCGCGGCGCCCCGGTGAAGGGCACGATGACCGGCGGGCGGTCGTTCACGCCGTCGGATACCGACGTCCCGAGCCCCCACGGCTTCACCTACGTCGCGACGAACCGGCTCGGTGATGTCGGGAAGGTTCACTTTGTCTCGACCTCCCGGCGCGGAATCGGAACCCTCGACCTCGAGTTCGAGGTCACGACCGAATTCGAGCTGGAGCTGGAGATCGACTCGCGGATCGCGGTCAGCATGTACACGACCTTCGGCACCGCGACCGAGGTCCACGTCAGGGGGGCGATCCGCCTGATCCGCGATGAGACGACGCAGCTCTGGTCCGGCCGGGGCAACCTCACGTCCACGCTGACGTCGTCGGGGCCCGGCTGCCCGTCGATCGTCTTCAGCGGGAGCGGCACCTACAACTGGGCGGTGAGGGACGTCCGGGCCGAGCCGGGCCTGCCCACATCCCAGATCGAGGCCTGGATGGACGCGCCCCCGGCGGTCGAGTCGTTCGACAACTACGTGGCAGTCGCCTGCCCGAACATCACCCTCACGGGCCACGTGAACTTGTGGGAGAACCTGTTCTTCATCCTCGAGCGGGATCGCTTCGGGGCGAAGGGCTTCCACGTCGACAGGTTCGACGCGCTCGGGGTGAACACCGACGTGTGGCGCGATGGGCTGGAGCTGGGGAGCGCGGCGACGTGGACGCGGAGCTGTAGCGACATCCCCGATTTCGCAACCCTGCACACCGCCTGCACCGAGATGACGAACTTCACGCTCCGGGTCGTGGAGCCGTCGTTCCCCTAGAGGACCCGTCCCGGGTTGAGGATTCCGAGCGGGTCGAGGGCGGCCTTGATCGAGCGCATGACGGCCACCGCGCCTTCACCCCGCTGGATCGGGAGCCACTCGCGGCGGGCAGCGCCGATGCCGTGCTCGCCGGTGACCGTGCCGCCGAGCTCCAGGGCGGCCCGGAAGATGTCGTCCCGGACCCGATGCGTCAGCTCGGCGGCGGCCGGGTCGTCGCGATCGAAGATGAGGTTCGGGTGGAGGTTGCCGTCGCCGGCGTGGCCGAAGGTCGCGCAGCGGACGCCGTGGGCCGTCGTGATCCGCTCGATCGCCCGGAGCAGCTCCGGCACCCGAGAGCGCGGCACGCCGACGTCCTCCATCCGGACGGTGCCCTGCCGCTCGAGGGCATGGAGGGCCTCGCGCCGGGCGTGTCGCAGCCAGTCGGCCTCCTGGGCGTCGGCGGCCCGGACGATCGAGCGACCGCCGGTCGCGACGCACGCGGCCTCGGCCCGGTCCAGCTCCTCGGCCGCGCCCGCGCCCGGGGCGTCGGACTCGACCATGAGCATCGCCGCGGCGGTGGTGTCGAGGCCGAGGTGGTGCCAGTCCTCGACCGCGAGGATCGTCTCGCGGTCCATGAGCTCGAGGGTCACCGGGACGAGGCCGGCGGCCGTCATCGCGGCGACCGCGGCGCCGGCCGCGTCGAGGGTGTCGAAGAACGCGAGCAGGGTCTGCCGGGGCGGCGGCGCCGGGCGAAGGCGGAGCGTCGCCTCGGTGATGATCCCGAGCGTGCCCTGGCTGCCGACGAAGAGGTGGGTCAGGCTGTAGCCCGCCACGTCCTTGATGTTCCGGCCGCCGGTCCGGATGACGGCCCCGTCGGCGAGCACGACCTCCAGGCCGAGGACGGATTCGCGGGTTTGGCCGTACTTCACGCAGCAGAGTCCCCCGGCGTTCGTGCCGAGGTTCCCGCCGATCGAACAGGTCTCATAGCTCGCCGGGTCGGGCGCGTAGAAGAGGCCTTCGGCCGCGACGGCGGCCTTGAGGTCGGCGTTGATGACGCCGGGCTGCGTGACGACGCAGAGGTTCGCGCGATCGATCTCGACGATCCGGTTCATCCGGGTCAGGGCGATCGTGAGGGCCCCCTCGATCCCGGCCGCGCCGCCGGACAGGCCGGTGCCGGCGCCCCGCGGCACGACGGCGACCCGGTGGCTGGAGGCCAGGCGCAGCAGCGCGGCGACCTCGCTGGTCGTCGTCGGGAGGGCGACCGCGCCCGGCAGGCCGGCGCTCAGGTAGGCGGTCTCGTCGAGACGGTACGACTCGCGGTCGAGCTCGTCGGTGAGCAGCCGGAGCTCGGGCAGCTCGCCGCGGACCTCGTCGAGGAACGCGGCGAGGCTCGCCGGGTCGGTCAGCGCCGGGACGGGTTCGACGGCCACACGGGGATCGTAGCCGCGCGACGGCGCCGGGTCACGGGCTCGCGCCGCCCGACGTCTACGATCGCGTCATGACCGTCCCGGGCCGGGCTCGTCGCGCCGCCGCCCTCGCCGCCGTCCTCGTGCTCGTGGCCGGAGCATGCGCGTCACCCACGACGCCGCCCGAAACCGACGCGATCGCATCGCCGAGCTCGAGCGTGGCCCCGCCGACGGCCACGCCGACCACCGCGCCAACCGCGAGCCCGACGGCCCGGCCGACGCCGACGGCATCCCCGACCCCGGCGCCCACGCCGCCGACGGCGATCGTTGCCGGCGTCGTCGATCGCTCGAGCCTCGAGGTCGAGGCGACCTACGATGCGACGCTCGACGTCACCGTCGCGAGCGGGGCGATCCACGTCGGTGTCGTCATCGCGGCACGGAACGTCTCCGGCGAGCCGATCGACCGGCTCGAGCTGAACACGATCGCCGCGCGACTCGGCCGGCTCGACGTCAAGTCCGCGGCGGTCGACGGCCGGCCGGTCGAGGCCAGGGTCGACGACCAGACGATCACCGTGCCGCTCGGGGGCATCCTGCCGGACGGGGCATCGACGATCGTGAAGCTGAGCTACACCGCCACCCTCCGGGCCGGCCTCGACGGATCCGACTGGCTCTTCACCCGGTCCGGCGGCACCCTCGTCCTCTATCGCTGGATCCCGTGGGTGAGCCGGGGCGTGCCGTTCGATCGCCCGAACCACGGCGATCCGTTCGTCACGCCGTCGAGCCCGCGGGTCGGGGTGCGCGTCACGACGGACGTCCCGATGACGCTGGCGTCTCCGGGTGCCGCGCCGGTCGCGGTGGAGGCGACGGGCGGCGGCGCATGGTCGTTCGAGGTGCCCGACGTCCGCGACGCGGCCGTGGTCCTCGCGCCCGACTTCCGGCTGACCACCGGCGCGGTCGACGGCATCGAGGTCCGGGCCTACACGCGCGGCGGCCTCGACGGCGCACGCCTGGTTACGCAGGCGGAGCTGGCCCTCGACCGGATGGCCGACCGACTGGGCGTCGCCTACCCGTGGCCGGCGTTCACGATCGTCGAGACCCGCGGCGGCTACGGGATGGAATCGCCCGGGCTGATCCTCGTGCCCCGGGGCACGGCGTCAGCGAATCTGCCGTACCTCGTCCACCACGAGACCGCCCACCAGTGGTTCTACGCTCTCGTCGGGAACGACCAGCAGGCCGAGCCGTTCGCGGACGAGGCCGCGGCCGACCTCCTCGCCCGGACGGTCCTCGGGGCGCTCCGCGGCAGCCGCTGCGACCGGGCGCCGCTCGACCGATCGATCGTCCGCTACTCGCAGGCCTGCTACTACGAGATCGTCTACATCCAGGGCGGCAACGTCCTCGACGACCTGCGCGAGGCGATGGGAACGGAGCTGTTCTGGTCGACGATGGGTGCCTACGTGGAGGCGAACCGGCACGGGCTGGCCGGGACGCGGCAGCTCCTGGAGGCGCTGCGGGCCGCGAGCCCGGTCGATCTCCTGCCCACGCTCCGGGCGCGCTTCCCGGACCTGTACTGAGGTCGCGGGCCCGGGACCGTCCCGAGCGACCGCCGCGCGAGCGCGAGACCGCGGGCTGTCCCCTACCGACGCGGGAGCCCGATCCCGGAACAGTGCCGCCCCGCCGAACGAGCGCGAGCCCGCCCCACGAGCGCGAGCCCGCCCCTCCCGCCTCGCACTCATCCAGTGAGTGGTGATCGGTCCGGCGACGCAAGCGGCGCCCCGCGGGACTCCGATCCACGCTCGACTCACGGTCACGAATGCCGAGCCCGCCCTGGGAGCGCGACCAGCACTCGTCCGGTGGGTGCGCGGCGGGCGCCACGACCCGAAGACCGCCCTCAGCCGCCTCGCATCCGCCGATCCGCCGCCCTGGCCTGCGGCATCCAGCGGACCGCGGGCGGCAGCACGGCATTCCAGGCCCTCCACGAGGCGACGAGCCAGCGCGCGACGCCGCGCTCGACCGGCCCCCAGCGGAACCCGTACGCCTCGCGGACGCCCGCGGGCAGCAGCCCGATCGCCGGCCACAACAGCCACCCGAGCGCGGCGGGTGGCACGTGCTCCGCAACCGCGACCGCCCGCTCGAGCCATCCCCCCGGGACGAGTCCGGCGGCGGCTCCGGCCAGCGTCCGGACCGGCGGCCCCGCGGGCGGGCTGAGGATCGCGGCGGCGAGCTCGCGCGCGAGCGGACCCGGCCGGACCGGTCCGCCGGCCCCGAGCATGGACGCGACATACGCCTCGAACGTCTCGAGATCGGCGGGCAGGAGCTCGTCCGGAATCCCGAACGCGCGACCGACGGGCACCGATTCCGCGTAGACCCGTGTCCGCGCGGCCCGGTCGAGCGGGGCCAGCCAGGCGTCGGCCGTGGCGATCGTGGAATCGACGAGCGTGGCGTGGACCCACAGGGCCAGCGCCGGGTCACGGGCCTCGTACGTCCCACCGCCGTCGAGCGATCCACGGACGTTGCGATGGAGCCCGTTCAGGCGCCGGATCTCCGACCGTGCCTCGGCCGTCGTCCCGTAGACGATCCGGAGGTACGAGCGGAGCGTGCCCGCGAGCCGAGCCCAGGGATCGGCCCGGAAGTCGGAGTGCTCGGCGACGCCGGCCGCGACCGCCGGATGCGCGATCTGCAGCAGGAGCGCCCGCGGGCCGGCGCCGAGCAGAAGGAACGCCTCGCGATCCAGCCGCCACGTGACGCTGGCCGGGCCGAAGAGCCCGGGGTCGGGCCCAGGGAGCGCGCCGCCGCCCGCGCCGACGCCCGCGTCGGCTCGAGACTCGCGAGCCCGCGGAAGTCCGGTCAGCGGTCTCCGGGCCGTCGCCCGACGACCCACCACGCCGCCGGAAACGCGGCCGCGACGAGGACGAGCTTCACGAGGTCGCCGGGGAGGAACGGCTGGAGGCCGTTGGCGACGGCCCAGGCGAGATCCCGGTCTGCCACGACCATGAGCCACGGGACGCCGACGACGTAGATCACCGCACTGCCGAGCAGCATCGCCCCGATCGAGCCCAGGACGCTCCGGTCCCACCCGAGCTCGGCGAGCCGGCCCACGATCGCCGCCGCCAGGATGAATCCGACGATGTACCCGCCGCTCACCCCGACCACGACCTCCACGCCGCTCCGGCCGTCCGCGAAGACCGGCACCCCGATCAACCCGAGCGCGAGGTAGAGGACCGTTGACGCGATCCCGCGGCGGAAGCCCAGCGCGCCGCCGGCGAGGAGCACGGCGAACGTCTGGCCGGTGACCGGGATCGGGTTGCCCGGCAGGTAGAAGCGGACCTGGGCGGCGGCCGCGATGAGGAGCGCGCCGGCGAGGATCAGCGCGAGGTGGCGTGCCCGGACGCCGATGCCCTCGGAGACGCGGATGGGAACGAGGAAGTCGGCGATCGTGATGCCGCGCTCGTGCGCCGGGAGGCGGTCGAGCCTCGGCACGGTGATCGTCATCCCCAGCACCCTCCTCCGCGATTCCCGTCGCGCCGGGCGAGTCTAGCAGACGGTCCCCGGCGCCCCGGGAGTCGCACGCTCGGGCCGCTGACGCAGCCGATCGCCACGCTCGCGCGACGTGCCTACGCGACCGCGCTGAACCCGGCGTCGAAGGCCTCGAGCGTCGGAGCGATCTCCGCCGGCAGCTCCGTCGCGACGCTTGCGGGGTTCCGGAGGCCGGCGGACGTCCCGATGAGGACGATCCGCGCGCCACGCGGCAGCGCTCGCAGCCTCGCGAGCTCGCGAACCCCCGCCAGCGTCGTCGCCGCCGCAGGCTCGAGGTAGATCCCGGCCGACGCGAGATCGGCCTGCGCACGACGGATCGCCGTGTCGTCTGCCTGCGCGACGACTCCGCCGGATCGTTCGATGGCAACGTTCCCGATGTAGCTGCTCACGGCGGCGCCGATCCCCCGGGCGATCGTCGGGTGCGGCTCGACCCGGGCGATCGGGACTCCGAGCCGCCGTGCCTCGCCGAGCGGGCCACCGACCGGCTCGCACGCGATGAGCCGTGGCACTCGCACCGCCAGTCCCAGGCTGACCAGCTCGTCGAAGCCCTTCCAGATCCCAAAGAGCCCCTCCGCATACCCCGTCGGGACCACGACATAGTCCGGGAGCTCGCCACGGAGCTCGTCGAAGAGCTCGTAGGCGATCGCCTTGTAGCCCTCATGGCCGTAGGCATCGTTCGTCGGGATCTCGGTCAGGTTCGTGACCGGATACCACCCGCGCTCCCGCACCCCCTCACGGAGCAGCGACCAGCGGCCGGCCCGCGAGGTGATGACGAGTCGGGCCCCGTAGGCCCGGATGTGGTCCGCGGCAACCTGCGGGATGCCCGGGTACGTGACGACGACGCAGCCGAGACCGGCGCGCGCCGCGTAGGCGGCCACAGCCGCACCGTGATTGCCCGAGCTGGAGGCGACGACGACGCGGGCGCCGAATGCCGCCGCCATGCTGACCGCAACGGCTGCGTTGCGGTCCTTGAACGACCAGGTCGGGTTGCGCGACTCGTCCTTGACCCAGACCGCCGTCGCATCGAGCTCCTCGGCGAGCGTCGGCGTCGTGACGAGCGCGGTGCGACCCTCGCCGAGCGAGACTTCGTGCGCCTCGTCGGCGAGCGGCAGGAGCCGGCGGAATTGCCAGATGCCCGCACCAGCTTCCGCAAGCGGGCCTCCCGACAGCGAGGCGCGCACCGCATCGAGGTCGTACTCCGGGGTGACGCCCGACCGGAATGCGTCGTCGGCGCACGCCGGGCAGCCCTCGTGCATCGGCGCGATCGGGTACCGGGTGTCGCAACGTGGGCAGACCAGCCCGACCACCAGGCTCACGAGGCCGACTCCTCGTGAAGGTCGCCCTCGGTCGGCGTCTCGGCCGAGTGGGTGCCGTCGCCCCGACCCGGGGTCGCATGCTCGACGAGCCGGAGGAAGGCCCGCGCCCGGGGATGGACCGGCCGCTCGAAGAAGGTGGCGGCCGGTGCCTCCTCCACCACCAGGCCAGCGTCCATGAAGAGCACCCGATCGGCGACGTCCCGGGCGAACCGCGCTTCATGGGTGACGACGACCATCGTCATCCCCTCCTTCGCGAGCTCGCGCATCACGCCCAAGACCTCTTCGTGGAGCTCCGGATCGAGCGCCGATGTCGGCTCGTCGAAGAGCACGACCTCCGGCTGCATCGCGAGCGCACGGGCGATCGCCACCCGCTGCTT
>DASUMJ010000197.1:0-24026 GCA_036277775.1 Candidatus Limnocylindrales bacterium
GGCAACAGCGGCGGCCCGCTGCTCGACGCCGTCGGCGACGTGATCGGGATCAACACGGCCGTGGCCACGGACTCGAACGGCATCGGCTTCGCGATCCCGATCGACATCGCCCGCCCGATCATGCAGCAGGCACTCGCCGGCGAAGAGCTGTCACGGCCCTACATCGGCATCCGATACGTCCCGGTGGACCGCCAGGTCCAGGAGGAGGAGAACCTCCCGATCGACCACGGCGCGCTCGTGAGCCCGTCGCAGTCCGCGACCGGCGCGACGCTCGAGGCGGTCATCGACGGCGGCCCGGCCGAGGCGGCCGGCGTCCGCGAGGGCGACATCATCACGAAGATCGGCGGGCAGGCCGTCGACCAGGAGCATCCGCTGGACCTCGTCCTCGCGGGCTTCGCGCCCGGCCAGACGGTCGAGCTCGAGATCGTCCGCGGCTCGCAGACCCTGACGATCAGCCTGACGCTCGGAACGCGGCCCGACCTCTAGACCGACACGGCGGCGGGCCGGCCCGAAGCGGCTGGCCCGCAACCGTTGGCCCGCGCCGGCTCGGATCGCGGGCGCCCCGGGATCAACCCGATCGCAGGCGCCGGATCTGGACGCCGGCCGAGCCGAGCGGCCCGCCGAGCTGGACCTCGGGCTTGCGCACCCGGACGACGACCTCCTCGAGGGCCGGGAAGTCGGCGAGCAGCTCGTGCGCGATCGCCTCGGCCAGGGCCTCGATGAGATTGAAGGTCGTCGACTCGACGATCGTCCGGACGGTCTCGTAGACCCGGCCGTAGTCGAGCGTCCGCTCGAGGTCGTCCTCGAGGCCGGCCGGCTGGAGGTCGAGGCGCAGCTCGACGTCGACCTCGAAGCGCTGGGCGGTGACCTTCTCGTGGTCGTGGACCCCGTGGCGGGCCTGGAAGACCATGCCGTCCAGGACGATCCGGTCGGCCATCAGCCCTCCACCGGCCACGTGCCGCGAACGATCGCGTCGGCCATCCGGGCGGCCCGGACGTTCTCGCGGACGTCGTGGACGCGGACGACGTCGACGCCGGACGCGATCCCGAGGACCGTCGTCGCGAGCGTCGCCTCGAGCCGCTGGTCGGCGGGCAGGTCGAGGACGCGGCCGAGGGTCGACTTCCGCGAGGTGCCGAGGAGGATCGGCCGGCCGAGGATCGCGAGGCTCGCGAGGTCGCGGAGCAGCGCGATGTTGTGCTCGGCGGTCTTCCCGAACCCGAACCCTGGATCGACGATCAGGTCCTCCCAGCCGACCCCGGCCCGGAGCGCCCGCTCGATGGCGCGCTGGAGGTCGGCGACGACCTCCGGCAGGAGCGTGGTGTAGCGGGCCTCCGCGCGGTTGTGCATGAGGACGATCGGGACGCGCCGCTCCCCGGCGAGGCGGGCGAGCGCGTCATCCTCGGCCACGCCCCAGATGTCGTTCACGAGGCCCGCCCCGGCGTCGAGCGCGGCCTCGGCGACGGCGGGCTTCGTCGTGTCGATCGACAGCGGCAGGTCGGGGAGGGCCGCCCGCACGGCGCGGAGCACCGGGACGACCCGCGCGATCTCGTCCGCGGCGTCCACGGCCGCATGGCCGGGCCGGGTCGACTCGCCGCCGATGTCCAGGAGGTCGGCCCCGGACTCTGCCATCGCGATGGCCAGGGAGACCGCAGCGTCGACCGGATCGCTGCCACTTGACGCCAGGAGCCCGTCGCCCGAGAACGAGTCCGGCGTGACGTTGAGGATGCCCATCACGAACGTCCGGGTGCCCCAGGTGAACGTCCGGCCCCCGATCCGCGTCGAGCCCACGCCCGCTGGCAGGCCGCTCGGCGCGCCTTCGGGCAGCTCGACCGCCGGCGTCGCTCGCCCGCCGCCGAGCTCGGGTCGGGCGTCGAGGACGCCCGCCGCCGATGGCAGCGCTCGGTCCCGGGCCGGGCGGTCGGTCATGGGCGATCCTCCGGGTCGCGCAGCCGAGGGTCGTCGACGAGACGGCCGCGCACGTCGCCGACAAGGTACAGCGAGCCGGCGACGACGACCGGGCCGGGGGCCTCGGCGAGCGCGCGATCGAGCGCGGCTCCGGGATCCGCGACCGCTTCGACCGAGCTGATCACCTCCCCGAGCCGTCGCCACCGGGCGGCGAGGTCGTCCGCGGCCATCGCCCGCGGGACGCGGAGCGTCGTCGCGATCACGCGGGCGCCGGGGAGGGACGCCGCCCCGAGGAGCGCCGCGATGACCCCGTCGACGTCCTTGTCGGCCATCGAGGCGACGACGAGCGTGAGGGGTGGCGCGTCCGGGCCGGCTCCGCCCTCGAGGTACGGGCGGAGGTCGTCGAGCGCAACCGCCAGTGCCCGGGCACCGGCCGGGTTATGGGCGCCGTCGAGGAGAACGTCCCGATCGCCGGCCCGGATCAGCTCGAGTCGCCCGGGCCACGAGGCCGCGGCATAGCCGCGCCGCCGGTCGTCGTCGGCCACCGTCGCGATCCCGGCCTCCGCGAGCGCGTCGAGGACCGCGTCGGCGACGGCCACGTTCGAGGCCTGGTGACGCCCCCGGAGCCCGACGCGGACCCGACCGAGCCGCGGCAGGTCGACATCGATCCCGTCCCGGTCCCAGCCGTGGAGCGGCGCCGGCCGGACCTCACGGAGCGGCACGCCCATCCGGCGGGCCCGCCGCCGGATCACCGCGAGCGCGTCGCCGTCCGCGCCGGTCACCGCCACGTCGCCGCGCTCGATGATCGCGGCCTTCTCGCGCGCGATCGCGGTCACGGTCGGGCCGAGCCGATCCATGTGGTCGAGGTCGACGTTCGTGACCACCGCGACGCCGCCGTCCCAGACATGCGTCGCGTCGAGTCGCCCGCCGAGGCCGACCTCGACGAGGGCGACCCGCAGCCCTTCCTCCGCGAACCACCGGAAGATGAGCGCGGTGAGGAGCTCGAACTCCGTGGGCTCGCCGTATCGGCGGGCGACGCGATCGGCGACGGGCAGGATCTCGGCGACGAGGCGCGTGAACGTCGCCGGGTCCACCGGCTCTCCACCGATCGCCAGGCGCTCCCGGTACGAGACGAGGTGCGGCTTCGGCGTCTCGCCGGCCCGGACCCCGGCCGCGCGGAGGACGCTGCCCGCCAGCGCCAGGACGCTGCCCTTGCCGTTCGTGCCGGCGACGAGCGCACCGCGGAACGAGCGCTGCGGATCCCCGAGCTCGCGAAGGAGGGCCCGGGTTCGGGAGAGCCCCAGCCGGACCCCGAAGCGGCCCCGGTCCTCGAGCGCCCGGACCGCCCACGCGTAGGTGCCCTCCGCCGGGGTCCGATCGGCAGCGCCGGCCGGGCCGCTCAACGGCCGGTCAGGTCTTCCTCGTAGAAGACGCACTGGTTGAAGCGCGGCGAGAGGCAGACGTCGTTGACGTACCCCTGCTCGAGGTGGACGCCGCCGCGCAGCTGGCAGCGCGACGTCGTGGCGTCCTGGCGCACCAGGGCCTTCAGGAGGTGCGGCGCGTGAATCGGGATCGCCCCTCTCGCGCCGGTCATGTAGAAGTGCGGGCAGACGTTCCGCCGGAGGTTCGGCAGGCCGAAGGCTCGCGCCCGGGCCATGTCCGCGCCGGCGCGGCCGGGCATCGTGCCGCGTCCTTCGGCATGGACGGCGCCCCGTCCGATCACCGGCACGCCCGGGCGTCCGGAGGCCTGCGACGCGAGGGGCGGTCGAATGGTGCCGGGCCGGGCGAGCGCGGCCATCGTGGGGACGCGGGCGATCGGGCCGACACCGAAGGCGGGCCGTCCGTCGGTTCGGGGCGAGCGCGTGGAAGTCCGGTCGCGACCGTCCACCCAACCTCCCTCGGGGATCGGAGCTGTCTCCGTCCGGCGGGCACCGGACCGCATCAGCGTACACCGCTCCGTCCTTCGCGGGCCGGTTGCGGGGCCGCCGCCGGTTGCCGGCGGGCGCGCGCCGGACCGGCGCCGGCGGGGGTTCCGGTGCGTCCGCGCGACGGGCGTCGGGCGGTCCGCCCATTCGCGCCCCGCATCCATGCGACGATACGTCCCGATGCCGAGCCGCCGCGACGGACGCTCCTCGCACGTCCGCCCCCGTCCCCCGAGCACGGGCCGCCCTTCGCCGCAGCGGGTCCGCGTCCCGGCGCCGGACGCCTACCGGCTCAAGCAGGCCCGCGGCCTCGAACGGCGCCGTCGGGGCCTTCCGCTCGCTGCCCGGTTCCTCCTCGTCGTCGCCGTCGTCGCGCTCGGCGGGGCCGTGTTCGTCACCGCGACCGGCGGCGTCGGCTCGCTCGTCCGAGCCCTGGGCAGCTCGCTCTCGGGGTTCGTCGACAACATCACCGCCACCCCGACACCGTCATCCACGCCCGTGATCGTCGCCGGCGCCCCGGTCATCGCGTCGCCGGCCGAGCCCTACACGAACCAGGCCACGGCCGACCTCCAGGTGACGATCCCCGACGAGTACATCGGCGATGCCGAGGTCCGGGTCCGCGTCTACCTCACGCTCGAGGGCCAGGCCGCGGCCGCGATCGCCGAGGTCCCGGTCGGATCGACGATCCGGATGATCGTCCCGGTCGAGCTGACACCCGGCCGGAACGACTTCTCGGCGACGATCGTCGAGGCCGGCATCGAGTCGGAGGCGTCGCCGATCGTGACCTTCATCATGGACGCCGAGCCGCCGAACTTCGTCCTGAGCACGCCGCAGAACGGCGCGACGATCAATCGGCCGAACGTCGCCATCCAGGGCACGACCCAGCCGCGGACGACGATCCTGGCGCGGAACGAGGCGAACGGCGCCTCGATCACGGGCCTGGCCGGCCCGGACGGCGCGTTCGTCCTCGACCTCCCGCTCGAACCGGGCCCGAACGGCATCCGGATCACCGGCCGGGATCCGGCCGGCAACGACGGCGAGCTCATCTTCTCGGTGGTACGGGGGAGCGGGACGCTGACGGCCACGCTCGCGGCGACGGCCTACCGGATCTCGGTGGCGTCGCTGCCGGTGTCGCTCCAGCTGAGCGTCCTCGTGACGGACCCGGACGGCCAGCCGCTCGAGGGCGCGACCGTGACCTTCAGCCTTACCGTCCCCGGCATCCCGCCGGTCGCCAAGGAGGCGATCACCGGCGGCGACGGCCGGGCGACGTTCACGACGACGCTGCCCACGGGCGTCACGACCGGATCCGGCCTGGCGACGGTCCTCGTCGCGACGGCCGAGTTCGGCTCGACGTCGGCACAGAAGACGATCACGATCGTGAACTGACGGCTCGACGGGGCCGTCGTTCGCAGCTACCATCCGACCATGCCGATGTGGCGGTGCCCCCATTGCGGCACGCCCCAGGCGGAGACCGCCCGATGCTGGGTCTGCCGCCGCTCTTCGACCACCTGTTCGACCTGCCGCCACTTCCGGCGGTCGGTCGCGGCGCAGCTCGGCTATTGCGGCCTCGACCGAAGGCGGCTGCCGCTCGCCGGAACGGAGCTCCGCGGCTGCTGGGAGGCGGGGGCCGTCCGGGCGGCCGACGCCGCTCCCGGGGCGCTGCCGGCCGGCGCCGGGGGCATCGACGTCGACGACCGGATCGAGCCGCCCTCGGCGGCGCTCCGGCTCCGCGGCTTCGTGCCGGTCGAGCTCGCGAGCCACCGGGCCGCGCGGCAGGCACCGCGGCGCGAGCAGACGGCGGCGCTCGCGGCCCCCGAGGCGATGGCGTCGACCTCGGCGGATCCAGATCCGGTCGGCACCTGGGCCGATCGCGTCACGCTCTTCGCAGACGCGGAGCTCTGACCGATCGCTAGGGGCAGGGGTTCGTTTCCACCGCCGTGAAGTTGATCGCCGAGCCCGCTGGCCGACTCGATCCGGACGCGGGCAGCTGCGACGAGACGAACCACGCGTCATCCGCCGGACTGGGGCTTGTCTCACCGACCACGAACCCGTCAGCGACGATTGCGGCCCTGGCTTCTGCCACGGTCAGACAGACGTAATCACCCACCGGGAGCATCTGCGGTGTCGGCGAGGGCGTGGGAGGCGGCGCCGTCGGCACCGGCGTCGGCACCGGCGTCGGCACCGGCGTGGGCTCCGGGGTCGGCGAGGGCGTCGGTGACGGGGTCGGCGAGGGCGTCGGCTCCGGACCCTTCGAAAGGACGAAGTCGACGGTCGTGCCCTCCGTCACGAGCTGCCCCGCCCCCGGATCCTGGCTCACGACCGACCCGATCGGGATGAACTCGTCGAATGCCTCGGTCCGGGTCCCGATCTCGAGGCCCGCGGCGAAGATGAGGTTGAGTGCCTCGCTCTCGGTCCGCCCGCGGAGATCCGGGACCGCGACCGCCTCGTCGCCGAGCGCCAGGGTCAGCTCCACCTCCGATCCCGGATCGACGAGGGTCCCTTCTTCCGGGTCCTGTCCGATGACGGTGTTGTCGGGCTCATCCGAGGCCTCGAACACCCGGGTGATCTCCAGGTCGAGGCGGTCGGCTTCGGCCTGGGCCTGCTGCTCGGTCATCCCGATGAAGTTCGGCACCTCGACCTGGTCGGCCGGCGGCGGCGTGTCGCCCGAGAGCAGCCGGATCGCGAGGAACGCGGCGAGGGCGAGGATCGCGAGGGCCAGGATGCCGGAGATCCACAGCCACGGGCTGGTCCCGGACCGCTCTTCCTCGACGTTCTCCTCGTCCACGTCGTCGGGCACGCGCCGGCCACCCCCGACCGGGCGGGACCGCGCTGCCTCGGCGCCGGCGTACGCCTCGGCCGGGTAGGGCAGCCGAGCACCGGGGTTCGGCATCGCGGTCCCGGCGAGGGTGTGCTCGGGATCGACGCCGCTCGCCGCCGCGCCACCGGCCAGGGCCCCGGCCGCGGCCCCGGCCGCGAGCGCGCCACCGGCCGCCGCTCCGGCGCCAGTCGTGGCTGAGCCGGCCGCGGCTGAGCCGGCTGCAGCTGCCCCGGCACCGCCCGCGCCCGCGGCTCCGCCCGTGGCACCGGCGCCCGCCGATCCCGCGGCGGCAGCGGCTGCGCCGTCGGCGACGTACCGCTCGAGCGCGTCGGCCATCTCCTCGGCGGATGCGAAGCGGGCCTCCGGATCGAGCGCAAGGGACTTCCGCGTGATCGCCTCGAGCGCCGGCGGGACCCCGGCCCGGACGGCCGCGGGGCTCGGCACGGATCCGGTGAGGCGGGCGGTGGCGATCGCGGCGGCGCTGTCGCCCTCCCACGGCCGGCGGCCGGTCAAGAGCTCGTAGAGGACGATCCCGAGGCTGTAGATGTCGGACGCCGGCGTCGTCGTCTCGCCGCGCGCCTGCTCGGGGCTGAAGTAGTGGACCGATCCGAGGGTCGTCCCGGGCAGGGTGAGCGCGGCCTCGGCGATCGCCCGGGCGATCCCGAAGTCGGCGACCTTCACCCGGCCCTCGCGGGTCACGAGGATGTTGCCCGGCTTGATGTCGCGGTGGACGAAGCCGCGCTCATGGGCCGCGGCGATGGCCCGCGCGACCTGCGCCGACAGGCGCGCCGCCTGCCGCGGGGGCAGCGCCCCGGTCCTCCGGACGATCGAGGCGAGGTCCTCGCCATCAACGAGCTCCATGACGATGAACGGCCCGACCGGGTCGGTGCCGTAGTCGTAGACGGCGACGACGCCGGGGTGGTTCAGGGACGCCGCCGACTGGGCCTCCTGGCGGAAGCGGGCGAAGAAGTCGGGGTCGCGACCGTACTCGGGCCGCAGGACCTTGACCGCGACGTCGCGCTCGAGCTGGCCGTCGCGGGCGCGGTAGATCGTGGCCATCCCGCCCTGGCCCAGCAGCTCCAGCAGCCGGTACCGCCCGCCGAGGATGCTCCCGATCTCCGCCACTCGTTCCTCCGTCAGGGTGCGTTGCCCGTGCCGCCGCCTGCGCCGGCCGCGGGGCATCGTAGCGTACGACGCGCGACGCCCCCGGCTGCGTGACTCCGCGCTCCGCCGGGCGCCGGGACGGCAGGCTCGGACTCGACCTCAGCCTCCGCCGCTGAGCCACCGCCAGACGATGTCGAGGGCGTCGAGCGAGCTGATCCCGTCGAAGATCCGCCCGCCGTGAAGCGCCCATTCGTGCAGCTCCTTCAGCGCGGTGAGGACGACGAGCACGATCGCGAGCCGGGCGGCCGTCCATCGGAACCCGGGTCGGAATCGGTGGAGCCCGGCCACGAAGAGGAACCACAGCTCGAAGACGTTCGGGAAGAGCAGGAGCAGGCCGCGGTCACCGGTCAGCTCGAAGAGCAGGAAGCCGACCATCCGGTACGCGTAGAGCCCGATCGCGACCCGCCGCTCGAGCGCCCCCCAGCGGAGCGCGACGACGAGGAAGCAGGCCATGTAGACCTGGTCGAGCCACTTGTCGAGCGACTGGTAGTCGGGCACGCCGCCGAGGTCGAGCGTGTCCCGGAGGAGGAGATCCGAGAGGTCGACGAGAACCGCGAGGATTCCGCCCGCGAGGGGCCAGCGGAGGACCGGCAGCGAGCCCGCGACCCGGACGACTGCGATGACGAGGACCTCGAGCGTCATCGGGCGGGCCGGGCGAGGGGCTAGACGGTCGGCTGGCCGGGAGTCGGCGGCCTAGAGGTCGAGCGTCCGCAGGTGGTCGCGGAACTCGGGCCCGAGATCGGGCCGGTTGAGCGCCAGATCGACCGTGGCCTTCAGCCAGCCCATCGTGGTCCCGGCGTCGTACCGGATCCCCTCGAACTCGTACGCGTAGACGGTCTGCTCCTGCATGAGCGCCTCGATGCCGTCGGTCAGCTGCAGCTCGCCGCCGAGGCCGAGCTGGGTCTGCTCGAGCTTGTCGAAGATCTTCGGCGTCAGGACGTACCGACCGATGACGGCGAGCGTCGAGGGTGCCTTGCCGGCCGCCGGCTTCTCGACGATGCGGGTCATCCGGTGGAGACGCGGGTCCTGGTTGGCCTCGGCCGGCTCGGTCCCGACGATCCCGTACCGCGAGACCTCCGACTCCGGGACCTGGCTGACCGCGATGACGGAGCCGTGGGTCTGCTGGTAGACGTGGATCAGCTGGCCGATCGCCGGCCGGTCGGCGACGACGACGTCGTCGGGCAGGAGGACCGCGAACGGCTCGTGGCCGATGAGGTCCTTCGCCATGAGGACCGCATGCCCGAGCCCGAGCTGTTCCTTCTGGCGGACGTAGGCGATCTGGGCGAGGTCGCTGATGTGCCGGACCTGGCGGAGCTTCTCGATCTCGCCCTTGTCCTCGAGCAGCCGCTCGAGCTCGTACGAGAGGTCGAAATGGTCCTCGATCGCCCGCTTCTGGCTCGAGGTGACGATGATGACCTGCTCGATCCCGGCGGCCACCGCCTCCTCGACCGCGTACTGGATGATCGGCTTGTCGACGAGCGGCAGCATCTCCTTCGGCTGGGCCTTCGTCGCGGGGAGGAACCTCGTCCCCCAGCCGGCTGCCGGGAACACCGCTTTGCGGACGCGCATGACACCCCTTGGGCGGATCGGTGGGTGCGTCGAGGATACCACCGGCCCCCTTGCGGGAGCCTCGCAGCGGGGCCCGCGGTCAGTCGGGGAGGCGATCCACGAAGCGCCGGACCGCGGTCGCGAAGGCGTCGGGGCGATCGAGCGGGGAGAGGTGCGTCGTCCAGCGCAGCGTCCGTCGGGTGACGTTCGCGACGCCCCGGAGGAACGACCGCTCGCCGAGCCGGAAGACGAAGTCGAGGTCGCCGTTGACGACGAGGATCGGCCCACCATAGGCCAGGAGCCGGTCGCGGAAGCTCGTCCGCGGCAGCGTCCGGACGGCGAGCGCACCGCCGCGCGACCAGTAGCCGGCGGTGACGATCGGCTCGGCGATCTCGGGCGGGTAGCGGCGACGGAAGAACCAGGTGTTCAGGGCGTCGAACGGTCGCTGCGGCGCCGCGCCGAGTGCCCAGGCGAAGAGCCGAAACGCGGCCGCCGCCGGACCGGCCGGCTCGGCGGTGGCTCCGGCGAGCACGAGGCCCCGGACACGCCGCGGGGTCCGCGCGGCGGTGGCCATCGCCACGTACCCGCCGAGCGAGAGGCCGACGAGCACGGCCCGGTCGACGCCCTCGCCGTCGAGCGCCGCCTCCACGGCGTCGGCGGCCGCGTCGAGCGTGAATCGGCGATCGGCGAGGGTCCCGTGCCCCGGCAGGTCGATGCAGATGCAGCGATACGAGCCGGCCAGCCGGCTCGTGATCCCGCGCCACGACGTCCTCGTCAGGCGGGTGCCGTGGATGAAGACGATCGCCGGCGCCCCGACGGGCCCGGTGGCCTCCCACGGCGTACCGGCGCGGGCGGCCTCGACCGCCATCGCCGCGGCCGCACCGGCCCCCGGCTCCGTGGCGCTCACGGGTTCGCCCGCGCGGTGGCCTGCTCGTGCTCGTGGTCCGGCTCGGGTTCGGCGGCCGGCTGGAGGACCGGCTCCGCCGGCTGGGCGCGCTGGATGATCACGGCCGCCGCGAGGATCCCGAGGCCGCCCACCGCCTGGACCGGGCCCACGGCCTCGGCCAGGAACACGGCCGCGAGCGCGACGCCGACGACCGGCTCGATGAGCATGAGGATGCCCGCCCGGACCGCCCCGATCCATCGGATCCCCGAGAGGAACAGGAAGCTCGGGATCGCGGCGGCGAACAGGCCGCTGAAGAGCAGCAGGCCGAGCAGGGCGAACGAGGAGAGCGGCAGACCCACGGAGGCCGGCCCGCCCGCGAGGATCGCGAGGCTCCCGGCGATCGCCGCCGAAACGCCGAGGATGACCGTATTCGCCTGGGCGGTCGGGACGGCCCGGTAGCCATGGCGGCTGACGAGGACGAAGACGGACTGGCTGACCGCCGCGGACAGCGCGAGCGCGACGCCGAGGAGGTCGAGCCCTCCGGCCGTGCCCAGCCCCGGGCCGCCGACGACGACCGCGACCATCCCCGCAAGCGCGAGGGCCAGGGCCGCGATCCGCGGCCGGTCGAGCGGCTCCCAGCCGAGGAGGGCAGACGCGACCGCGACGATCGCGGGGTAGAGGTAGAAGCAGAGCAGGACGATCGCGATCGGAGTCCGGGCGAAGGCCAGGAACATCGCGATATTCAGCGTCGCACCCATGACACCGGCGACGGCGAGCGACGCCCGGCCGCGGCGGTCGAGCGAGCGCCAACCGACGAGCGGTCCGCCACGCCGGAGTCCCCACCCGACGTACGCGATGGTTGCGATGGCCCCGATCCCGGCTCGCCAGGCCACGAACGCGAACGGCGTCAGCCCGAACCCGTAGGCCGCACGGGACAGGACGCCGAGCATCCCGAAGAGGCTTGCCGCGACGGCCACCGTAAAGCTGCCGAGGAGCGGGCTCCGGGGATCGTCCACCCGGTCATGGTACGGGCGGCCCGGGCTCAGCCCCCGTCGCGCTCCTCGCGTGCCGGCCCGAGGTGGACCCGGGTGAACGGGATCCGGACCTGCCGGAAGACCTCGCTCGAGATGAGGAACCCGGCGAGCAGGAAGATGACGGCGAAGAGCTTCGCGAGGACGAACGGCGCGGTGATCCCGAACCGGTTGAGGGCGTCACCGGCCGATGCGAGGAACGCCCCGATCGCGATGAGGATGGTGGCCGGGACGCGGCTGTGGAGCCGCCCGGCGACGAGGTCTCGGACCGCCTCCGGAAGCGACGCGATGAAGTTCACCGTCAGGGCGATCGGCGAGATGAGCAGGTTGAAGAGGAACTGGTCGCCCTTCTGGCCGGCGTCGAGCGAGTACGCGAGGACCCGTCGCTTCGGCATGAAGACGTACGCGGAGAAGAGCGCCCCGAACAGGAGGCTCAGGCCACCGGTCACGTTGAGGAACGGGGTGAGGAGCCGGAGCGAGCCGGGGAAGAGCGTCGCGACCGGCTGGCCGGTGTCGGGAGCCAGGGCGTAGCCCGGCGCCGGCAGCGTGACGCCGAGCATGAGGACGATCGAGAGCAGCGTCGCACCGATGACGCCGATCGCGGCAATCCGCGGCCAGCGGGTGTTCTGGAAGTACGTCTCGACGGCCACGGCGAGGGCGAGGATTCCCGCCCCGATGAAGTAGAGGATCGGCGCCACCCCAGCGCCCTCGTACTCGAACCGGCGCTGGGTCAGGAACGTGAACAACCCGCCCAGGAACAGGGTGAACGCAAACGCATACCCGAACCTCGTCCGGCTGAGGAGGAATGCGGTTCCGAGGCCGAGCCAGCCCGCCGTCCAGACCGCCCCGGTCAGGTACCAGGTCCGATAGAGGAGCTCGTTCCAGCCGCCGATCTCGGCGAGCGTCTCGCACCCGGACGCGATCCCGAAGAAGGCCATCCCGACCGCCCAGACCAGCTGGTAGGTGTGGCGGCGCTCCCGCCATTGGTCGACCAGCGCGACCGCGAAGGCGAGGGCCAGGAGCGAGGTCAGGCCCGGGAGCAGCCAGTCGGGCATCAGGCGTCGGCCCGGGGCATGCGGGGGGCGGCGCCGGGCCGCGCGAGCGAGGCCGCATGCGTCTCGACGAGATGGAGCAGCAGGCGGTCGAGCAGGGTGACGGCGCGTCCGTAGAGGTCGGCGAGCCGCGTGGCGTCGAGGGCCCGTCGCCGGCCGATGGCGTCGAGCTCCCCGAGGAGCGGCCGGCGGGCGCGGAGGTAGATCGCCACGACCTCCGGAGCGGGCACGCCGGCCTCGGCCAGGCGAGCCGCGGCCGCGCCGATGAGCGCGACCGCCTCCGCCTCCCATCGGTCGCGATCCGCCGGCCTCACGGCGTCGAGGTACGCGAGGATGACCGCGACGAGCCGGCGCCCTTCGGACCGGAGGGCCTCGCGAGCGTCGCTCCGCAGCCGGTCCGGCGCCACGGGCGACGCGTCGCGGTAGGCGCGGGCGTAGGCGCGGGTCACGCGGTCGGAGGTCGTGCCGAGCGCCGCGAGCGGCCGGGCGCCGGGCTTCCGGGCGGCGACGAGCAGCTCCAGGTCGCCTCGGCTGAAGCGACGGTGGCCGCCCGGGGTCGCGAAGGCGCGGATGCGGCCGGAGTCGGCCCAGCGTCGAAGGGTGTCGGGATCGACGCCCACGAGCCGGCTCGCCGGACCGAGCGACAGCCAGTCGATCGGCGCACCGACGGGCGGCGCGGCCTGGCGGGACATCGATACGGGTCCTCCGGCCGAGGCGGCGCCGACGACTGCGTGGAGCCGTGCGAGCCACGCCGAAACCTCGGCAATTCTGGGTACGACATCGGGACGCGGACCGGCGGAGGATAGGAAGGACGCGGGCCGCCTGTCAACGGCCGATTGGCCGGTGAGCTCCGGCGCCCTATCAGAGGCGCTCGATCGACGGGGTCAGGCGGGGATGAACTCGTGATCGTCGCGGTGGATGCCGTCGCAGAGTCCCCAGCGCGGCTCGTCGCCGGGGATCGGGATCGGCCGCATGATCTCGCGGATCTCGCCCTTGCGACAGAAGAGCCAGCCGCGGTCGCCCATCCAGGCGCGGACGTGGGCGGGGTCGCGGTGGAACTGGAACGGGCCCGGGTTGAGGACGGGCTGGCCGGCCCAGGAGACCGCGGTCTCGGTGGCGACGATGTCGAGGACGTTGAGGCGCCAGGGCGTCCCGTCGATGACCTCGAGGCAGCCGTCGCAGCGAGTCGCGAGGGTGTCCTTGACGATCGTCGGGATGCGCACGCCCATGAGCTCCATCGCCCGGGATGGTAGCAGCGATCCGGCCTTCGTCGCGCCTCGAGCGCGACCCGCGGAGCCAGCCGACGCCGAGTCCGCGGAGCCAGCCGATGCCCCGACTCGGCCGGATCAGCGGGCCGTGATTGGTACCCCCAACCGGATTCGAACCGGTGATCTCCACCTTGAAAGGGTGGCGTCCTAGGCCTCTAGACGATGGGGGCCCCGGAGACGGCCGAGTCTAGCAGAGGGTCTCAGGCACCCCAGACGAGGGCGAGGACGAGGGCTCCGGCAAAACAGCCGATCGCGACCATCCCGGCGAGTCCGCCGACGACCGCGAAGGCGAAGGTCCGGCCCTGCAGGCCATCCTGCCAGGCTCGCCACATCCGGATGGCGCCGCCGACGGCGAACGCCGCGAAGACGATGCCGAGGACGCCGGTCCCGACCGTGACCATCGGGATCTGGGCCGAATCGTCCACCTGGATGACGGCATAGGCGATGAACGCGAGCGCCCCGACGAGCGCGATCACGAGCGTCACGCGCACGGGGGTGATCGCGATCGGACCGAGGTGCGGCCCGCTGCGGCCGCGCGAGCCATCGGCGCGGCGCGGCACGACGTGCGATCGATCGTCGAGGCGCGGCGGGCGGGCGGTCATCGGCGGCAGGGTACCAGCAAGCGCCCCCGGGCCCGGCCCGACGCCTGCGGGAGCGTCACGCGGCCGGCTCGACGCCCCCGCGCGACCGATGGTAGATCGCCACGTTGTACGACAGGCGCGGTCGTTTCAGCGAGGCCGCGAGGGTCGCCCCGGGCTCCCCGAACGCCTCGCTGAGGAAGGCCGTCGCCGCCTCCTGGGTCTCGAACGTCCAGAAGCAGTGGACGACGCGGATCCGGAACCCGCCGCTGAGGAACGGGCCGTTCCGCTTGCTCCAGCCGCCGTACTCCGGGCGCTCGCCGAAGAGCCGCGAGACATCGTCTCGACCGTAGTCGTGGAGCGCCAGCAGCCGGCCCGCCGGCCGCAGGATCCGATCGGCCTCCGCGATGTCGGATGGATCGGGCCCCCGGAAGGCCGACCAGAGGCCCACGACGACATCGGTGCTGCCGTCTGCGAGCCGGGTCCGGAACGGGGCGGCGGTGGCGTGGTGCGTAACCCGCGAACCCAAGCCCACGAGGCCCTCCTCGACCGCCGAGCCGGCGCCGTCCACGAGCAGGACGTCACGACCGGCGACGGGTCCGAGCGCTTCGAGCCCCCGGAGGATCTTGCCCTCGACGTCGAGCGCGGACGCCAATCGGCCGGCGAGCTCGGCCGCGAGCGGGAACGGCAGGTCCGACACGTCGCGGGAGTATAGGTCCGCACCCGCGCCGAGGCGGCCACATCCCGGCTCGCGCGACCGGACCGGCTCCGGGCCACCGTTGGGGCAGAATCGATCCGTGCTCGACAGCGTCCGGGCGATGCCCGGCCCGATCCGTCTCTTCCTGGTCTATGCGTTCGTGATCCTCGCCGGGATCGGCGTCTCGCTGCCGTTCGTCGTCGACCAGGCGATCTCGGCTCCCATCAGCCCGGTCGGGATCGTCGTCATGGTCCTCCTCGCATACACGATCTTCACGGTCACGCTCGTCCTGCAGCGCAAGGAGGCCGCCCGGACGCTGTCGCTGGGCCTGGCGTCGCTGACCGTCCCGCCGATCCCGTACGCGATCGTGCTCGGGCAGCCGATCGTCGCGCTCTTCTTCGGGGCGCTAGCGCTCCTGCTGCTGCGCGGCCTCCGGCGGGACGAGGTCCGGGCCTACCTGGCCGAGCCGTAGGCCTGCTCGCGCGCGCGGCCAGGCCCGGCACGCTACCCTCTGCTGGCGCGCCGCCCGGGAAGCGGGATCGGCGCCGGTCGACCAGACACCAACGAGGCCATCCTTGACCAGCTCGTCTCGCCGCACGCCGCCCCCGCCGAACCGCGCGCGGGCCTCCCGCAGCCTCCGTGCCGCGCCCCGGCAGTCGTTCCTCGAACGGAACCGGAGCCGCCTGCTCTGGGGCCTCGCCGGCGTTGCCGTCGTCGCCATGGCCACGATGGCGTTCCTGAACGCCACATCGCCCGTCTATGCCTGCACCACCCAGTGGGAGCCGGCACCCACGTCGTCACCCGCGCCCGGCACCACGCCGCGGATCGGCTACGTCCAGAGCGACTTCGGGCGGGAGCACCAGGATCTCGGGACGTTCGTCCGGTACGCGATCTGCCCGCCGGCGAGCGGCAAGCACTTCAACATCCAGGGCGAGGGCCCCGTTCCCCCGGGGGTCTACGGCCCCGACGACCAGGCCCCGCCGCAGGGCTGGATCCACAACCTCGAGCACGGCGGGCTCGTGGTCCTGTACCGCTGCGGCGACGGCGACACCGCGTGCGACGAGACCTCCCAGCGCGCGCTCCAGGACCTCTATTCGACGATGCCGAACAGTCCCATCTGCAACCTGCCGGCCACGGCGACGACCGTCGTCGCGCGGTTCGACCAGATGAACTGGCCGTACGCGGCGTTGCTCTGGGGCCAGGTCCTGCCGCTCCAGACGCTCGACGTGCAGCTGATCCGGGACTTCTTCGCGCAGCAGGGCGAGAAGACGAACCCGGAGCCGCTGTGCCCGGATCCGACGCCGACGCCGGGCCCGACGGGCACGCCGGCCCCGAGCGGCTCGGCCGCACCCACCGGCACCCCGGCCACCTCGGCCACGCCGGCTCCGACCGCCACGCCCGCGCCGACCCCGACGCCGGCGGCGAGCTAGCCGGCACGGGGCCGCGGGGTGCACTTCGTCGCATTCCTCGCCGACGACGGCCCCGCGGTCGGCGTCCTGACGGCGCGCGATCGCGTCGTCCGGCTCCAGGCCGTCGAAGGCGGCCTCGACCTCGCGCTCGCCGACGCGGCGCTCCCCGCCCTCGTCGCCGAAGCTGCCGGGGTCGTCGCGCGGCTGGGCGAGGATCCCGACGCCGGCCTGCCGCGAGCGGATCTCGTTCCCAGCCCGGCGATCGAGTTCCCCGGCAAGGTCGTCTGCGTCGGGCTGAACTACGCGGCCCACGTCGCCGAGGGTGGCCGCCCGGCGCCGGCTCGTCCGGTCCTCTTCGGCAAGTTCGCGAATGCCGTCATCGGTGACGGCGAGCCGATCATCCGGCCGGAGGGCACCCACGCCCTCGACCTCGAGGTCGAGCTCGGCGTCGTGATCGGGCGGCGCGCGCGCC
The DNA here is from genome assembly GCA_036277775.1 of Candidatus Limnocylindrales bacterium. Classification (GTDB taxonomy): domain Bacteria; phylum Chloroflexota; class Limnocylindria; order Limnocylindrales; family CSP1-4; genus UBA5189. Next base: position 16,751 of record DASUMJ010000197.1, read on the forward strand.
GCGTGTCGGCCGATCGGGCGATGGACCACGTCGCCGGCTACGTCGTGCTGAACGATGTCAGCGCCCGGGACTGGCAGGGGGTCCCGGCGGCGCTTCGGGACGGCGAGAAGGGCGACGGCCAGTGGCTCAGGGCGAAGGGTTCCGACACGTTCCTCCCGGTCGGCTCCGACTTCGTCACCGCCGACGAGGTCGATCCGGCGGCCGGCCTCCGGATCCGCAGCTGGCGGATCCCCACGACCGGACCGGACGCCGGCGCGGCCGTGCTCATGCAGGACGGCACCACGGCCGACCTCGTGGTCGGCGTCGCCCAGCTCATCGAGCTCATCACCCGCCAGATCACCCTCGAGCCCGGCGACCTCGTCGCGACGGGAACCCCGGCCGGCGTCGGCGTCTATCGCGAGCCGCCCATGTTCCTCGAGCCAGGCGATCGCGTCCGCTGCCAGGTGGACGGCATCGGAAGGGTGGAGAATCCGGTCCTCGACTGGTCCGACGTTCCCGAGGACGACGACGAGCCGGACTGAGCCCCGGACGGCGGGGCGGCATCGGATGTAAGGGAGACGCGGCGATGCGCGCGCTCGTGAAGACCGAGGCTGGGCCCGGCCTCAGCCTCATCGACGTCCCGGACCCGGTGATGGGGATCAACGACGTCCTGATCCGGGTTCGGAAGACCGGCATCTGCGGCACCGACCTCCACATCGAGTCGTGGGACCCGTGGGCGGCATCGACGATCAAGGCGCCGCTCGTCGTCGGGCACGAGTTCGTCGGCGAGGTCGTCGAGGTCGGCACCAACGTGACCGACCTCCACCCCGGCGATGTCGTCAGCGGCGAGGGCCACGTGATCTGCGGCCGATGCCGGCACTGCCGGGCCGGGCGGTGGCACCTCTGCGCGAACACGGTCGGGCTCGGGGTCGGGCGGGACGGCGCCTTCGCCGAGCTCGTCGTCCTGCCGGTGACCAACGTCTGGCACCACTGGCCCGGGATCGACGAGGAAGTCGCCGCGATCTTCGACCCGTTCGGCAACGCCGTCCATACGGCGCTCACCTTCCCGGTCCTCGGCGAGGACGTGCTGATCTCCGGCGCCGGCCCGATCGGCCTCATGGCCACCGCCGTCGCCCGCCACGCCGGCGCCCGCCACATCGTCGTCTCGGAACCGAACGCGTTCCGGCGCGAGCTCGCTGCCGGGATGGGTGCCACGCTCGTCGTCGACCCCACCACCCGCGACCTCCGGGACGCCCAGCGCGAGCTCGGCATGGTCGAGGGCTTCGACGTCGCGATGGAGATGTCGGGCGTCGCGGCGGCGCTCCGGTCGGCCATCGCGAACATGGCCCACGGCGGCGGGATCGCGATCCTCGGCATCCCGACCGGGGAGATCTCGCTCGACGTCACGACGATCGTCTTCAACCAGCTGACGCTCCGGGGCATCTACGGCCGGGAGATGTACGAGACCTGGTACAAGATGTCGGTCATGCTCCAGTCGGGGCTCGACATCCGCCCGGCGATCACCCATCGCTTCTCGCACCGCGACCATGCGGCGGCCTTCGCGGCCGCGCGGTCCGGTGATTCGGGCAAGGTCATCATGGACTGGACGGACTGAACCGATGACGAACGTGACGCGGCGCGATCCGCTGGCCTTCCTCGAGACCGAGCTCGACGAGCTCCGGGCGAAGCACCTCTATCGACCCCTCCGGGTGATGAGCTCGCAGCAGGGCCCGGTCGTGACCGTCGACGGGCGCGAGGTCATCAGCCTCTCCTCGAACGACTACCTCGGGCTGACCCACCACCCGCGGCTCAAGGCGGCGGCAATCGCCGCGGTGCAGGACTACGGCGTCGGCCCGGGGGCGGTCCGGACGATCGCGGGGACGATGGCGATGCACGAGGCGCTCGAGGCCGAGCTCGCCGCGTTCAAGGGCACCGAGGCGGTCCTGACGTTCCAGAGCGGCTTCACGGCCAACACCGGCGTCATCCCGACGATCACCGGCGACGCCGACCTCATCGTCTCCGATGCCCTCAACCACGCCTCGATCATCGACGGCATGCGGCTCTCGAAGGCACCGCGGAAGGTCTACCCGCATGGCGACCTCGGCGGCCTGGAGGCGATCCTCGCCGAGGCGGCCGAGCGTGGTCGGCCCGACGGCGCCGGGCCGTACCGGCTGATCCTCGTCGTCACCGACGGCGTCTTCTCGATGGACGGCGACATCGCGCCGCTGCCGGGGATCGTGGAGCTCGCCGAGCGCTTCGGCGCGGCCGTCTTCGTCGACGACGCCCACGCCTCGGGCGTGCTGGGCCGGAACGGCCGCGGGTCCGTGGACCACTTCGGGCTCCACGGCCGGGTCGCGATCCAGGTTGGGACGCTGTCGAAGGCGGTCGGCGTCCTCGGCGGCTACGTCGCGGGTTCGCAGGCGCTCCGCGACCTCCTCGTCCAGCGGGCCCGGCCGTTCCTCTTCTCGACCTCCCATCCGCCGGCCGTCGTCGCCGCCTGCCGCGAGGCGATCCGGGTCATGGAGGAGGAGACCTGGCGGATCGAGCGCCTGTGGGCGAGCACCCGCCGGTTCAAGGCGGAGCTCGCCCGCCTCGGCTTCGACATCGGGCGCTCGGAGACGCCGATCACGCCGGTCATCGTGGGCGAGTCGGAAGCCGCGATCCGCTTCTCGGCGCGGCTCTTCGAGGAGGGTGTCTTCGCGACGTCCGTCGTCTTCCCGACCGTGGCGCTCGACCAGGCCCGGCTCCGGACGATCGTGACCGCGGCGCTCACCGACGACCACCTCGACCGGGCGCTCGGTACCTTCGATCGCGTCGGCCGCGAGCTGGGGCTCATCGCCGGGTGACGGCCGACGCGATCGACGACGCCGATGCCCCGGCGGAGGCCCGTCGCGGGCGCGACCTGCCGCTCGATTCGCACCTCCACACCGACCTGTCGCCGGACAGCGATGTCCCGATCGACGTCTACGCGGCCCTCGCCGCCGCCCGCGGCATCAGCGAGCTCGCGATCACCGACCACGTCGATTTCGACGCCCGCGACCCGGCCTGGGGCTACGCCTCGTTCGAGGCGCGCGAACGAACCGCCCGCGAAGCCGCCGAGCGCTGGGCGCCAAGGGGGGTCGCCATCCGGTTCGGGGCCGAGCTGACCTACAACCGGAGCTGGGAGCCCGACCTCCGCGCCCACCTGGCCCGGCATCGCTACGACTTCACGATCGGCTCGGTCCACGACTGGCCGGATTCGCCGTACGTCCCGGGGCGGGTCCGGACCTGGGCCGCCAGCCGGACGCTCGCCGAGACGCTCGGTCCCTACCTCGCCGAGATCACAGCGGCCGCGGGCTCGGGGCTGTTCGACACGATCGGCCATCTCGACGTCGTGCGGCGCTACCTCGCGTCACGCTTCTCGGCGGCCGAGATCTACTCCGCGGTCGAGCTGTTCGAGCCGGCCCTCCGCGCGCTCGTCGACACCGGCACGGCGCTGGAGCTGAACACGAGCGGCTACCGCCATGTCTCCGGCGAGCCGTACCCGGGCCCACCGCTCCTGGCGCGGTACCGCGAGCTCGGCGGCGAGCATGTGACTTCCGGATCGGACGCCCACCGCGAGTACCACTTCGCGTGGGGGCTGGAGGCGGGGTATGGTGTCCTCGCCGACGCGGGCTACGAGACGCTCGCGTTCCGGCGGGGCGGCGATCGCGTGGCGGTCCGCATCCCCGACCGGCTGCGGGTCCGGGGCGCCGGTGGCCGCGTCGCCTAACACCTGGCGGGTTGGTTCGTTGTGAGATTGGACGACGACGCGCTCGAGCGACTCGTCCTGGAGGCGAAGGGGGGTGACCCCTGGGCCTTCGGGCGGATCTTCGACGAGTTCCATGAGCCGGTCTACCGCTTCGTTGCCAGCCGCGTCAACCGCCCGAGCGACGCGGAGGACCTGACGCAGCTCGTCTTCGTCAAGGCCCTGGAAGCGCTTCCGCGCTATGAGGTGCGAGGCGTCCCGTTCGGGGGCTGGCTCTTCCGGCTGGCCAGGAACACGATCATCGACCACGCCAGGACGCGCCACGATCACGCCGAGCTGGATGCCGCGGCGGATCGGGCGGCCGACGAGGCAGGACCGGACGAGGTCACCCTGCTCCGGCAGGACCTCGACGCGGTGGCCAGGGCGCTGGCGCAGCTGACGCCCGACCAGCGAGAGGCCATCGAGCTCCGGTTCTTTGCCGGCCTGTCGGCCCGCGAGGCGGCCGAGGCGATGGGCAAGCAGGAAGGGACGATCCGAGGCCTCCAGTTCCGGGCGATCGCGGCGATGCGGCGGTCACTCGGCCTCGAGCTCGAATCGGAACCGTTCGACGTCGAGGCCCACGTCCGGCTCGGGGACAGGGCATGAACGAGGAGTACAACGTGCAGGACGACCATCCGGGGACGCAGGAGCTGCGGGGGCGCCTCGAGGCGTACTCGTCCGCGCGCCTGTCGCCGAACCGGAAGGCGTCGGCGCGGATCCGAATGGCCGTCCTCGAAGAGGCCCGGATGCGGGCCCTCGAGCAGTCGATCGGCCGCGCCCGGCATCGCCACGGCACGGGGCGCGGTCGCGCGGTCGCCCTGCTCCTCGCCGCGGCGCTCACCCTCGCCGCCGCGGTGGGCGTGGCGGCGTCGGGACCAGGCGGACCGCTCTACGGTGCCCGCGTCTGGTTCGAGACCGCCCTCCTGCCCGCCGACGCGGACGAGCGGGCACTCGAGCGGATCCGGCAGATCGAGGAGCGCCTCGTCGACGCCGAGCTCGCCGTCGAATCCGGGGATGGGTCCGCCGTCGCGGCGGCGATCAAGGCCTATCGCGAGGCGGTCGATGCCGCGATGGCCGAGGTCGGCTCCGATCCGGAACGGCTGGCCAGGCTCCAGGCCGCGCTCGGCCTGCACGTGACCGTGCTCGAGACCCTCTCGAACAAGCTGCCCGATGCGGCCTCCAACGGGATCGATCGGGCCCGCGAGGCCAGCCAGAAGGCGCTCGACCGGCTCAAGGACGCGAAGCCGGGCTCCGGTCAGGGGCCCCAGCCGACGGAGCCGGCGGCGGCCCCGACGGACAAGCCGGCCAAGACGCCGAAACCGGCCGCGACGCCCGATCCGTCGGTCGAGACCCCGAGCCACACCCGGCGCGGCGCACCCGAGGGCGACCAGGACTGATCGCCCGCGACCGCCGGCGCGGCCCGCGCTACCCTGCGGGCGTGACCCCGTCGGACGCTCACCGGATCCCATGCGCCTGACGGTCGTCGGCGCCGGGCCGGCCTACTCGGACGATCCCGGATCGATCGGCGCCTGCTACCTCGTGCAGTCGGGCGACCGAGCCCTGGCCCTGGATCTCGGCCACGGAGCGTTCGCCGGCCTGGCCGCACGGTTCCCGCCCGAGCGGCTCGAGACCGTGGCGATCAGCCACCTCCACCCGGACCACTGCATCGACCTCGTGCCGCTGCGGCACTGGCTCCGCTACCACGTTCGGCCGGCGGCACGGCTGCGCGTGGATGCCCCGGCCGAGCTCGCGGCACGCCTGGATGCGCTGCACGCGGCGCCCGGGTTCACCGCCGCGGCGCTCGATGTCGTGACCCTAGACCCGAGCATCCGCCGAGTCGGGCCGTTCCGCCTCGAAGCGCGACGGGTCACGCACACCGAGGACAGCTATGCCTTCCGGGTGGATGTCGGGGACGCCGGTCCGGGGCTCGTCTACTCGGGCGACGTCGGGGCCGTCGCGGACCTCCAGCCGCTCGTCCGCGCCGGCGACACGCTCCTCGTCGAGGTCTCGTTCGGCGCCGGTCCGATCGCGCCTGGAGCGTCACACCTCGACGGCCCAACGGTCGGGACCCTGGCCGCGGAGACGCGGCCCCGGCGAGTGCTCCTCACCCACCTCCTGCCGGGCCGCGACGCCGAAGCGGCCGTCCGATCGGTCCGGGACCGGTGGGGCGGGTCGGTCGAGCTCGTGCGGCCCGGGTTCGAGGTCGACGTCTGACCCGGGAATCCGACGACCGGGATGCGGGCACAGCATCCCGGTCGTCAGTGGCTCGGGGACAGCGGCCCCTGCCGGCTACTCCGTCGCGTCAGGCTCGCGACGCCGGCTCGGGGCGAAGAGGACGGCGGCGCCGGCGAGGCCGGCGAGGCCGACGATGAGCAGGAGAGACGGCGCGCCCGTCACGACATCGGACACCGTGTCGGTCGCCGGGAGCTCGATGCCCGCGTCGACGGAAACCTCGCCCAGGACGGCCTGGAACGGCGGCTTGACGGTGGGCGGGTCGACCGGATCGGTCGTCTCGTCCGTCGCGGACTCGTCGTCGACCGCCGGAGTCGGATCGTCGACGGTCGGCTCTTCGACGCTCGGCTCGTCGACGCTCGGCTCGTCGACGCTCGGCTCCTCGACGCTCGGCTCGTCCGCGGGAAGGTCGGCCGGGTCGTCGGCGATCTCGTCAGCCGGGTCTTCGATCGTCTCGTCGGTCGGTTCCTCGGTCGTCTCGTCGGTCGGATCTTCGAGCGTCTCGTCGCCGGGCTCGTCGGCCGGGTCTTCGATCGTCTCGTCGGCCGGGTCTTCCGCGGTCTCGTCGGCCGGGTCCTCGGCGGTCTCCTCGGCAGGATCCTCGGTCGTCTCGTCGCCGGGCTCGTCGACCGGGTCATCGCCGGTCGTGCCGTCGCCCTCGACCCGGTAGTTGTCGTTCTTGCTGGTGCGCCCCTGGGTCACGTCCACCGAGTAGACGCCCCAGTCGTCGGCCGCGACGACATACGCCGCGACGCAGAACGCGCCGTCGGCATCGGTCGTGGAGGCGCCGCTGACCACGGACAGTCCGGGGTCGCCGCTCGCGCCGCCCGGCTGGCCGCTGATGTCCCAGTCGAACCCGCTCGACGCGGCGAAGTTCGCGCCGCGGACGTAGACGGTGTCGCCCGGCGCGTACAGGTTGTCGTTCTGGGCCGCGGGCGTCGTGCACGGATCGCCGTTCGTCCAGATGGAGCCGCCGCCACCGGGAGCGGCGAATGCCGAGCCCACCCCGGCACCGAGCGCCGAGAGGGCGAGCAGGGACGACGCCGCAACGCGCGAAGCGCGGGCGCCGGTCCGGTCCGAGAGGTAGCGCGTCTTCATCGTGGTCCCCGAGTACTGGTTGCTGTTGGTACCGATCCCGGGAGATCCCGGGGCCCTTGCCTAGGGGGCTCCGCCATCGTGGGGGACCTCCGACGCGGGCGTCCAGTACCTGCGGGCCCGGCGATTCGCACCAGACCCCACCCCTCCCCAGCCGGGTCGACGGTTTCTGGTGCGGCAGGGCACCAGGCGGCCCATGACGAC
>DASUMJ010000198.1:0-6251 GCA_036277775.1 Candidatus Limnocylindrales bacterium
CGCGACCCGACCACGCCGAGCTCCTCGAACAGGAACCGGATCTTGGCCGCCTGGGCGGCGAGGATCTCGTCCTTCGTCTCGAGGTCCCACAGCTCCCGCTTGAACGGCCCGATCGCCTTCTTCCGGGTCGTGTACACGAACTGCTGGTCCGTCTGGTCCGACTTCCGCTCGTCGAGCGCGTTGTCGAAGCACCACGCCTCGATCTGCTCGTGGAGCGCGGGCGGGAACGCCGGGTGCTCGTAGAGCAGGTTCTGGAACCCGGTCGCCAGGTGGATCTCGGCGGTCTCGACGTCGCGGAACACGTGGAACATGTCGTCGGGCAGGGTCGACGCGCCGTGCTGGACCGTCCCGGCCAGGGCGTACTCCTCGCGCGCGACCGCGCCGAGCCGGCGATGGACGTCGAAGTCGACCGCGACCTTGCCGACCGTTCCGTCGGGAAGCACGACGCCGCCGTGCGAGGTGCCGGTCTGGACGCTGACCTTGCTGATCCCGATCGCGCCGGGCGCGATCCGGGCGAGCTCGCCCCGAAGGCCGTCGAGGTAGGCCCGGAGCTCGGCCTCGGTCGAGTTCTGCTTGCCGACCTCGCCGATCTCGCCGCCGACGCTGATCGTCACGCCGTCGGCCTCGAGCGACCGGATGAGGGCGGTCAGCTCGGCCGTCCGGAGGTAGTTCTCGCGCTGCTCTTCGTCGACGTTCGGCTTGGAGAGGTCGACGAGGGTCGAGGAGTCGATGTCGATGTTGCGGTAGCCGGCGTCGATCGCCAGCCGACAGGCCCGGCGGATCTCCTCGGTCATCGATTCCGGGTCGGCGGCGTACTTCTTGGCGTTGAACTGGTAATGGTCGCCCTGGAGGAAGACCGGGCCCTGCCAGCCGGCGGCCACCGCCCCGGCCAGGCAGGCCGTCGCGTAGTCGATCGGGCGCTGGTAGGTGTAGGTCTGCTCGCTCCGGGCGAGCTCGAGGATGACCGCTCCGGCATCTGCCGCGGCGGCCGTCTCGAACGTGATCCGGGCCATGTCGAAGGTCTGGGCCCGGATGTTGACCGCCGGGACGGTGAACCCCGAGACCTCGCCGCGCGCCCGAGCCGCATACAGCTCGTGAATGCTCGCCGAGCGTGCGCCGGTCGCCTGCGCGGCCTCCCACGCGAGCCACTGGGCAGCGGCGACGGCGCCCTCGTCCGTCCCGAAGGCCGCGGTCCAGGCGATGTCCCGGATCGCGTCGCCCCGGAGGCGGTCGAGGTGGTCGACGACGATGCGCCCGCCTTCGACGTGGAGCGCCGGGCGAACCCGGGCGAGGAGATCGGAGGCGGAGCTGGCAACGTGGGGCATCGGGCGGACTCCTGGGCGGTCGGTGGCGACCGATCGTGGTGGTCCGCCGATTATCGCCCGGCCGGCCGCAGCGCGCGGGCGAGGGCCCGCGCCGTCAGAACTGCGGCTTCACGACCATGAGGAAGACGATCACGACGATCAGCCCGGCGAGGAACATGCCGCCGAGCTGGCTGCGGCGGATCAGCGGGAAGAGGACCGGCGACGGCTCGGACGGCAGGGCGCCGGGTGCAGGCGGCGGTCCGGAGGTGAGCTTGACGATCGCCTGGGCCGTCGGCGTCTGGACGAAGAGGGCGAAGCCGAGGGCGATGAGATAAAGGACGATCGCGATGTTCAACCACATCGCCCGGCCCATGTCGACGTTCCCGGTGATGATCAGCCCGACGCCGGTGATCCCCTGGAGGATCGCGAGCGGGATGATCCGCTGCTTCGAGATCGCGAGGCTGACCCGGGTGGCGAAGTTGCCGTGCTGCTTCTCGGCGCCGCCCATCCGACCGAGGATCGGCAGCGAGAAGGTCGGCCCGAACGCGATGACCGCGCCGAGCACGTGGGCGAAGAGGAACCACGGGAACCAGTTCATGCACCCCTCCTGGATCGAGACGAGACGCTCGGCTGCAGCCCTCGACGGCGACCGATCGCCCGGCCGGTCTGTGGACGACGATCCTACTGCGCCCTCGGGTCGGGATTTCGCGCACGGATCGCAGGTCTGCGCCGCCCGCCGACGCAGGCGGGCCGGAGCCGCTCAGTGCGGACCGGCGCCCGCGCTCCCGTGGGCGTGGCCGTATCCCACGCGGTACCCGGCCACGAGGCGACCCACCTCGGCCAGCGATGCGACGCCGGCCGCCGCCAGGCCACCGAGATCGTCGCGCCGGTGGTGGAGGTCTGCCTCGAGGTCGCCGGCGCGCCGCCCCAGCCGGGACGCGATCTCCGGGAGCACTCCCCAGGCGAAGTGCTCGAAGCCCGTCTGGGCGGGATCCCACGTCGCGAGGACGGCCGGCCCCAGGAGCTGCGGGTGGCCGTGCTCGTCGCGATGGAGGGGCCGGACGTAGTGCGCCGCGACGACGCGCACGGTCCGTGGCGGCGCCATCGCCGGGTCTGCCGCGGCCACGGGCGGCGGCTCGTCCTCACCGAGGACGAGGACGCAGCCGAGGAACGACAGCTCGTCGGGCGTGAGACCGGCCGGCGGTGAGGCACCGAGGTCGTCATAGAGCCGCTGGAGCGATTCGGCGTGGGCCACCCCGCCCGGCCGGTCCCCGTGGACGAGCTCGCGCGCCGTCCGGGCGGCGAGCGGAGCACGCAGTGCCTCGGTGTCCCCCACCCCGAGGTCCGGCCGGAGCGAGGCAAGGATGCCGGCCAGGACGTCGGCGGCGACGCCGCGCTCGACGACCTCGTCGGGTGCCGCGACGACGAGCGGGATCTGGCCCTCGACGAGGAGCCAGACGAGCGCCGCGAGCTCCGCATCGAGCGCGCCCCGCCGGATCAGCTCCACGATCGACGGCGGCTCGCCGGCGACCGCGGGCTCGGGCAGCGGGCGGCCGAGATCGGGGAGGTCCATCGCCGCGGAGCGTAGCCGAGGCCGCGGAACGGCATGTCCGGCCGGCCCAGTGCGTGCCTCGACGGGTGACTCCGACGCGGCCGCCACGCGGCCTCAGGGGACGCGACGCGAGCCCACCGGTGCGGCACCATGACATCGTGGAGATCGTCCCCGCTTCCCCAGCCGTCTGGCCGGCGCTCGAGGCTCTGTTCCGCGAGGGCGGCGACCCTCGCTGGTGCTGGTGCCAGTTCTGGCGGCTGCGCTCGAAGGACTTCGCGGCGATGAAGGTGCCGGAGCTCCGCGACCGCCTCCGCGAGCAGGCGGCGCGGCCGCTGCCGCCGGGCCTCGTGGCCCTCGAGGGCGCCGGCGACGGGTCCGCGTCGACTCGGGCGGTGGGCTGGGTGAGCCTGGGGCCGCGGGCCGACTTCGAACGGATCGTGCGCTCGAAGGTGATCCCGACGATCGACGACCGACCGGTCTGGTCGATCGTCTGCTTCGCGGTCTCGGCGTCGGCACGCGGTCGCGGCGTGGCGCGGGCGCTCCTCGACGGGGCGATCGAGTTCGCTCGAGCCCAGGGCGCCGAGGCGCTCGAGGCCTACCCGGTCGCGGTCGCGGACGGCGAGGGCGTCCATCCCGAGTCCGCGTTCACCGGGACGCTCCCGATGTTCCGGCGAGCCGGGTTCCAGGTCGTCGCCGAGCGGGCTTCCGATCCGTCGGCGTCGCGGCCGCGGGTCGTGGTGCGCCTGGAGCTTCGCCGGGCCGGCTGATGCTCCGGGCCGGTTGCCGACGAGCGCCGATTCGAACGGGGACCGACGCGTAGACTGGCGGCGGTCCGGCGGCGATCGCATCGGCACCCCGCGCGCGGTGTGCCGGCCCCGGGATCCTGCGAGCGAGACGGAGGGCGAGATGCAGGCAGGGACTGGGCGGGACGCCGGGACGCCGACCCCGGACGGCGGGGCCACGCCGGCCGACGCGATCGATCGGGTGATGCAGTCCGCGGCACGGCTCGGCGTGGAGATCGACGAGGCAGCCGCGGCCGAGTGGGTCGCCGCGATGGCGACCGAGGCGAGCGGCGGCGACCTCGTCATGGACGTGAACACCGGCGTCTACGGCCACCGCGTCACGATGCTCGACTTCCAGCCCGAGGATCTCGCCCGGTTCCGGGAGATGTCGACGATCGTCGGCTTCGAGGACCGGCCGCCACAGGTCATGACCGCCCTCTCGATCTCGGGATCGGCCGCGCAGAGCAAGGTCAACGCGTTCCCGGCGGACTGTGACTTCTTCGAGCGCATCCACATCAAGGCGGACAGCCGCGAGGCCGCCTGCACGATCCTCGGCGATCTCATGCGGGAGAAAGCCCTCACGACCGCCAGCGGACCGGGCCATCGGCTCTGGGAGGTCAAGTTCGGCACCCACCAGATCGCCGGCACGAAGGGCGGCCAGAAGGTCTCGAAGGGCTCGCCGATGTCCTGGACGCTGGAGGAGATCCGGGCCGGCCAGATGGAGCTGATCCTCGAGGACGGCTCCGTCAAGGTCATCCCCTGGTCGGACGGCGAGATCGAGCCGGGCTGGTGCAAGCTCGACTGGGTCATCGCCGACAAGACCCGCGGCAAGCTTGCCAACGCCAGCAACATGCTCGACGTCACGTGGGAGGCGCCCGACGGCACGATCGTGCCGCTCGACGGGTTCCTGGATCCGTACTTCCAGGAGGTCTACCTGGAATCGGAGTCGATCCCGCTCTTCTCGAAGCTCGTGAAGGAGCTCTCGGCGGACTCGGTCGACGACTACGTCGACACCCTCGAGCACGAGGTCTGGAAGTACACCGTCAAGGAGCCGAACTTCGGCAAGGCGGCCCGGCGGATGTACAACGTCTTCCGGATGAGCGGCCGGTACTCCGAGGCGGCCTACCTCCGCGAGCTCTTCGACGAGCCGATCACGGCGCTCTACCAGGTCGCCGCCCTCGTCCGGACGCTCGACGATGCCGCCAGCTCAGGGGAGGCCTTCGATTCCGAGACGATGGTCGCCCAGGTCGACCGGCTGATCATGTCGGCGATCCAGGCCCTCGACGGGCCGCAGGAGGCGGAGATGGTGGGCTACCTGCTCCGGCTCCGTGATTCGCTCGGGACCCGCCAGGCCCACGCCGACCGCGAGGACGAGATGGCCGGAATCTCGAGTGCCGCGGTCGGGGCCGTCAACGACTACTTCGAGCGAATGCTCCGGGCGGTGCCGGAGATCCAGGCCTACCTCGAGGACGTCGCCCGCCGAGCCCCGTAGCCTCGGGGGCACTGGAGGACACGCGTGGTCTTGCCCCCGGAGGTCGGGCCCCGGCGACCCCTGCTCGTGCGGTTCGCCCTCGGCGGCATCCAGTCGCGCACCACCGCCTGGCGCTACGTCTGGATCTCGGCCGGTCTCCTGCTCTTCGCGGCCGCGATCGGCGACCCGACGCTCATCGGGATCGCCCTCCTGGGCATCGCCGCGTTCTCCGGCTCGATCTGGTGGATGGACCGACACGCCGCCTGGGACAGGGAGCCAGCGGCCCCGGCCGAGCCGGCGTCGACCCCGGCCGCGGCCGCGGGAACGGCCATGAGCGACGCCTCGGACGTGGCCGCGCCGCCGCCGACGACGGCGCCCACACCGCTCCCGGACCTCCGTGCCCGCCTGCTGGACCCGGTCACGACCCCATCCCCGGCCGCCGCCCTCGGTTCCGGGATCGCGACGGTTGCGTTCCTGGCTGCGCTCGTGAGCCTCGAGTCAGCAGGACCCGCACCGACGGGAACGCATCTCGTCGCGGTCGTGATCAATGCGCTCTTCGGCGTCGTGTTCGGCGGAGCGGCGACGTTCATCGCCCTGCGCCGCCCGCACGTCCCGTTCGAGCGTGCTCTGACCCTGCTCGCCTCGACCGGGCTGGCGCTCGTGGCGAGCCTCGGCTTCTTCGTCGCGGGCGATGGGCAGGGCACCCCGGGCGCCGCAGGCCTGGGGCCGGCCGTGGGCGTGCTCATCCTGGCCCTCGGATCCGGCGCCGCCTTCTGGCTCACCGCGCGGAGCGGCAGCTGGATCGGCTGGGCGGCGGCCATCCCGGTGCTGCTGCTCGGCTGGTACCTCGGTCTCGCCGCCTGGATCGCCCACGTCAACAGCGCCTGAGACGTCGAGCCGCCTCGACGGGCCCCCGGCGCACCGGCTCGACCTCTATGCTGGGCGGCGTGAACGCGACGGAGACGATGAACGCGACGCCCACTGGGCCCGCGTCGCTGGTGGTGGCGGCCGGCGGCGGGGCTGGGTGCTGACCCGGGACCTCGAGGCGCCGGCCCGGCGCCGACCCCGGCAGGACGGCACGCTCTGCCGGGGTCGCCACGCGGAAGAACCGATCCGATGACGATGGACGCCTGGATCGCGGC
>DASUMJ010000199.1:0-5508 GCA_036277775.1 Candidatus Limnocylindrales bacterium
GATCGAGGCCGGCCGTGCCCCCGACGATCCCGGGGCCTGGCTCCATCGCGTCGGCGGGAATCTCGTGGCCAGCCGCGGGCGCCACCTGTCGGTCGTCGACCGCCGGGCGGGCGACCTGCCGCGGCCCGACGCGCCGGCGACTCCCGAGGCGATCGCGGTCGAGTTCGAGACGGCCGCGGCGCTCCGCGCGGCCCTCGCGGGCCTGTCGAGCTCGGACCGGGCGGCGCTCGTCCTCGCGGCGCACGGGTATCGTGGTCCGGAGATCGCCGCCACGCTCGGCCGGACGCCGGGGGCGACGCGGACGCTGCTCTGCCGCGCCCGGACGAAGATGCGTGGCGTGCTCGAGAGCACCGGGTTCAGTCCGGCCTGACCGGAGCCGCGGCTGCCGGGCCAAAGCGGCGCCGCGGCGTTCCGTCACGGCTCCCAAACGCGCGCCGCCGGCGCCGTCGCCGGCTCGTCGCCGGCTCGCTCAGGTCCGCGGCGCGTCCGTTTCGTCGGCTGAGGCGTGGATCGGCCCGCGTATCATGCCGGGGCGGTGGTCGAGGTCCTGGGGCGTCGCTCCTTTGTCGGCCGGGGGGTCGAGCTGGCGCGCCTCCGTGGGCAGCTCGCCGATGTGTCGGACGGTCACGGCCGGACGGTCATCGTCGCGGGCGAGGCCGGGATCGGGAAGAGCCGGCTGCTGTCGCGGTTCGGCGAGGTCGCGAGCGACGGCGGCGCCCGCGTCATCGAGGGAGCCTGCCTCGAGACCGCCGACGACGGCGTGCCATACGCGCCGTTCGTCGAGCTCCTCCGCGAGCTCGTCCGAGACACCCCGTCGGAGCGGCTGCCCGCGCTCCTCGGCCCCGCTCGATCCGAGCTCGCCCGCCTCGTGCCCGAGCTCGCGACCCGGGCCATCGACCTGCCCGCTCCGTCCGAGCTCGATCGCGCAGGCCAGGCGCGCCTCTTCGAGCTGATCCTCGGCGTCCTGGAGCGGCTCGCCCGGGCCACGCCGCTCGTGGTCGTCGTCGAGGACGTCCACTGGGCCGACCGATCGACGCGGGAGCTGCTCGGCTTCCTCGTCCGGGCGCTCCGCGACGACCGGGCGCTCCTCGTGCTTGCCCTGCGGACGGACGAGCAGGGCGCGGCCGTCGGCAACCTGACCCTCGTCGCCGAGCTCGAGCGCGAGGAGCAGGTCGAGCGGATCGACCTCGGCCGGTTCGGTCGCGACGAGGTGGAGGCGCAGGTCGCGTCATTGCTCGACGGGCCGGCGGACCCGGCCGTCGTGGACCGGCTCCTCGCCCGCTGCGACGGCAACCCCTTCTATGTCGAGGAGCTCGTCCTCGCCGGCGGGGACGTGGACCGGGACCTCCCCCCGGTGCTCCGCGACGTGCTCGCGGCGCGGATCGCGGAGCTCTCCGAGCCGGCTCGCGGCGTCCTCCGCGCGGCGGCCGCCGCCGGACGCCGGATCGACGACGAGCTGCTCCTGGCCGTCCTGGACCTGCCCGTGCGAGCCCTCGCCGACGCGCTCCGGGAGGCCGTCGCGAGCGGGATTCTCGTGCGCGTCGACCGTCCCGACGGCCCGTCAATCGAGTTCCGGCACGGGCTCCTCCAGGAGGCCGTCAGCGCCGAGCTCTTCCCGGCGGAGCGGGCCGCCCTCCACGCCGCGTTCGCCGAGGCGCTGGAGGCGCGTGCCGCCGCCGGTTCGCGAACCGAGCCGGCGGAGATCGCCCGCCACTGGGACGCCGCGCGCCGGCCGGACCGGGCGCTCGCCCCGACCGTCGGCGCGGCGCAGGCGGCGGAGCTTGTCTACGCATTCGGTGAGGCGTACCGGCTGTGGGCCCGAGCAGACGCCCTCGCCGTGGCCGCGCCGGCCGCGGCCGCGTCGCTCGGCACGAGACGGGACCTCCTGCTCGAGCGTGCGGCGGACGCGGCGGTGCTGGCCGGCGAGTACGCCGCCGCGATCGACATGGGTCGCGCCGCGATCGACGCCCTCGGCGACGAACGCGACCCGGCGCGGGCAGGCCACCTCCACGACCGGCTCCGCTGGTACCTGTGGGAGGCGGGGGACCGCCGGGCGGCCGCGGAGGCCGTTGCCGAGGCCCTCCGGCTGCTGCCCGCGGATCCCCCGAGCGTCGCCCGTGCCAGGGCCCTCGGCCAGCACGCCGGCATCCTCCTCTTCGCCGGCGAGTACGAGGCGGCGGTCCGCGACGCGACGGAGGCCATCGAGGTCGCCCGGGCGGCCGATGCCCCCGGTGAGGAGGCGCTCGCCCTGGGCGTCCTCGGCTGGTCGCTCGCGGTCCTCGGGGATCCAGCCGCAGGCATCGCGCGGTTCCGGGAGGGCCAGGCGATCGCGGAGCGGCTCGGGTCCGTGGAGGGCATCGCCCTCGCGGCGTTCAACCTTGCCTCACTGCTCGACCGGATCGGTCAGTCCGAGGCATCGCTGGAGGCGGCCGCCGCCGGCTATGCCGTGACCGAGCGCCTCGGTGTCGCCCGGACGTATGGCGGGCTCCTCCTCGGGTTCCGGGCGAAGGCCGAGTTCCTGCTCGGCCGCTGGGACGAGGCGGACGCCACGACCAGGACCGGCCTGCGGACCGCCACCGACCGCGCCGAGCTGTGGCTCGCGACGAACCGGGCCCGCCTCGCGACCGGTCGCGGCGCGTTCGACGAGGCCGCCGCGCTCCTTCGGCGGGCGCGTGCCGTCGAGGAGCGCCTGGGCGGCACGGAATTCGCGAGCCCGCTGCTCGCCGCAGAGGCGGAGCTCGCGACCTGGCAGGGACGGCTCGCCGACGTCCGGGCGATCGGGGCCCAGGGCATCGCCATCGCGTCGAAGCCGGGCCCACCCGACCCGTCGCTCGCCTGGCTCGCGGCCACGGTCCTCCGAGCCGAGGCGGACGCCGCCGCGGCGATGCGCGGCCGCGCGTCCGAGGCCGACCGCGCCGCGGTCGCAGCGGTCGTGGCCCGGATCGACAGCGCGGCCGCGGCAGCGGTCGCGACCACCCGCGAGCTCCAGTCCGGCTCGCGCCGGGGGCGGGCACTCCTCGAGCTGCTCCGTGCCGAGCGAGCCCGCCTCATGGGCACAGACGCGCCGGCGACCTGGGCCGAGGTCGCGGATGCATGGGCCGAGGCGGGCCGGCCCTTCCCCGCGGCCTACGCCCGGTACCGCCTCGGTGCCGCGATCCTCGCGGCACGGGGCCCTCGGTCCGACGCCGCCGCCGCGCTTGCCGCCGCCGCCGCGACGGCGCGCCGCCTCCGGGCGGCGCCCCTCCTCGAGCTCGTGGAGCGCCTCGCCCGTGACGCACGGCTCGAAGTCGGTGGGGCGCGGGAGGCAGCGGCCCCGGGTTCCGCGGGCGCCGGTGCCGATTCGACGGACGGCCGCTCGGCGACGGCGGCCGCGATCGGGCTGACGGAGCGCGAGTCCGAGGTCCTCGAGCTCGTCGCCGGCGGCTGGACGAACCAGCAGATCGCGGACCGGCTCTTCATCACCCGCAAGACGGCGAGCGTCCACGTCTCGAACATCATGGGTAAGCTCGGGGTCGAGGGCCGGACGGCCGCGGCGGCGGCCGGGCATCGCCTCGGTCTCGTCGTAGATCCACCCCCGCCGCCCGACGCCGGCTGAGCACCGCGTGGCGGCGAGCGGGCCGCGCCGGGGCGCCTCGGCCGGCTCCGCCCCGCGCATCCCTGCTACGCTCTCGACCCGTGATCACCCCGCCGCCGCCCCGGCCGAGCGCCGTCGTGGATCCCCGGATCGGCGACCTCGGGCCGGCACTCCTGGCGCTCGAGGACGGGACGATCTTCCCCGGCGTCGCGTTCGGGGCCCCGGTCGCCGCCGGCGGCGACCTCGTCGTCAACACCAGCCAGACCGGCTACCAGGAGGTCTGCACCGACCCCTCGTATGCCGGACAGGTCGTCGTCATGACGTATCCGCTCATCGGCAACTACGGCCGCCTCGCCGACGACGACCAATCGCTCCGTCCGTGGCTCCGCGGGCTCGTCGTCGCGAACGCCACGGCCGCCGTCCTCGACGACGCGCGCCAGCTTGCATCGCTGCTGCGGGCGAGCGGGATCCCGGCGATCGCCGGCGTCGACACCCGATCGCTCGCCCGCCACCTCCGAGCCCACGGCAGCCTCCGCGGAACGATCCTGGAGCCGGGGATGCTCGATCCGGAGGCGGCCTCCCGCGCGGCGAAGGCTGTCCCGCGGTGGGAGGACCAGGACTTCGTCGGCCAGGTCTCGCCGGCGGCGGTCACCGAGCACGGCGACCCGGAGGCTCCCGGCCCGCTCGTCGCGATCGTCGACTTCGGGCTGAAGGCGAACATCGTCCGGAGCCTCGTCCGGCGCGGCCTCCGGGTCCGCGTGCTGCCCCACACCGCCGACGTGGCGACGGTCCTCGCGCCGGACATCGCCGGCGTCGTCCTCTCGCCGGGTCCGGGCGACCCGGCGCGCCTGGACGGCCCCGTCAGCCTGGCCCGAGCCGTCATCCGCGACGGCCGCCCGCTCCTCGGGATCTGCCTCGGCCATCAGATCGTCGGGCGGGCCGCCGGGGCGACGACGACCCGCCTCCGGTTCGGGCACCACGGCGCGAACCACCCGGTCCGCGACGTCGACTCGGGGCTGGTCCAGGTCACCGCCCAGAACCACGAGGTCCAGGTCGTCGGCGACTCCCTTCCCGACTCGAGCGGGTTCCACGTCAGCCAGGTGAACCTGAACGACGGCTCGGTCGAGGGGCTCCGCCATCGAGAGCTCCCGATCGAGACGGTGCAGTACCACCCCGAGGGCGCACCGGGACCGCTCGACGCGCTCGCCGTCTTCGATCGATTCGTCGACGCGGCCCGGCGCCGAGCGGCGCCGGCCTGAGACCGCGCGGGTGGTCCGATCCGCCTCCTGCCGCGCCCCTCGCTCGCAGCCGACCAAGATCGTCATCCTCGGCGGCACCGGGGTCGTCTCGGCCGGGGTCCAGACCAGCCTGGGGGCGTACATCGGGTCCTGACGCCGAGCACGCTCGCCGGCCCCCGAAGCGGGCGCCGAGCCGCGCCGGATGGTAGGCTGCGACCGCTGCCTTGAACCCGGTCCCGTGAGGCCGGGCACGGTCCCGTGAGGCCGACAAG
The DNA here is from genome assembly GCA_036277775.1 of Candidatus Limnocylindrales bacterium. Lineage (GTDB taxonomy): Bacteria > Chloroflexota > Limnocylindria > Limnocylindrales > CSP1-4 > UBA5189. The sequence goes on from DASUMJ010000199.1 coordinate 5,085, forward strand.
GAGGGGTCGAATGTCCGCGCCCGCCGAGCCGCCCGCCGCTCCGCCGACGGGTCCGCGCTCCCGCGGACGACCAGCCTCCGTCCTCATCATCGGCTCCGGCCCGGTCGTCATCGGGCAGGCGGCAGAGTTCGACTACGCGGGGACGCAGGCCTGCCGGGCGCTCCGGGCCGAGGGCGTCCGGACGGTCCTCGTCAACTCGAACCCGGCGACGATCATGACCGACCCGGACGTCGCGGACGCGGTCTACCTCGAACCCCTGACCGTCGAGGCGATCGAGGCGGTGATCGCCGCGGAACGGCCCGAGGGCCTCCTCGCCGGTCTCGGCGGCCAGACGGGCCTGAACCTCGCGATGGACCTCAGCCGAGCCGGCGTGTTGGCACGCTACGACGTCAAGCTGCTCGGAACGCCGCTCGAGGCGATCGAG
>DASUMJ010000200.1:0-3770 GCA_036277775.1 Candidatus Limnocylindrales bacterium
GCCTGACGATCAACGGCGAGCCGATCCGGGACCCCGCCGCGCCGATGCCCGCCCCGATCGCCGGCGAGTGGTGGGAAGTCCGCATCGGCAAGCGCCGACGTGAGCTGGGTCGCCTCATCCGGTAACAGCACGCCAAGCGACGATCGGGTAATGACGTCGGGCTCAGGGCATCGAGTTCTCGATCATCGTCACGCGGCTGGTGACGCGACCGCCCTTCTCGGACTCGAAGCGGATCGGCATGCCGGGGGCGGACGTCGCGAACCAGAACGTCGAGACCTCGTCGCCATTGACCCGGGTGTAGCGCAGGCACTCCTTCGTGCCCAGCGGGGTCTCGATCGTCTCGCCGATCCGCGTCGTCGAGTCGGCCGGGAACGAGGCGTGGGCCTGGAGCTGCCGCCACGTGACGCGGTCGGCCTCGCGAGGACCGGTCTCAGTGCCATCTGGGGCGAACCTCTGCGATTCGAGCGTCGCGCCCTCCGCGTCGCCGGCGCTGAAGCGGTTCGTCCGGAAGGCGACGAGCTGACCGTCGGCCTCGATCCGCAGCCGGATCAGCCGGCCGTCGGGGCAGCCCGATCGGATCTCGTCGGCGGTGAAGGGCGTGGGGAGCAGGCCCGGGCCCAGGATGTGCGGATCGCTCGGCTCCACGGGTCTCGTCATCTCCACCGCCAGATACGAACGTGGGTCGTGGTAGGTGCCATTCCATCACGTTTCGGACTGCTCCCGGCGCCGACCCGAGCGTGGCTCGGGCTTCGGCGGGCGCGGCGGTGGGCAGGTTCGGCGTCTAGTACGACCCCGGCTCGTAGGTGGGCGGGATTCCGTCGGTCGGACGGATTACCACGACCCCCAGTTGTCGGCGGTGGAGGGCGGCTGGGTCAGCCGGCGTGGCGGGACCGCAGCGCCTCGAGCGCGGACCTCGGCCGCTGCCCGCGCTCCGCCAGCAGGGCCAGCGCGTGGTAGAGGAGATCGGCGGTCTCGCCGGCGAGTGCCGCTGAGGTCGACGAGCGGTCCGCACGCACGGCTTCCGCCGCGGCGTCGTCCTTGGCGGCGATGAGGACCTCGGTTGCCTCCTCGACGACCTTGCGGCCGACCGCATCGACGCCGCCCTCGAGCAGCGACACGGTGTACGAGCCGGCCGGCCGCGTGGCGGCCCGATCCTCGATCGTCGACCACAGGGTCTCGAGCCAGGCGAAGCCCTGCGGCTGCGGGTAGGTCACCGGGATCTCGGTCGGCGGCTCCTCGGCCGGCGGCTCGAGCGCCGGCCGGCCGCCCGGGACCGGCCCGCCGGCCGCCTCGACATCCCCATCGTCGCCGATGACCTCGACCCCGCCGGCAGGCGCTAGGTCGAAGCAGCTCCGCGTCCCGCGGTGGCAGGTTGGGCCGGCCGGTCGGACGGTGGCCAGGATGGCGTCCCGGTCGCAGTCGAGGTCGAGGCGCACGACGCGCAGGGTGTTGCCGCTCGTCTCGCCCTTCCGCCAGAGGGTCTGGCGCGAGCGCGAGTAGAAGTGGAGCTGAGCGGTCGCCTGGGTCATCGCCAGGGCCTCGACGTCGGTGTACGCGACCATGAGGACGCGCCCGTCGGCCTCGTCCTGGACCACGACCGGGATGAGCCCGTCCGGGCCCCAGTTCGGCTCGCCGATCATGCCGCCACCCCCTGTGTTGCCCGGACCGGGATCCCGGCCGCCTGCAGCGCGCGCTTGACGTCGGCGATCGCGTGGATCCGCCGATGGAAGATCGAGGCCGCGAGGACCGCGTCGGCGCCTCCGTCACGGACCGCCGCCACGAAGTCCGATGGCGCCGCCGCCCCGCCGGACGCGATGACCGGCACCGTCACCCGCGACGTGATCGCCCGAAGGAGCGCGGTGTCGTAGCCTGACTGGGTGCCGTCGCGGTCGATGGACGTCACGAGGAGCTCGCCGGCCCCGAGCTCCGCCGCGCGAACGGCCCACTCGACGGCATCGAGGCCCGTCTCGTCGCGGCCGCCGCGAACGAGGACCCGCCAGGTCCCGTCTGCCTCCCGCCGGGCGTCGATCGCCACGACGACCGCCTGCCGCCCGAACCGAGCGGCGCAGCGCGCGACGAGCGACGGGTCGGCGACCGCCGCCGTGTTCAGCGAAACCTTGTCCGCGCCGGCGCGCAGGACATCGCGCATGTCGCGGACCGTCCGGACACCGCCGCCGACGGTCAGCGGGATGAACGCCCGGCGGGCCGTCCGCTCGACGATCTCGAGGAGCGTCCGGCGACCCTCCGGCGCGGCGGTGATGTCGAGGAAGACGAGCTCGTCGGCGCCCTCGTCCGCGTAGCGGGCTGCGAGCTCGGGCGGGTCGCCCTCGTCGACGAGGTCGACGAAGCGGGTGCCCTTCACGACCCGGCCGTTCGCGACGTCGAGACAGGGGATGACGCGACGGCGGAGCACGTCAGTCGCCCCCGGCGGTGCCGCCGGCCCCGACGGGGCTGCGCTCGGCCCCGGCACCGAGCGACAGGGCGGTCGCCCAGCGCGTGAAGTTGCCGAGCAGCCGCAGGCCCGCGCCGCCGCTCCGCTCCGGGTGGAACTGGACGCCGAGCACGTTGCCGCGGTCCACGGCGGACACGAACCGCGCGCCGTGCCGGGTCTCGGCCAGCGTGATCGCGTCGGCACCGGCGCCCTCAGGCCGGCCGGCGTAGGAGTGGACGAAGTAGAGATCCGTGCCGTCGGCGAGGCCCGCGAAGAGCGCATGCTCGCGGCGCCGCTCGACCTGGTTCCAGCCGATGTGCGGGAGGGTCGGGGCGTCCTCGAGGAGCACGGTCCGGCCGGGGATCACCCCGAACGTCGACGCGCCGTCCTCGTCGCTGCCGTCGAAGAGGAGCTGGAGGCCGAGACAGATCCCGAGGTACGGCCGCCCGAGCGCGATCCAGCGAAGGAGCGGATCCACGAGTCGGGCGCGGGCCAGGCGGCGCATCGCCGGCGCGGCGGCCCCGACGCCCGGGACGACGACGGCGTCGGTGCCTTCGAGGCCGTCAGGGCCGGTCGCCACGCGGACCTCGGCCCCCACGAAGGTGAGCGCCTGCTCGATGCTGACGAGGTTGCCGGCGCCGTAGTCGACGACCGCGACGCGCAGGGGTCCCGGCTCGCGGCTCATCGGCCGGGCCTCACCCGAGCGACCCCTTCGTCGAAGCGACGCCCGCCCGGTGCGGATCCGGCGCGCACGCGGCGCGGAGGGCGCGGGCGAGGGCCTTGAACGCCGCCTCGGCGAGGTGGTGGTCGTTGCGACCCGTCCCGCGGAGATGGAGCGTCGCCCCGGCGGTCCGCGCGAAGGCCTCGAGCGCGTGCTCGACGAGCTGGGTCGAGAGCGCGCCGATCTTCTCGCCGCGGAACGGCAGGTCGATGACCGCGTAGGGCCGGCCGCCGACGTCGAGGACGCACGTGGCGACCGCCTCGTCCATCGGGACGGAAGCGTCCCCGAAGCGCGCGATGCCGGCCCGGTCGCCGAGCGCGGCGGCAAGCGCCGAACCGAGCACGAGGGCGACGTCCTCGACCGTGTGGTGGTCGTCGACCTCGAGGTCGCCGGTCGCCTCGATCCGGAGGTCGACGAGCGCGTGGTGGGCAAGCGAGGTGAGGAGGTGATCGAAGAAGCCGACGCCGGTCGAGACCTCGGCCGTGCCGGACCCGTCGAGCGCGATCCGGACGGTCACGTCGGTCTCGCGGGTCCGCCGACGAACGGCGGCCAGCCGCGGGCCCGTCTCGAGCGTCTCCAGGGTTCCGAGCGGCGTGGTCATCGGGCGCCCTCGACGCC
>DASUMJ010000201.1:0-6208 GCA_036277775.1 Candidatus Limnocylindrales bacterium
GCGTAGACCGGGATCAGGAGCATCTGGACGACCGAGTTGAGGGCCACGAACACGAGCGCCATCGGCGTGTTGCCCTTCGCGAGGAAGGTGAAGATGATCACCATCGCGATGCACGGCGCCAGGCCATACAGCACGAGGCCCGTGTGGAGCTCCGGGTCGCTGACGAAGACGTTCGCGAGCCCGAGCATCACGAACGGCGCGACGAGGTAGTTGAAGGCCAGCACGACCGCGAGCTGTCGCGGCGACCGGAACGCGGCCCCGACCTCGCCGAGCCGGACGTTCGTCATCGCCGGGTACATCATCGCGAACAGGCCCAGCGGGACGCCAAGGCTGAGGGCGTTCGGGACGGTGAGCTCGAAGGTCCCGCCGGCGATCGCCTTCAGCGCATCGATCGGCGGCGTCAGCACGAAGTCGGAGATCCGGAGCGCGTTGCCGACCGCGATCCCGGCGACCATGCTGACGACGACGAAGACCGGCAGGAGCCGGAAGTCCTCGAGGCGGGTCAGGAAGGCGCGCACGGCGGCTCGCATCCGTCGGTCGTCGACGTCATCGTGCCCCGACGGTAACCCCGGATGCTCGAGGAATCGACGTGCCGGCCGTCACGTTCCGGGGGTCCGGATGCGGTCAACCGGCATGACGCGGGCGCGCGCCGCTATCCTTCCCGAACCATGCGCCTGAGCCAGCTCTTTTTCACCACGCTTCGCGACGACCCGAGCGACGCCGAGATGCCGTCGCATCGGCTCCTGCTCCGGGCCGGCTACCTCCGCCAGCTCGGTTCCGGCATCTACTCGCTCCTGCCGCTCGGCTTCCGGGTCAGCCAGCGGGTCGAGCAGGTCATCCGCGAGGAGATGGACCGGATCGGCAGCCAGGAGATGGAGATGCCGGTCGTCCATCCCGCGGAGCTGTGGAAGGAGAGCGGCCGCTACGCCAAGATCGGCCCGGAGCTGGTCCGCTTCAAGGATCGCGGCGACCGCGACATGGTCCTGGCGATGACCCACGAGGAGGTCGTCGCATCGCTCCTCCGCGACATCGTCAAGAGCTGGCGCCAGCTGCCGATGATGGTCTACCACTTCCAGACCAAGTTCCGGGACGAGCCCCGATCGCGGGGCGGGCTCATCCGCGTCCGCGAGTTCGTCATGAAGGACGCCTACAGCTGCGATCGCGACGACGCCGGCCTCGACGTCAGCTACCGCCTCCAGCACGAGGCCTACGAGCGGATCTTCAAGCGCCTCGGCCTCGACGCGATCGCGGTCGGTGCCGACGTCGGGATCATGGGCGGGACCGGGGCCCACGAGTTCATGGTCCTCAACGAGTTCGGCGAGGACACCCTCGTCCTGTGCGACAGCTGCGGCTACGCCGACAACCAGCAGATCGCCGTCGTCGGCCGGCCCGAGCCAGCGGCCGAGGCGGCGCTCCCGATGGAAGACGTCGAGACGCCCGAAGCCACGACGATCGAGGCGCTTGCGACGTTCCTCGGCGTCCCACGCAGCCGGACCGCGAAGGCCGCGTTCTTCGTCACCGGCGACGGCCGGTTCGTCGTCGCGATCGTCCGCGGCGACTACGACGTCAACGAGACCAAGCTCGTCAACACGGTCAAGGCGCGCGGCGGGCTCCGTCCGGCGACCGTCGAGGAGATCAAGGCCCGCGGCATGGAGGCCGGCTACGGCTCACCGCTCGGCGCCCGGGACGCCGTCGTCGTCGTCGATGAGCTCGTCGTCCGCTCACCCAACCTCGTCGCCGGCGCGAACCGCGTCGGCTGGCATGTCCGGAACGTCAACGTGCCGCGCGACTACACGCCCGACCACGTCGCCGAGATCACGAACGCCCGGGAGGGCGACCCGTGCCCCCGCTGCGGGACCCCGGTCAAGCTCCGCCAGGGGATCGAGGTCGGCAACATCTTCAAGCTCGGCACGGACTTCGCGAACTCGATCGGCGCGTTCTACCTCGGCGAGGACGGCGAGCGTCACCCGGTCGTCATGGGCTCGTACGGGATCGGCCTCGGGCGCAACGTCGCCTGCATCGTGGAGGCCCACCACGACGAGAAGGGGATCGCGTGGCCCGACGAGGTCGCACCCTACGCCGCGCACCTCGTCACGATCTCGGGGTCGAAGGATCCCCGCGTCGCCGAGGAGGCGGACCGGCTCCATGCCGCCGCGGCGGCGGCGGGTCGCGAGATCCTCTACGACGATCGCGACGAATCGCCGGGCGTGAAGTTCACGGATGCCGAGCTCCTCGGCATGCCCTGGATCATCACGATCAGCCCGCGCTCGCTCGCCGCCGGCGGCGCCGAGGTGACACGGCGCGCCACGGCCGAGCGGAGCACGGTCGCGCTCGACACGCTCGAGGGCTGGCTGCGCGACGGCTTCCCGATCCCGTCCGGGGAGACCGTCCCCGCCTGAGCCGGGTCAGTCAGGCGGGTCGAGGGGGCCGGCCGAGTCGATGTCGGTGATGTCGACGACGATGCTGAAGCTGCCGCCCGAGCCACTGGCCTCCGCCTCGGCGCTCGCCTCCGAGCGGACGAGGTAGCCGCCGTCCTTCGCGATCCAGGCGTCCGACGACCACTGGCCCTGGACGCCGGCGATCCCTCCGAGGATCGTGCCGAGCTCCTCGTCGCCCTCGTAGTGGGTGGTCTCGACGCCGTTCACGGTCTCGGATCCGACCTCGGTGAAGTTGCCGCCGAACCCGGCGAAGTAGACGCCGAACATCTGCTCGGGGCGGAATGCCGCGAACGAGCCGATGAACATCTGGGCCTGCGCGGACGGGATCGACGTCCAGGCCGCGTCGTCCTCGCCCTCGCGGGTCCAGGCCTCCTCGCCGATGATCAGGAAGCTCGTCGAGCTCGTCACGTCGCCGTTCTCGTCGAGGTCCGCCATCGTCAGGAGGCGGGCCTCCTCGGGCTGGTTCACGACCGTGCCGGACAGGCGCGTGAACGACGTCCCGGACGCGGTGTCGACCGACTGGATCTCGACGCGGTACGAGTACGAGTCGAGGGCGTCGAGCGCGGTCGTCGCCGCCTCGAAGGCGGCGGTCCCATCACCCGGCGCGGTGCTCTCCCCGGGGTTGGTCGTCGGCTCCGCATCCTGAGACTGGTCCGGGCCCTCCGTCCTGTCCGGGCCGTCGGTCGGCGAGGACGATGAGCCTCCGCCGCAGGCGGCAACCGCCAGGATCGCGGCAAGCCCAAGGGCGACGACCGGAGATCGACGACCGCGGTCGCCGACCGAGCTGGTTCGAGACATGCGTCCTCCACGCCCGCATTCAGGCTCTCCGCCGCGGCCGGTTCTGGCCGTCGGCGGACCGGGTCAAGATCGCGGGCTCCCCCGTGCGGCGACTGTAGCCGAGGTGGCCCAGGGCCGCCACTCGCGCGCGAGTCCTCCGCCCGCGGGCGGCTACGCTTCCTCGGCCGCGGCGACGAGCGCCGCCTCGTCGATCTGCGTGCCGTCGAGCGCCTGCACGACATCCGGCTCGCTCGCGACGCCGGCCAGCAGGGCGGTGCTGGCCACGGCCCCCTCGGGCACGATGTCGACGTCGGGGTCGTCCGTCCGGCTGATCGCGAAGGAGACGCTCGGCGGGATCGCCGCGCCGATGGAGATCTCGGCGATGCGATACGGGGAGCCCTTCGCCTTCAGCGCCGCGTTCGCCCGTTCCTGGAGGGCCGTCGCCTTGATGACGACGTCGGCCAGGACCGCCGGGTCGATCTTGTCGATCGCCGTGGAGAGGCCGCGCTTCGCCTTCGTGAGCGCCTGGCGCGCCTTGTTCGCGGTCTCCGGATCGCTGATCACGGCGGAGGCCTTGTCCGCGCTCTCCGTGACGGCGTGGCGGGCCTGCTCTGCCGCCTGCCGTGCCTGCTCGGCCGCCTGGCTCGCGGCCTGCTTCGCCCGATCGAGAAAGCCCATCGTCCCCTCCTCAGGTGCCGGCTCGTCCCGCCACGCCCGCCACGTCCCGGGCCGACGGGCGCGTCAGGCGTGCTTGATCGTGATCCGCTCGATGATGTTCGCGACGTCCTCGCACTTGTCGATCGTGGCCTCGAGGAGACCGTAGATCTCCTTCCACTTGATGACCTCGATCGCGTCACCGCCGCCGGAGAAGAGGTCCGCGATCGCCTTCCGGGCCAGCTGATCGCCCTCGTTCTCGAGCCGGTGGACCTCGATCCAGTACTGCTCGAGGTGCTTGAACCCGCGAAGGTGGGACAGCGCCTCGTGGAGCTGCTCGCACTGGCGGACGACGATCGAGGCCTGCTGGACGGCGACCGCGGTCGGCGCCTCGACGCGATAGAGGACGAACGTGTCAGCGACCTCCTCGATGAAGTCGAGCACGTCGTCGAGACCGCTGATGAGGGCGTGGATCTCCTCGCGGTCGAACGGCGTCACGAACGTCGCCTCGAGCCGGTGGCCGATCGTGTGGCTGATCTCGTCGCCGCGGTGCTCGGCATCGCGAATCTCGCCGGCCCGCCGTTCGACGACGTCGTAGGACCGGAGCATCGCCTCGAGCAGCCGGGCCGCGCCGAGGACGTTGGCCGCGTCCTCCGCGAACATGTCGAAGAAGCGTTCCTCGCGGGGAATCAGGCGCAGGCGCACGATCGGCTCTCCTCGGAATCTCGGGCAGCGCCCGCCTCGAACAGAACGGTCACGCCGGGTCCACACAGGGTACCGCGCGGGGCCGCGATGCGGTGTGCGATCCTCGGCCGATGGACTGGCTCGTCGTCGCGTTCGTGGCCGCCCAGGCGGTGCTGATCGCCGTCTTCGCGGGGATCGCCCTGGCCCGCGGTCGCGTCCTCGACGGGGTCGCCGAGGCCATCCGAGAGCCCGGGCCTCGCGCCGCAGACGGCCCGGGCGGCGGCGAGGACCTCGTCGACGCGGTCCTCCGCGTCCGGCGGCGCGCCGAGGCGGCCGAGTTCGCCCTCGGCCAGCGACTCCGGGATCTCGCCTACCTGGCGGACCTCATCGGGGTCGGCGTGATCCGGCTGACCGACGACCTCCGGGTCGAGGTCGCGAACACCGCGGCCCATGTCTTCCTGGAGCGGGAGCCCCGGAGCATGATCGGCCGGACCGCCATGGAGGCGCTCCTCGACCATCGGATCGAGGCCATCGCCCGGAGGGCCGCGGAGCAGGGGACCGCGTCGGGCGAGGTCGTCCTCCGCGAGCCGGACGGCCCGACGCTCGTCGTCCGGGCCCGGCGGTCGCCGATCCTCGGCATCTGGCTCGTCCTCGAGGACGTCGCCGAGCTGCGGCGGCTCCAGCGGATCCGGGCCGAGTTCATCGACAACCTCTCGCACGAGCTCCGGACCCCGATCACGACGGTCGGGCTCCTCGCCGAGACGCTGGCCCGGGACGCGGAGGCCGCGGGCGACGGGGTCCCGCCCCGGATGCGCGAGCGGATCGCGAAGCTCGAGGTCGAGACCGGCAACATCGCGCAGATGGTCGCGGAGCTGCTCGACCTCGCGCGGATCGAGAGCGGCGGCCGCCAGCTCCACCTCGACGACGTGGACCTGGGGCAGGTTGCCGTCGAGTCGGTCGACCGGCTCCGGCCGTTCGCCGAGCGGCAGGGCGTCCGCCTCGAGACGGAGGTCGCGCCCGACCTGCCGTTCATCCGCGGCGAGGCCGGCCGTATCGGGCAGGTCTTCGCGAACCTCGTCCACAACGCGGTGAAGTTCTCGCCGCCGGACTCGACGGTCACGATCCGGGTGCGGCAGGCGGGAGACGTGCTCGAGGCGTCGGTCAGCGATCAGGGTGTCGGGATCTCGCCCGTGGACCTGCCGCGGATCTTCGAGCGGTTCTACAAGGCGGATCGGTCGCGGGCACCCGGCGCCGGAACGGGCCTCGGGCTCGCGATCGCGCGCCATATCGTGAACGGCCACGGCGGTACGCTCACCGTCGAATCGCGGGAGGGGGCCGGCGCGACGTTCACGATGACGCTGCCCGTGCCGCCGCCGGCCGCCGACCCGGAGGGGTGACGGTGCACCTGGACGTTGGGACGCTGAACCTCCGGAACATCGCGGATCGATGGCCGGAGCGCCTGCCGCTGCTCCTCGCGGACATGGCCGCGCTCCAGCCGGACCTGCTCGGCCTCCAGGAATGCGTGTTCGCCGTGGGCCAGGACCGCGTCCTCGCCGCGGCCGGCGCCGCCCGGTACGCCATCCACCAGGGCTGGGCCGGTCGCCCGGAGTACGGCAACAGCGTCCTCGTCCGCGAGGGGCTGACGGTCGCGGCGA
>DASUMJ010000202.1:0-2637 GCA_036277775.1 Candidatus Limnocylindrales bacterium
TCCATGGCCGGGCGCGGGAAGCGGGCCACGGCATCCTGGCCGGGCGGTGGTTCGCCGATCGCGTCGCCGACCCGCACGGCGCCGAGGCCCCGGATCGTCGCCATCTCGCCGGGCTTGAGGGCGTCGCGGCGGGGTGCACCCTCCGGCGCGAAGACCTTGATCGAGGTCGCCTTCGTCTCGTCGCCACCGCCGACGCGGACCCGCTGGCGCGGCCGCAGCGTCCCCGCGAACAGGCGCGCGTACGCGACCCGCTCGCCGGCCGGCGTCCGCTCGATCTTGAAGACACGGCCCGAGACGGGTCCATCGGGATCGCCCTGGGCGCCCGGGAGGAGCTCGGCGATCCCGGCGAGCAGGGACTCGATCCCGATGCCGTGACCGGCCGAGCCGAAGTACACGGGATGGACCCAGCCGCGACGTGTCTGGGCGCCGAGCTGCTCGCGCAGGCGCGGGTATGACAGGCCCGCCTCGTCCCGGACGAACGCCCCGAGGATCGCGTCGTCGTGCTCCGCCAGGATCTCGGTCAGTGCCGCCCGGTGGGCGGCGTGAGCCGGGCCGAACGCCTCGAAGGTCGCGTCACGGTGGCCGGCACCGTGGACCCGGCCCATCGGCACGACGCCCGGCGCGAGCCGTCGAGCCATCGCCGCCACGACGCCGTCCGGATCGGCCCCAGCCCGGTCGATCTTGTTGACGAAGAGCAGCGTCGGGACGCCGAGGCGCTGGAGGGCCCGGAAGAGCAGCGGTGTCTGGGGCTGGACGCCCTCGACCGCCGAGACGACGAGCACGGCGCCGTCGAGGACGCCGAGCACTCGCTCGACCTCGGCGATGAAGTCGGGATGGCCGGGCGTGTCGACGAGGTTGACCGCGAGGTCGCCGACGAGGAACGAGGCGACGGCGGATCGGATCGTGATCCCGCGCTCGCGCTCGAGCTCGAGGGAGTCGGTCTGGGTGGTTCCGGCGTCGACGCTGCCGACGTGATCGATCGCGCCGGCGGTGAAGAGGAGTCGCTCGGTGAGGGTGGTCTTACCGGCGTCGACGTGGGCGAGGATTCCGAGATTGAGCGTACGCATGGAGCCTCAAGCCTTCCAAGGAGGTGGTCACCTTCTGGCTGGACGTGAGTGCTCCCATGTCGCTCCTCTCTCGCCTGCGGCGCAGCTGCGAGTGAGAGGGTCGCACATCGCGTCAAGGCAGGTCTCCTCGCTCGTCCCGACGCACCACCCAACGTTCGAGACCCTGCATCGCCGCCGAGAAGTCGCCTCATCGCCGCGGTAGGCTGGTCGCCGTGGCCGCGCCCCCGCCCGAGCTCCAGCACCCCTCCCCGGCTCCGCCGCTGCCGGAACGGATCCTCCGGCGACTTCCCGGGCCGAGCCCGATCTGGATCGCGCTCTGGGGGCTCCTCGCCCCGATCCGGCTCGGGATCCACGTCCTCGTCCTCCAGGCAACCGATGCCTGGAACCCGAACCACGACTACCTCAGCTCGGCACTCCGCCAGGTGACGCTCGGCTACGTCGTCATCGTCGTGCTGTGGTTCGGGCCGACCGTGATCCGACGGATCCAGGAGCTCGAGCCGAGGCTCGACGAGCTGGCGGCGAGTCGGCCGGCGGCGGGTTGGTTCCCGCGGCTCACGAGCGTTCCCGGTCCGGTGGCGCTCTCCGCGCTCGTCGCCGTCGCGGCGATCCCGAGCAACCTCGCGGTCTTCGGGCCGGTCGTCGCGTTCCTCGACGTCCCACTCCTCTTCCTCGTCGTCCTGCCGATCATGACCTTCGTCTGGGCGTACGGGACGCTCCTCGTCAGCCTCGACCGCCTGGGCCGGGCGGAGCTCCGGCTCGACGCCTTCCCGCAGGATCGGACGCTCGGCCTCGGTCCCGTCGGGAGCGCCGCGATGTCAGGATTCTGGCTCCTGTTCGCCAGCACGGCGCCGGTCCTCGTCGTCGCCGGCAGCGACCTGACGACGGTCGCGGTCGCCATCACGGTCCTCGCCGTGACGATCGGCCTGTTCGTCCTGTCCATGTTCCGACTTCACGGCCAGATGCGGGCCGCGAAGGCCCGCTACGTCGCGCAGACGCGGGCGCTCGTGGCGGAGGCCTACGCCCCGATCCGGGCCTCGACCGACCTCGCGACCGTCCAGTCGATCTCGCCGGCGCTCACCGCGGCGCAGTCCCTCGCGGACCGGGCCGACAAGCTCCTCGAGTGGCCGATCGACGAGCGGATGGTCACCTGGATGACGGTCGTCGTGACCGGCGTCGTCACGAGCCTCGTCGTCCGCTTCGTGCTCGAGGCGCTCGGAGCCTGAACCGCCACCCGACCTGTGGCACCCCGCCGTGGTTCAGCCGCCTCGCCGGAACCAGTCGAGCACGCGCATCGCGCGAAGCGTGTTCCAACGGCTCGGCTGCCCCTCGGCCTCCATGTCGAACGCGGACTCGCCCTCGTGGACCCTGTCGAGCGGCCACCGGCCGTCGTCGCCACGTCTGCGTTCCACGACGTCGATCGCCTCCGACGCCTGGTCGCCGGGCTCGACCCCGGCATCGCGCAGGTAGTCGAGCCCGCGCAGGACGTCGTAGTGCCACCACGTGGGAAACGAGAACTCGAGCCAGGTGGGGTCGATGACGTCGCCGGTCGACTTCCGGCGGAAGAGCCGGC
>DASUMJ010000203.1:0-9243 GCA_036277775.1 Candidatus Limnocylindrales bacterium
CGGGATCGCGGGCTACGCGTGGTACCGCCGGATCCGGTCGAGCACGGCGATCGCGGAGGCCGCGGCCGAGCGGGTCGCGGCCGCGGCCCCGTCCCGGGCGGCGGCCGCCGTCATCCCGGTCGCGGCACCGGTCGATACGGCCATCGGAGGAGCGCCAGAAGTGGCTCGCCGGTCGACTGCTCGAGGCTGATCGCCCGACGGCCAGCCGCCGCCGGATCCGGGGTGGCCGCCGGCGGCCCGTGCTCGGTCGTCGTGTCGCGGGACCCGCCCGGCGACCCGTCGGCGGCCGCGCCGCGCACCCGGAGCCGGAGCTCGACGTCGTCGCGTCGGGGGTGGTTGGGGTCGTAGATCCGGATCGTCGCCGTGGACGGAGCGGCCTCGTAGGCGTAGCCGAGGACCTGGTGGTTCGCGTTCAGCGAGAACGGGCTGCCGGTCGCCGCGCGGACGAGGCCGAGCATCGCCGGCCGCCCGGCATCGATGTCGGCGCGGATTACCCGCCACTCGCGGGCCTGGTCGGCCGCCGTCCAGCGCCCGGCCCGGAGGCGGGTCGAGGCCCACCAGAACCGGAACGGGACGCCGACGAGCCAGTGGAAGGAATCGAGCTGGCGACGCGCGATCTCGCGGAAGAGCGGGGCCCCGGCCATCGGCTGCGGCGCCTCGGCTGCGGTCGCCTCGCCGCGCAGAAACCGGTCGGCGGCCGCGTGGCACATCCCCCCGCACAACCCGTCGGCGACGTCGCCGATGCCGATCCGGAGGTACCCGGCGCGCCACTCGAATGCCGGACCCGACGGCCAGCGGTTCGCGAACGCGAAGCCGTGGCGCGACGGGAGGAAGCCCTGGACTGCCGCGGAGCGCATGCCGCGACGGTAGCGCCATCGGCCGGACGACGCGATGCGGCATACCATCGGGTCGATGTCCGACAGTCCCGCGGGCGCGGCTCGCCACACGAACCGGCTCGCGACCGAGACGAGCCCGTATCTCCTCCAGCACGCCCACAACCCGGTGGACTGGTGGCCGTGGGGCCCGGACGCCCTCGCCCGGGCCAAGCTGCTCGATCGCCCGATCTTCCTCTCGATCGGGTACGCGGCCTGCCACTGGTGCCACGTCATGGAACGGGAGTCGTTCGAGGACGAGGCGACCGCCGCGTACCTGAACGCCCGCTTCATCCCGATCAAGGTCGACCGCGAGGAACGCCCCGACCTCGACCAGGTCTACATGGGCGCGGTCCAGGCGATGACCGGCGGCGGGGGCTGGCCGATGTCGGTCTTCCTGACGCCTGAGGGCCGGCCGTTCTACGGCGGCACCTACTTCCCGCCGGAACCGCGCCACGGGATGCCGAGCTTCCGGCAGGTCCTCGAGGGCGTGGACCGGGCCTGGCGCGAGGACCGGGCCGGGGTCGAGGGGGCGGGGTCGCGGCTCGTCGCCGCCCTCGCCGAAACGGCGCGGCTGCCGGTGGCCGGTGGCGGTGACGGCGTGCCCATCGGGCCGGAGCTCCTCGACACGGCGGTCATGCTCGTCGAGCGGGGCTTCGATCCGGCCACGGGCGGCTGGGGCGGGGCGCCGAAGTTCCCGCAGCCGATGACCGTCGAGCTCCTCCTCTGCCGGGCCGTGGCGACCGGGGATCCGCGCCCCCTGGCGATCGCCCGCCGGACGCTCGACGCGATGGCCGACGGCGGGATCCGGGACCAGCTCGTGGGCGGCTTCCACCGCTACGCGACCGACGCCCGCTGGCTCGTGCCGCACTTCGAGCAGATGCTCTACGACAACGCCCAGCTGGCGCGCGCCTACCTGCAGGCGTGGGTGACGACCGGCGACGAGCGGTACCGGGCCGTCGCCGAGGCGACCCTCGAGTTCATGGTCGGGCGCCTCCGGCGGGACGACTGTGCGTTCGCCGCCTCGCTGGACGCGGACACGGACGGCGAGGAAGGCGGCACCTTCACCTGGACCCAGGCCGAGATCCGGGAGGTCCTCGGCCCCGGCCCCGCGACCGAGCTCTTCGAGGAAGCCTTCGGCGTCACGGCCGAGGGCAACTGGGAGGGCCGGACGATCCTGTCGCGGGTCCGGAGCGATGAGCAGCTCGCGGCCCGGTCGGGTCGACCGGTCGCGGAGGTGCGCTCGGCGCTCGCCGGGGCTCTCGACATCCTGCTCGAGCGTCGTGATCTCCGGCCCCAGCCGGCCCGCGACGACAAGGCGCTCGCGGCGTGGAACGGGCTGGCGATCGGAGCCTTCGCCGAGGCAGCCCGGATCTTCGGCGCCCGGACGGATGCCGAACGGCTGGGCCTCTGGGACCGCTGGTCGCGGGTCGCCGCCAGCGCTGCCGACGCGATCCTCGAGGGGCTCTACCGCGACGGCCGCCTCAAGCGGTCCTGGAAGGACGGCCGGGCGAGCGGGGAGGGCGTGCTCGAGGACTATGCCTGCCTCGCCGATGGCCTCCTCGTCCTCTACGAGGCCACCTTCGAGGAGCGCTGGTTCACGACGGCGCGGTCGCTCATGGACACCGTCCTCGAGCGCTTCGTCGATCCCGACGGCGGCTTCTTCGACACCGCCGACGACCACGAGCGGCTCGTGGCCCGACCGAAGGACGTCCAGGACAACGCGACCCCGTCGGGCGGGGCGATGGCAACCCACGTCCTGCTCCGCCTCGCGGCGCTGACCGGCGACGACCGATACCGGACGGCCGCGGATCGGGCGATCGCCCAGGTCGCGCCGCTTGCCGCCCGCTACCCGACGGCCTTCGCGAAGTGGCTGACGGCGATCGACCTCGCCCTCGCCGACGTGGCCGAGGTCGCGATCGTCGGCTCGCTCGACGAGCCGGGGACGCGGGAGCTCCTCGTCGCGGCGGGCGCGGGCCTCCGTCGCGACCGCGTCATCGCCCTGGCCCCCGACCCGGCGACGAGCGCGGTGCCGCTCCTCGAGGGCCGGACGCGTGTCGGTGGGCGGCCGGCGGCGTACGTCTGTCGCAGCTTCACCTGCCAGGTGCCGGTCACGGACCCCGAGGCCCTGGCGGCCCAGCTCCGCGAGCGGCAGGCAGCACTGTGACCGCCACGGGCGGTGTCATCGTCCGGCCGGTCGCGCCGGATGAGCTCGACGCGCTCGGCGAGATCACGGTCCAGGCGTACCGCGAGGTCGGGGAGACGGACGAGCCGTACTACGCGGAGCTCCGGAATGTTGCGGCACGGGCGGCAGTCGTCCCGGTGCTCGTGGCGGTGGATGCGTCGACGGGCCGGCTTCTCGGCGGTCTGACGTACGTGCCCGGGCCCGACGGGCCGTACGCCGAGGGCGACTTCGGGGACGCGGCCACGATCCGGATGCTCGCCGTGGCCCCCGACGCCCGGGGCCGTGGAGCGGGCCGCGCCCTCGTCGAGGCGGCGATCTCCCGGGCCCGGGCCGATCGGCGGCCGTCGATCGGCATCTTCACCCGCCCGTTCATGGCCGCGGCGCAGTCGCTCTACGAGTCGCTCGGCTTCGTCCGCGAGCCGGAGCTCGACTGGGAGTTCGCGCCGGGCGAGCGGCTCCTCGCCTACCGGCTCGTCCTGTGAGCCCCAGGCCGGCGCCGGACCCCGCACCGGACCAGGCGCCGGGTACCGCGGGCGGCGAGGATCGGCCGCCCGCTCCGCCGCTGCCCGCCGCGACGGTCGTGCTCCTCCGACCGGGGAACCACGACCTCCAGGTCCTCCTCACCCGGCGGCCGGCGACGATGGCGTTCGGGCCGGACATTCACGTCTTCCCGGGCGGCCGCGTCGATCCCGCGGACGCAACGCCGGAGGCTCTCGCGGCCGCCGGCATCACGCCCGATCAGGCCGCCGCGAACCTGGGCGTCGGGCTGGCGCCGGACGGCGGGATGACCGCCGCGGCCGCGCTCGCCCACCACGTCGCCGCCGTCCGCGAGACGGTCGAGGAGACCGGGATCGTCGTCCGCGCGGCGGATCTCATCGCGATGACCCGCTGGGTGACCCCGATCTCGCTCGCCCGCCGCTTCGACGTCCGGTTCTTCGCGGCGTTCGTGCCGAGCGGCACCGAGGTCGGCGGCGGGTCCGACGAGGTCGCCGAGGTCGTCTGGATGTCGCCAGCACGAGCGCTCGAGGCGGCGGCGGCGGGCCGGATGGAGCTGTGGCAGCCGACGATCGTCACGCTCCAGCAGCTCGATGGCCTCGCGTCCGCCGACGCCGTCCGGGCGGCATTCGCCGCGGGCACCATGCCCGGAGGCCCCGTCATCGAGCGCCGCTCGCCGGGCCTCGCCCGGGTGGACGCCCCGTGGGCGGGCGGGATCCCGGGTCGGCGGGCAGCCGGATGGCTCCTCGGGAGCCGCGACGTCGTCGTGGTGGACCCGGCCGATCCGACCGGCGTCACCACGGATGCCATCCGGGCCGCGGTTGCGGCTGCTGGCGGACGGCTCGCCGGCGTCGTCGTCACGGCGCTCGTCCCCGAGCGGCACGCCGGCGTCGAGATGTTCGCCCACGGGCTGGGCCTGCCGGTCGCGGTCGCGGGGGCCGTCGCCGGCGCGCCGTACCCGGCCATGTCGCTCGGTGCGGACGATCCGCTGCCGTTCGGTGATTCCGGCCTCAGGCTGCGGGACGTCCTCCGGCTCGCCTGACCTCGGCGAACCATCGGTGGTGGGCGAGGAGGATCGCGAACGCCGCCGCGTACGCGAGGCCCAGCCCGACGTGGAGGAGGCGGCCCATCGCGAGCAGGTAGAGAACGGCGAAGATGCCCGCGAGGTTCAGGGCCGGCAGCCAGAACCGCCCGATCCGCACGGCCAGGCCGAGGACGGCGGACGCTGCATAGAGGATGAGCGCCACGCCGACGATCGGTTCCTTCGCCGGGAGGCTGCCCGTGATCACGAAGTCGCCGACGACGAGCTGGGTGAGCCCGAACAGGCCGCCGAAGACGAGGATCGCCGCGGCGACGTCGACGGCGGGCGGTCGGGCGGGGGTCGGGCCGGCCGCGCCGGCCCCTCGGGTCACTGGGCGGACGGCTTGTCGGAGTCCGAGTCGTCGGCGCCGCGGATCGACTTCGCCTCCTCGCGGGCCGCCCGGACGCCGCGGCCGAGCAGCTGACCGATCTGCGGCAGCGTCTTGGGACCGCGCCAGATCAACACGATGACGAGGACGATGAGCAAGACGACGAGCGTGTCTCCCACGCCGAGGATGGTACTCGACCGGTATCGTCCGGGCGTGCACCCGCTCCTCGTGTACGGCCCCTGGTCCGCGCGCTACGACCTCGGGCCGTCGCATCCGCTCACGCCGCGCCGGTTCGGCCCCGGCATCGATCTCATCCGGGCCGTGACGGAGGCCGCCGGCGGCGGACCGATCCGCGAGCTCGCCCCGGAGCCGGCGAGCGACGACGAGCTCCGATGGGTCCACTCGGGTGCCTACCTCGACGTGGTCCGGCGCTGCTCGGAGACGCCGTACGGCGGCTGGGAGGCCGGCATCGGGCCGGGCGACACCCCGGCCTTCGCCGGGATGCACGAGGCCTCGGCGGCCGTCGCCGGCGGCTCGCTCCGGGCGATGGCCGCGATCCTCGGTGGCGAGGCCGAGCACGCGTTCCATCCCGGCGGCGGGCTGCACCACGCGCTCCGCGACCGCGCGTCCGGGTTCTGCGTCTACGACGACCCGGCGCTCGCGATCGCACGGGCACGGCGCGACGGGCTCCGGGTCCTGTACGTGGACCTCGACGTCCACCACGGCGACGGCGTCCAGGCGATCCACGGCGACGACCCCGGCGTCCTGACGTTCTCGATCCACCAGTCGGGCCGGACGCTCTTCCCGGGAACGGGCTTCGTGCACGAGCTCGGCGACGGCGCGGCCGCCGGCACGGTGCTGAACCTGCCGCTCGACCCCGGGACGGGTGAGCGGGGCTGGCTGGCCGCCCTGCGTGCGGTCCTGCCGGAGGCGGCCGCGGCCTTCCGGCCCGATGTCGTCGTCTCGCAGCACGGGGCCGACGCGCATGCCTGGGATCCCCTTGCCAATCTCCGCGTCACGACGACTGCGATGGGCGCGGCCGCCCGCCTCGTCGACGCGATCGCCCACCGCTGGGCGGGCGGCCGCTGGCTCGCGACCGGTGGCGGCGGCTACGACGCGTACCGGGTCGTGCCGCGGAGCTGGTCGCTCGTGTGGCTCGCGGCCTCGCACCTCGAGCCGCCGCGCGACGTGCCCGCGGCCTGGCGGGAACGGTGGACGGCCGAGGCGGAGCGGTTCGGCCAGGCGCCCCTGCCGGAGTGGCTGGACGATGCCCCGAACGCCGGGCTCCGGAGCGATCCCGCCCAGGAGCTCGCCGAGCGACGCGCGATCGAGACCGCCGGCATCCTGCGGGAGCTCGTCGTGCCGGTCCTCGTCCGTGCCGCCGGCGACCTGGGCTGGTGGCGGGCGCTCGACGACCTCGAGGTGCCGGCGACCCGGGCGGCCGAGGCGACCGCTCCGGCGGCCGCGGACGCTGCGCCGGGCACGGCCGCGACGCCGGTGATCCACGACGCGATCGATGCCGCGACATGGGAGCGGCTGATGCTCGGGGACCGGGTGCTCGCCCCGGGCGACTCCGGGTCCGCCCACCGCCTCGTTCTCGCGGGGCTGCGGAGCCGGCACGGGGTCCGGGTGACCGCCGCGACCGCGGGGCAGTCGATCGTCGGGGCCGTCGTCTCGGCCGCGCCGGAGGCGACGAGGCTGCTCCTCGCCGTCGGTGTCGCGCCGGCCCATCGCGGACGCGGCCTGGCCACGGAGCTCGTTCGCCGGCACGTCGCGGCAGCTCAGGCCGGCGATCGATGGGAGAGCGTCGTCACCGTCGCCGAGCGCGACGTCGTCGAGCCGCTGCCGCGCGCGACCCGAGCCGGAATCGCGCGCCGGCTCCTCGAGGGGGCCGGCTTCACCGTCGAGCGGGCCGCGGGTGCGGTGGGTGCCGCGGATCCGCTCGCGCTCGTCGCTCGGCGGGGTGGCGCCTGACGCCGTCTCGTCGCGGAGCGGCAGGAACACCGGGCAGCCGGGCCTGAGCCCGGCAAGCCGAAGACCCGGGCAGGACCCGGGTCTTCGGTCGGGAGCGGTGGGCTCGCGTCGGGGGGAGGGTGGGGGATCCCGCCGCGAGCCCGCGTGTGGTCAGCTTGACGACACCCCCGTCGCCGAGGCTGGGCGCGCCGCCACCGGCGAGCGCCATGGGGTCCCGAGCATCGGGAGGACGTAGCGGTCGAGGCCGTAGTAGCCGGCGACCTTCCAGGCGAGGATCAGCCCGATCGCGAAGGTGAACATCACCGGGTTCGTGGACGCTGATCCCGCGAGCAGGAAGGACATGTTCATCAGGGCCCCGAAGAAGGCCGCGATGCCGGTGAGGAGGCCGACGAGCAGTCCGATTCCGACGGCGATCTCGCCGAACACGATCAGCCAGGAGAACCACGTCTCGTGGTTGCCGTTGAGCAGGAAGTTGATGAAGTCGCGGTACCACTCGAACGAGATGGGGGGACGACCCTCCTCCGGGATGGATGCCGCGCGCTCCCAGTAGCCGCGGAGGGCGGCACCGCCGCCGAGCCAGGCATTGTCCGGGTTCAAGGCCTTGCCGAGGCCCGACTCGAGCCAAGAGAAGCCGAGGAAGATCCGGATCGGGAGCCAGAAGAGGCCGGCCCGGGTGTTGCCGAACAGGAACCGGGTGAATGCCGGGCCCTCGACCTCGACGACCTTGGCGTCGGGGGCGTGGCGGTCCGTGAACAGGAGCGCGACGACGATGACCGCGAGGATCCAGAACGCGACGGTCACGATCGACCGAAGAGCATCGCCACCGACCGTCTCGGGGCGAATCTCGGTGATCGGGACCTCCATCCAGAGGACCAGCGCAGCCGCCAGGAGGGCCAGGGGCGTGGCCCACTTCCTGAGTGACATTCTCCGCTTCCCTTCGCTTGTGCCGCCGACCGGCCGGGACGGCTGTGGGGACGTTGGGTGCCGGTCGTCTGGTGACACGATGGCGCACCTGTCAATCGGGCCGGCACTGTCCGATGGACCCTCCGCCGGGACCGAGCGGCCGTGCGGTCCGGGAGGAATGGCACGGTCAGGATGGGCCGGAAGTCCCGACCGCCTCGCGGCCCCCGAGGTTCTGGCGCCGGCTCCGTATCGAACATCTGGTCGGTTTGGCCGCCGCGCGCTACACTGCACGGCCCGTGAGGTCCGCGCCCGCGCCCGTGCCGGCCGCCGATCCGCTCGCGCCGTTCTCCGCCCCGGTGCGCGCGTGGTTCGAGAGCGCGTTCGAGGCGCCGACGCCGGCCCAGGCCGGCGGCTGGGCGTCGATCGCGGCGGGCCGCCACACGCTCATCCATGCCCCCACCGGCTCCGGCAAGACCCTCGCCGCGTTCCTCTGGTGCCTCGACCGGCTGGCCCGCGACCCGAGCCCGCCGCCGAGTCGCGGCAACCCCGGAACCGTCCGGGTCCTCTACGTCTCGCCCCTGAAGGCCCTGACCTACGACGTCGAGCGCAACCTCCGGGCGCCGCTCCACGGCATCTCCCTCGCGGCGCAGCAGCTCGGCGAGGAGCCACCCCGGATCTCCATCGCGTCGCGGACCGGCGACACGCCCCAGGAGGCACGCCGGGCCCTCACGAAGACGCCGCCCGACATCCTCGTCACGACGCCCGAGAGCCTCTACCTCCTCTTGACCTCGGGTGCGCGGGAGATGCTCCGCGGCGTCGAGACGGTGATCCTCGACGAGGTCCACGCCGTCGCGGGCACGAAGCGTGGCGCCCACCTCGCCCTGTCGATCGAGCGGCTCGAGCGGCTCCGCCCGGCGACCGCACCACCGCTCCAGCGGGTCGGGCTCTCGGCCACGCAGCGACCGCTCGACACGATCGCGCGGTTCCTCGGCGGGATCGGGGCCGGTCGCGACGTCTCGATCGTCGATGCCGGGACGCGCAAGGCCCTCGACCTCGAGGTCGTCGTCCCGGTCGAGGACATGAGCCGGCTTGGCGAGGTCCTGCCGCTCGAGGAGCAACCCGGCGGCCCGGCCTGGCGCGACGACATGCGGACGAGCATCTGGCCCGCGATCCACCCGCGGATCCTCGAGCTGATCCGGAGCCACAAGAGCACGATCGTCTTCACGAACAGCCGGCGCCTCGCCGAGCGGCTCGCCCACC
This sequence comes from Candidatus Limnocylindrales bacterium, assembly GCA_036277775.1. Classification (GTDB taxonomy): domain Bacteria; phylum Chloroflexota; class Limnocylindria; order Limnocylindrales; family CSP1-4; genus UBA5189. The sequence continues at coordinate 9,099 of DASUMJ010000203.1, forward strand.
GCCTCAACGACCTCGCCGGCGAGGATCTCGTCCGGGCGCACCACGGGAGCATCGCGCGCGAGCAGCGCCTCGAGATCGAGGAGGCGCTGAAGGCCGGCCGCGTCCCGGCGCTCGTGGCGACGAGCTCGCTCGAGCTCGGGATCGA
>DASUMJ010000204.1:0-40532 GCA_036277775.1 Candidatus Limnocylindrales bacterium
CTCGAGGGTGTGCTCCTCGGTCTTGCCGTCCCGGCGGAGGTAGACGACCGGGTAGATGGCGCCCTGGCCGTCGGCCTCGACCGTCATCGCGATCGCGTCCGGACCTTCCGAATCGAGGACATGCGCGATCGGCAGGATCCCGCGATCGCGGATCCCGTCGTCGGGCGAGACGGTGACGACGCGGGCGAGGTACGCCTTCTGATGCCACAGCTCGGGTCCGTGGGTCGCCTCGGCGAGCAGGTAGTCGCGGAGGTCGGCGAGGGCGATCTCGGGATCGGTGCGGGTCATCCCGAACGCCGTCTCGGCGAGCCGATCGACGAGGATCCGGGCGTTGTAGCGGTGGCCCTGGACGGCGCCCGAATAGCTCGGGATGCCGTGCTTCTTCAGGCCCGCCGCGCCCGACGTGATCGTGCCGGCGAAGTGGATCCCGGGCACCGTCGCCGATTCCCAGAACGGCGTCTGGGCCGGCAACCGGGCCTGGCCGAACGTCGCCACCCCGAGGGCCGGGAGATCCAGGAGCGGACAGGTGAAGCCGGTCGCCGCGATGACCTCGTCCGCCTCCACGCTGACCGGCATCCCGTTGTCGCTCCGCTTCAGGTCGACCCGGAGCCCGCCCGGGACCTTGACGATGCCCTCGATCGAGGCGGCCAGGATGTCGACGCCGCCGCCGAGGGCCGAGTCCTCGAACGGCTGGACATAGCGGGCCCGGACCCCGACGAGCGAGCGGGTCTCGATCGACGTCTTCGCCGGCGACGGGGACGAGAGCGCGATCCGGCTCGCCCACTGGAGGAGGCCCGACGCGAGCTCGAAGCCCGAGTTCTGCTTGCCGATGATGAAGAGGCGCTTCCCGGCATATGTCTCGGCGGCCCGCGTGTCGGCGTAGTGGACCGACAGCTCGATGCCGGGCGTGGCGGGGCTGTACGGCTCGGCCACGCCGACCGCCAGGACGAGGTGGCGGCAGCGGTACTCGCCGTCGCTCGTGACGACGACGAACGTCGGACCGTCGGGGCCGTCCTCGCGTCGCGTCGATTCCCAGATGCAGCCGTAGCGGACGGCGATCCCGGCGCGATCGGCGAACGCGGTGAGGTTCGCCTCCATCTCGGGCCGGGACGGGAAGTCGGACGAGCCGTCCATGAACTCGGCCTGGAGGCCGCGGAGCTCGGGCTCGTCGGCGATGAGCGAGTTCCAGTCCCACCGCTCGAAGGCGCGGCTTTGGCGGTCGGCCGGCGCGTACGGCTTCGTCCATGACAGGAGGCGCTGGAAGAACGGCCAGCGCCGGAACATGCCGCCCGGCCCCGGGTCTGCGGAGATCACGGCATGGGCGATCCCGCGACGGCCGAGGAAGTAGCTGGCCTGGAGGCCGCCCGGTCCGGAGCCGACGACGACGACCGGGTACTCGCCCGGCGGGAACGGCCGGTCCGGGTCCGTCATCTCGCCACTCAGCTCCGGGGCTGGCTCGCGTTCCGGAGCCGGCGCGACATCGCCTGGAGCATCCGGAACATGACCCGCGGGTGGGCGACGAGGAAGGGCTCGATGTCGGCGCCCGGCAGGACGATGCAGCGGAGCGGCCGCCGGGCGACGATGTCGGCGATCGGCGGCTCGCCGAGGAGGATCGAGATCTCGCCGAAGAAGTCGCCTCGGCCAAGGGTCACCCGTTCGGTGCCGTCGACGACGACCGCCGCCTCGCCGTCCAGGATGATGTAGAAGGCCGAGCCGGAGATTCCCTGGCGGAGGACGCGCGCACCGTCCGGGAAGAACGCCTCCTCGAACCGGCTCGCGACGCCCATCAGCTGGGGCCGGTTCAGGTCGGCGAAGAGCGCCATGCCGCTGATCGCGTCGGCGATCTCGTCGCGCGTGGCCATCGTGGGGCTACCTCCATCCGCCCGGAAGTCGGGGCCGAGCGAGATTGTGCACCGTCCGGCGTCCCGGAATCAGCCCGTCCGGGGTTTGGGCCGCGCTGCGGCAGCCACGATCCCCGCCGCGGCCGGCGCTCACAGGTTTCGCGGAGACCGCTCGCGATGTCCGGCAGTCACCGATTCGCGCTTGGCCGCACGCTGGCGGAGGCACCGCTCGCGTCCTCGGTGTCTGCGAGTCGCCGAATCCTGCGTCGCGCCCAACGCAGCCGCGGTGCTCAAGCGCGTCGCGCACGATCTGGTGACTGCCAGTCTACGAACCGTTCGTCGTGGGGGCCGCGCGCGCCAGCCGGACCGCGGCCATGCAGGAATCGATGCCTGCCAGACAGCGACCCTCGGCGCTGCGCGCCGGGCACGACCCCGGCCGCGAGCCCTCGACGTGCGCCGGATCCGCCGATCGCGGGGCGCGATCTTGACGCCCGATCGGCGGACGCGCAGCATCGGGGCGATCCACCTGAGCGTTCCGAGGTGCCCGATGCCGCTGTCCCCCCAGGGTCGAGCCGAGCTGCTCGCCGCGTGCCCGCTCTTCAAGGGCGTCGGCGAGGCCGGTGTGACGGCCCTCGCCGGACGCGCGACCGAGGTCGACTTCCCGGCCGGGCACGTGATCGCCCGCCAGGGTGAGATCGGGACGGGCTTCTTCGTCGTCGTCTCGGGCAGCGTCCGCGTCGTCCGTGACGGGACCATCCTCGCGTCGCTCGGGCCCGGCGAGTTCTTCGGCGAGCTGTCCGTCCTCGACGGCAAGCCGCGGAACGCGATGGTCGCGGCCGAGACGGCGACGAGCTGCCTTGCTCTCGCGTCGTGGGACTTCGAGCGCGTGCTCCTCGAGAACCCCGCCCTCACCCTCGCGATCCTTCGGGGCGTCGCGACGCGGTTGCGCGAGGCGACCGAGGCGATCCGCCACTGACCCGGGACGGCGTGCACCCCACCCACCGACAGACCCACCGACGATGACCGATCCCCGGTCGGGCGCCGAGATGCCCGTCCTCCCCGGCACCCTCGCGTTCCTCTTCTCCGACATCGAGGGATCGACCCGGCTCGAGCAGGACCTCGGCACGGCGACGTACGGCGCGCTCCGTGAGCGACATCGCGAGCTCCTGCGGGCCGCATTCGCCGCCCACGGCGGCCGGGAGCAGGGCACCGAGGGCGACTCGTTCTTCGTGGTCTTCACGGCCGCGTCGGACGCACTCGCCGCGGCGATGGCGGCCCAGCGCGCCGTCGCCGTGGAGCCGTGGCCGGACGGCGCCGCGGTCCGGGTCCGGATGGGCGTCCACGCCGGCGAGGCCGCGGTGGTCGGCGACAGCTTCGTCGGGCTCGCGATCAACCGCGCCGCGCGGATCGCCGCCGTGGCGCACGGCGGCCAGGTCCTGGTCTCCGAGGCGATCCGGGCGCTCGCCGGCAGCGACCTGCCGCCGGGGGCCGGCCTCCTCGACCTCGGCGCCCATCGCCTGAAGGACCTCCGCGAGCCGGAGCACCTCTACCAGCTGACCGGTCCGGACCTCGACGCGACCTTCCCGCCGCTGGCCACCCTGGACGCCCGGCCGAACAACCTCCCGACCCAGCTGACCTCGTTCGTCGGCCGCGAGACCGAGCTCGCGGACGCCTGTCGGCTCCTTTCGGCGAACCGGCTCGTGACATTCACCGGGCCCGGCGGCACCGGGAAGACCCGGCTCTCGCTCCAGGTCGCCGCAGCCGGGGTCGACGAGTTCCCGGATGGGGTCTTCTTCGTCCCGCTCGAGACGGTGCGCGACCCGGTCCTCGTGGCGTCCCGGATCGCCGGGGAGATCGGCATCGCCGAGACGGGCGGGCGCTCCGGTCGGGACGTCCTCGTCGAGTGGCTGACGGGCAAGCGCGTCCTGCTCGTCCTCGACAACTTCGAGCAGGTCGTGGATGCGGGTCCGCTCGTCGCCGACATCCTTCGGGCGGTGCCGGGCCTCAAGGTCATCGCGACGTCGCGGGCGCCGCTCCGCGTGTCAGGCGAGCAGGAGTTCCCGGTTCCGGGACTGCCGGTGCCGCCCGACCCGCGCCTCCTCGGCGGGTACGAGCGGGCCCTGCTCGGCGGCGGCGGGAGGGTGGATCCCGAGCAGCTCTCGACGTACGAGGCGGTCCGGCTGTTCATCGCCCGCGCGGTCGCGGTCCGCCCAGGTTTCGAGGTCACGAACGAGAACGCGCCGGCGGTCGCGGCGATCTGCTCACGGCTCCACGGCATGCCCCTCGCCATCGAGCTCGCCGCGGCGCGCGTCCGGCTCCTGAGCCCGGACGCCATCCTCGCCCGCCTCGAGCACCAGCTCGATCTCCTCGCCGCCGGTGCGCGCGACCTGCCGGCTCGCCAGCAGACGCTCCGCGGCGCGATCGCCTGGAGCTACGAGATCCTCGACGAGCCGCTCCGGCGGCTGCTCGACCGCCTCTCCGTCTTCGCCGGCGGCTTCGACCTCGAGGCCGCCGAGGCCGTCGGCGGGCCGGCTGCCGAGGTCGGCGGGGACATCCTCGACGGACTCGTCGCGCTCGCCGACCAGAGCCTCATCCGATCGCTCGACGGCACGGAGCCGCGCTTCCGGATGCTCGACACGATCCGCGAGTTCGCGGCGGAGATGCTCGACGGCCGCCCGGATGCCGCTGCGATCCGGGATCGCCACAGCCGCTGGTACCTCGACCTCGCGGAATCGCTCGCGCCGCGGCTGGCGGGGAGCGAGCAGCGCGAGCTGCTGGAGCGGCTCGAGCGCGAGCACGACAACATCCGCGCCGTCCTGGACCGGGCCGTCGCAGCAGAGGACGGCGACGTCGCGATCCGCCTTGCCTTCGCGATGTGGCGGTTCTGGCAGAAGCGCGGCCACCTGAACGAGGCTCGGCGGCGGCTCGAGGCGATGGCGGCCGCACCCTGGTCCCGGTCCGTGCCGGTTCTTCGGGCCCGGCTGATGGAGGCGCTCGGCGGCGTCCTCTGGTGGCAGGCCGACATCGTCGCGATGAAGGTGCCCTACGCCGAGGCGGTCGAGATCTGGCGCTCGATCGGCGACAAGGCGGAGATCGCCAACGCGCTCTACAACTACGCGTTCGCGTTCTCGGTCAACCCGGATCCGCGGGGCGACCCGCTGACGTTCGACCCCGACGGCGAGGGCGTCCGGGCGCAGGACGAGGCCCTCGCGCTCTACCGCGAGATCGGCGACCTGCGAGGCCAGGCGAACGTCCTCTGGGGCATCGGCAACCGCGAGTACTTCCTGGAGCTCGGCGACGCGGGCGAGGCCCGCTTCCGCGAAGCCCTCGAGCGCTTCCGCCAGGTCGGCGACGTGACGATGGCGGCGTGGTCGCTGCACATGCTCGGCGGGGCGCTCCTCCGCCGCGAGCGCGCCGACGAGGCGCGGCCGATCCTTCGGGATGCACTCCGCGCCTTCCACGATGCGAGCGACGCGGCCGGGATCGCCCTCGTCCTCGGCGACCTCGCGTCGCAGGCGGTCATCGACGGCGACCTCGTCCGCGCGGCCCGGATCCACGGCGCGGGGCAGCGGCTCACGGCCGCGACCGGTGCCACCCTTGCCGGCTTCATCGACGGGCAGTTCGAGCACGGAGTCCGGCCTCACGTCGCACACCGGCTCTCTCCGGAGGAGCTCGAGCGGCACCAGGCCGAGGGCGCCGCGATGACCCTCGACGAGGCCGTCGCCTACGCCCTCGACGTCCCGGTCGCCGACCTCGGCACGCACGCCCACACCGCGGGCTGAGCGGGCTACGATGGGCCCGATGACGCCGACGCCGACATCGTCGCCCGCCGCCGTGGTCGCCCGCCGCGGGCCGATCCTCGACCTGGACGATCCGGACGGATCGCCGCACGGCAACGAGGGCGCCAGCCTCGCCGCGGTCCACGACCCGTCGGCCGTCATCCTCACCTGCGCCAACTGCGGCGCCCCGATGGACGAGCGGAAGTGCAAGCTCGTCTGCCGCTGCGGCTACTTCTTGTCCTGCTCCGACTACTACTGACCCGGGCATCTCCGGCCCGCGACCCGCCGGCGTGCCACTGCCCCGTTCGCGCGTCCCGGGAGGCTCCAGATGGATCTCGAGCAGCCGACGCCGATCCGCCTCGCGATCCGCGTCCCGGTCGGTCTCGATCTGGCGTGGGCCTACCTCACCGAGCCCGAGCACGTCGCCGAGTGGCTCACCGCGGCGAGCCCGATCGGTGCGGTCGGCGAGCCGTACGTCCTCGACTTCGGCGAGGGAAGTGCCGTCCACGGCGAGATCGTCGAGCTCGTCCCCGGCGAGCGGTTCGCCCATCGCTGGGCGTGGCTCGACTCGGAGCCTCGCCAGGAGACGCTCGTGACCTGGTCGATCCGGCCCCTCGACGGCGGCGGCGTCGAGATCGAGCTCATCCACGACGGCTGGCTCGAGGCCGGCGCCGACGCGACGATCCGCGACGACCACGAGGCCTACTGGTCTGGGTACCTCGACGACCTGCGCGACCTGCTCGAGGACGTCGCGCGCCCGTGACCGGTGGGCCCGGCGGCCGGCTCGGGGCGTGGACCGGTCGCTACCGCGGCTTCGAGCCGGACGCCCGGCGTTTCCTCCTCGTCACGCTCGTCGGCGGCGCGGCCACGAGCCTCTGGTGGATCGACTTCAACCTCTACCTTTCGGCGCTCGGGTTCAGCGAGTCGCGGATCGGCGTCACCGCGACCGCGGGCTCCATCGCCTCGGCCCTCGCGGCCTTCCCGGCCTCGTCCTGGAGCGATCGGATCGGTCGCCGGCTCGTGATGGTCGCCGGCGCGGCGGCCGGGATCCTGGCCGTCGTCGGGATGGTCACGACCGCCGACCCGACCGCGATCCTCATCCTCGCCGCCCTCTACGGGGCCGGCAACCAGGCGGTCCAGGTCGTCGCGGTCCCGTACATGTCGGAGCACTCCGACCCGAGCCACCGGAACGAGCTCTTCGCCCTCCAGTCCGCCGTCGGGATGGCCACGAATGTCATCGCGGCGGGCCTCGGCGGCGTCGTGGCCCGGGCGATCTCCGACGGCCTCGGGTTCGTGCCGGACAGCCCCGACACCTACCGGATCATCCTCGTGTTCATGGCCGCGCTCCTCGCGGCAGGTCTGCTGGTCATGCTCCGGCTCAGCGACGACCGGCCGTCCGTGCTGCGGCGGCGACAGCTCCTGGCGGTCGGCGAGCCGGCGGCCTTCCCGTCGCTCCGGCGCCGCGGCATGTCACTGAGCCGGCTGGGCCTCACCATCCGCGACCGGCGGACGTTCTTCCGGCTCCTCCTTCCGGGCCTCCTGATCCCGATCGGAGCGGGCCAGATCATCCCGTTCCTCAACCTCTTCGTGCAGGTCAAGTTCGGGCTCGACCTCGCGTCGCTCAACGGCGTGTTCGCCGTCACGAGCCTCGGGACGATGCTCGCGGTCCTCTACCAGCCGACCCTCGCGCGGCGATTCGGGCGAGTGAACTCGGTCGTCCTCGTCCAGGGCGTGAGCATCCCGTTCCTCATCGTCCTCGGGTTCAGCCCGGTCCTCTGGACGGTCATCGCGGCCATGGCGGTCCGGAACTCGCTGATGAACGCCGGCAACCCGATCTTCACGGCCTTCGCCATGGACCGGGTGAGCCAGCCGGAGCGGGCGACGCTCGCCGCCGCGATGTCTTTGATGTGGTCGATCGGATGGGTCATCTCGGGCGCGTACTACTCGATCGTCCACGCGACGCTCGGGTTCGATGCCGGCTACACCGTGAACTTCATCACGATCATCGTCCTCTACAGCGTCGCGACCTGGCTCTACTGGTACTGGTTCCACGACGCGGAGCGCTTGGCCGGCTGAGCCGGCCAAGCGCTACGAGCGGTTGGCCGGCCTGGCCAACCGCTGGGTCCCGGCGCGATCCAAAGCCGGGCGGCGATCGGCGGTCGGGGGCCCAACCGACTAGACTCCGACGATGACGGTCGAGGCGTCCCAGCGCGAGAAGTCGGGCATCCCGAGGAACCCGGGTCGGGTCGATCTCGGCATGAAGGCGACGCTGCTCTTCCCGTCCCGCGAGATCGTCGAGCAGAACTACGTCCCGCTCATCTACACCGCCTGCCGGACGTGCTACTCGGAGCTGCCGCCGGAGGAGATCTTCCGCAAGGCGACGGCCGGGGAGATCGACGTCGCGAAGATGCAGCGCCTCATCAGCGGGGTCATCGAGTCCGGGCACGGATCGACGATCGAGCACGTCGTCTTCACGTTCGGGATCACCGGCGTCTCCCGGACCCTGTCCCACCAGCTCGTCCGGCATCGGGCCGGGGTCGCGTTCGACCAGCAGAGCCAGCGCTACGTGACGTACAAGAACGCGGCCACGATGCTGCCCCAGACGATCGCCGACGCGGACCCCGAGCTCCGCGAGCGCTACGAGGACCAGGTCGAGGGCTCGATGGCCCTGTACGGCGAGCTCGTCGCCGCCGGGATCCCGGGTGAGGATGCCCGGTTCGTCTTCCCGAACGGGACCCGGACGAACCTCGTGATGACGACGAACCTCCGCGCCCTCATCCACATGTCGGGCCTCCGGCTCTGCACGATGGCCCAGTGGGAGATCCGGCGTCTCTTCCAGCTGATCCGCCACGAGATCTTCAGCGTCAGCCCGTTCCTGGGCTCGTTCCTTGCCCCGAAGTGCGTGCCGCTCGGGTACTGCGACGAGATGGGCAACCGGGACGGCCACTGCCCCATCCGGCCGCACAAGGATCGCGTGCTCGAGGCCTGGGCCGAGAAGGCCAAGGCGGCCCGGGCAGCAGGACGCGAGCTGCCGGTCCAGTCGTGAGGATCCGGCTCCAGTTCGACCGGATCGCGCCGGGCGTGGAGATCGGGCCGCACCGCCACGGGGTCGAGACGATCGTCTACGTCGCCGCCGGCGAGCTCGTCTTCGAGCACGGCGAGGAGCTGGAGCGGCGGGCCGTGGTCCGGGCCGGCGACGTGCTCTACGAGGCGCCGGCGGAGCACCACCTGATCCGGAACGAGGGGACCGTCGACGCCCTTGCGCTCCTCGCCTCGACGGACCCGGACCCGCGGCGCATCGGGACGATGCTCCGCCGCTGGGAATCGGACGACGAGCCGGTCCGGCGGGGTGGCGAGGCCCTCGTCGAGGAGCGCGCCGGGATCCGCCGGCGGCGGATCGTCGGGCCCGGTGACTTCGGCTCGGCCGCGTTCACGGTCACCGAGATCGAAATGGCACCCGGGGCCGCGGATGCGTGGCACCGCCATCCCGGCGCCGAGCACGCGATCGTCGTCTTCGAGGGCCGCGGCGTCGTGACCGTCGCCGAGGAGACCGAGACCCTCGAGCCGCTCAAGGGCATCCGGGTCGAGGAAGGCCGGCCGCACCGCGTCGAGAACACCGGCCGGACGCCGCTCCGCTACTACGTCTGCGCGTCCCCCGGCCTCGATCCGGTCGAGGACCGCGAAACGGCCGAGGCGCCGCGCCGTCGGCTCGACGCGTAGCGGACCGTACGACGCGGGGGAGGCCGCCGCCGGCGCCCGCCCGCGCCGCGACAGGCCCCGATCAGGCGAGGTCGGCGACGAACCGGCGGATGACCCGGGCGAGGCGCGGCCCGGCCTCGGCGCCGGCAGCCAGCACCTCTTCGTGGCTGAGCGGCTCACCGCTGTAGCCGGCCCCGGCGTTCGTGACGAGGGAGACCCCGACGACCTCGAGGCCTGCCCAGCGGGCGGCGATCGCCTCGAGCACCGTCGACATCCCGACGGCGTGGAACCCCAGGCCGGCGAGCATCCGGACCTCGGCCGGGGTCTCGTAGTTCGGCCCCATGAGCCCGACGTAGACCCCCTCCACGAGCTGCACGCCCTCGGCCCGGGCGGCCGCCCGGAGGCGTTCGCGGAGGCGCGGGCTCCACGCCTCGGTCAGGTCCGGGAAGCGCGGTCCGATCGAATCGGCGTTCGGGCCGATGAGCGCGTTCCGCCCGGTGAGGTTGACGTGGTCGGTGATGGCCATGAGCGTCCCCGGGCCGAACGACGGGTCGAGCCCCCCGGACGCGTTCGTGAGGAAGACCGCCCGTGCCCCGAGGCGCCCGAAGAGGAGGATCGGCTGGACCACGAGGCCCGGGTCGTTGCCTTCGTAGAGATGGAACCGGCCCTGGAGCATGACGACCGGCCGGCCGGCCAGGCGTCCGAGGAGGAGCCGCCCGACGTGGCCCGGGGCGGTCGCGGCCGGCCAGCCCGGGAGGTCCGCGAAGGGGATCGCGACGGGGTCCTCGAGGTCGTCGGCGAGCCCGCCGAGCCCCGAGCCGAGCACGAGCCCGAGCTCCGGCACGAGCGGCGACCGTGCCCGGACCGCGGCCTCGAGGGCGTCGAGGCGGGCCGGCTGGTCGCGGGGAGGGATGCGGGCAGTCGGATCGATCCCCGGCTCGTCCGCGCTCATGCGGGCCTCCAGTAGTGCGTCCAGGGGGTCGACGGCCGGGGCCCGCGGCTTCTGCCGCCCGACGGAAGTACCGACACCGGGATGCCGGTCACGTCCCGCCGGGCGACCAACCCGGGGATCCGCCGTGAAGCGCATCGCGGCCGGGTAACGAAGCGCCCGAAGCGACCGGTCCGGAACAGGGTCCCTTGATGTGATCTCGGTTCCTCGTCCCCTGACGGCCCCTTCGGGCAAGACGAACTGTAGTCGCGGCGTTACGGGACGGGCAACGCGGTTATCCACGAAGTTGCAGCGGCGTTACAGCGCCACGTCCACGACTTTTCGACAGCTGTGGACCGGCGGTGGATAACCGTCCTCGCCCGAGCCTTCGGCGCTCGCCGGCGACTGCCTCAGCGAGGGCCCCCACTGAGTCCGCCGGAACGATTGAGCGCGCGCGCGACAAAGACGACCGCGATGGCGCCGAGCGTCGCGATGAAGATGCTCTCGAGGTTGATCCCGTCGACCGTGCCCATGTTCAGCACGCTCGTGGCGACGAAGCCGCCGATGAGCCCGCCGACGATGCCCAGGATGACCATCATCACGAGGCCGTCCTTGGAGCCCATGAGCTGGTTGGCGATGAAGCCGGCAATGGCGCCGACGACGATCCAGGCGATGATTCCCATTCCCTACTCCTTCGCTTCTTCGCCGGCCGCGGCCGGCCGCCGGCCGTGCAGGTTGATCAGACCGAAATTGGGGCGAGCGGCCCGGCCGCCGCGAACGCCATCGGCAGCAGGCCGAGGATCAGGGCTGCGGCGATCGCGATCAGGGTCACGCTCCGCAGCGTCGCCGAAGCGATCGGCCTGACGGCCGTGACCCATCTCCTGGTTGCGGTCGGCGGCGTCATGCCGGCTCGCGCCGGAAGATCCCGACGGCCCACAGGATGATGAGCTCGAGGACGGTCCACCCGACGAACGCGACGATGGCCGTGATGTCGAGGATCGAACCCGACGCCTGGAGGGCGTCGGTCCGGAGGATGCCCTCGAACGGGGCCACGAAGAGCTGGCTGAGGTTGAGGATGCCCGACACGAGGCCGTTCGCCTCGCGGGCGTCGAGCAGCAGCAGGACGATGCGGAGCCCGATGACGACCTGGATGAGCCCGAACACGAGCACGAGCACGCGCCGGGTCATCTCCGAGCCGCCGGGCCCGCTGGTCGTGACGTGACGGCTCTCCGTCCGGACGGTCTCCGGGGCCGCAGCCGTCGCCGGCTCCGTCGTGACGACCGTACGGTCGACCTGATTGATGGCCATTTGGTTGCCTCCCGTGCATTGGAGATCCGGGGAAGCGATCTGAACGGTCGCCGCGCGGAGTGCCGGTCCTGAGTGTCCTCGTGCCGCGCCGTGGTGTCATGACAGGCCGTCATGCGCACGCGTGATACAAGGCATCGTAGAATCGTGAACGCGCGGAGCTCACTCCCGCGGAGGTCGCAGACATGTCGGGACAGGTGAACACCCAAAGCCAGGCACTTCACGGTCAGGATGCCCGTCGAGCGCTGGTCCTCCACGTTCGCCCGGTGGTCGTGGACCTCATCGAGCTGACGCTCAACCACGGCATGTTCGTGGTCAGCGCGGCGAAGGACCTCGCCGAGGCCGAGACGATTCTCGCCGGGAATCGGCCGCACCTCGCCGTCGTCGACATGGATCATGACGACAGCACCACCCTGCTCGGCAGGCTCGGCGTCTCGAACACCCTGACCCGGAGCGTGACGCCCGTCATCGGCCTGACCCGACGGGGCGACCTCAAGACGAAGCTCCGGGCATTCGACCTGGGCGTCGACGACATCCTGACGATGCCGTTCTCGCCTGAGGAGCTCCTGGCCCGGTCCATGGTCGTCAGCCGCCGCGCCACCGGCACGGATCGCCCGATCGTGCCGACGATCCGCCTCGGCGAGATGGAGATCGACATCGTCAACCGCCAGGTCCGGGCCGGGGAATCGGTCGTCCACCTGAGCGGGATCGAGCAGAGCCTCCTCTACCTCCTCGCCAGTCGCGGCGGCCGCGTCGTCTCGCGGGAGGACATCCTCGACGCCATCTGGGGCACGGACTTCGTGGCCGAGAGCAACATCGTCGATCGCCACATCCGAAGCCTCCGCATCAAGCTCCAGAACGACTACCGGCATCCGCGGTTCATCGCCACGGTGCCCGGCCAGGGCTACCGCTTCATCCCGACGTTCTCGAACGCGGGCTGGAGCGGGGTCCAGAACGCCGAGGGTTCCGGCGCCGCCTGAGTCCGGCCATGGAGGCGCATGCGTGACGCCGCGCGTGCGTGACAGGTCGTCATGACGCCGCCCCCTCGGAGCGGGAGACTCGGCGTGCCTTCCTCGCCCGTGCCGCCACCTCGGCGTCACCCGCACGGCGGACGCAGATGGCCGGACGTGTCGCCTCGGTCGCCTGATCAGGCCGGACGCTTCGGCGTCCGGGACGGCGACCACGGCGGTGGCAGGCAGCACGATGACGATCCAGCGAAACCGGGCGCGGTACCTCCTCGCCGCCCCGGTGGCCCTTGCCCTCGCGTTCGGACAGCACGCGGGCGCGTCGGCGGCATTCGCCGCTGACACAGCGCCCGTCCTCCTGGGATCGGCCGCGACCTTCGCGGTGCTTGCTGGCTCGCCGTCGATCGCGAACAGCGGCTCGACGGTGGTCAGCGGCGACGTTGGCGTGCATCCGGCGGCGGTCGTGACGGGCTTCCCGCCCGGGATCGTTCGCGGAACGATCCACGTCGGTGATGCGGCCGCGGCGCTGGCGAAGGCCGACCTCGTCGCGGCCTATGCCGACGCGGCCGGCCGAACCGCGGACTGGGTCCTCGAGGGCGGCGCCGTCGGCGGCCTGACCCTCGTCGCCGGCGTCTACAGCTCCGGAGGCGCCACGCTTGACCTGAGCGGGACGCTGACGCTCGACGGGCAGGGTGATCCGGCTGCCGCCTGGGTCATCCAGGCCACGGCTGACCTCGTCACGGCGGCCTCCAGCGCGGTGGTCCTCATCAACGGTGCCCAGGCCTGCAACGTCGTCTGGCAGGTCGGCCGGTCCGCGGCGCTCGGCGCGGACTCGTCGTTCTCGGGCACGATCCTTGCCGCGACCTCCATCACGCTACGGAGCCGGGTGAGCCTGCTCGGACGGGCCCTGGCGACGACGGGCTCGGTGACGCTGATGAACGACACCATCGCCTATCCAGCATGCGTCGTCCCGCGGCCGGCTGCGGTTCCGGTGACCGAACCTGGCTCGGCACGGCCCACGGGGTCGCCGACGATCGGGCTCGTCGTCGCGATCGCCCTTCCGCCGACGGACCTCCCGGCGCGCGCCGGGCCGAGCGGGATCGACACCGGTCCGTTCGTCCTCACCGGCCTGATCGTGCTCATCGGCCTCGCCGCAGCGTTGCTCGTGGATCGCTGGCGGCTCGCCGGCGTGCGCGCGGGTACGGCGGCCCGGCGGCAGTCCGCGCCCGAGCGCTGGGATGACGGCTCGTCATGACGGCGGCCCGCTGACGTCGCAATCTGGACCATACGAAACCGGGCCGTCGGCCCCAACCAGCATCGCAATCCTCCCCTCCCTCCACCCAAATGGGCCCGTTCTTGGGGGACGGGCCCATTTGGCCGTCTCCGCCGCTCGACCGCGCCGGGTCTGGCGGGGCGCGGCGGGGCAGGTCAGCCGCCGAGGGCGAACATCTCCACGCGTGGCAGGTGGCTGGTTGCCTCGGTTCGGAGCTCCGAGTACCGGTCGGTCCGGGCACCCCAGACCCGCTCGAGGATCGCCCGGAGCTCGCCGTCGGCGGCACCTTCGCGGAGCGGTGCCCGGAGGTCCGTCCCGACCGCGCTGAAGAGGCACGTGTAGAGCTTGCCCTCGGCCGAGAGCCGGGCCCGGGTGCAGTCGCCGCAGAACGGCTGGGTGACCGACGCGATGACCCCGATCTCGCCGGAGCCGTCCCGGAATCGCCAACGGTTCGCGACCTCGCCGCGGTACGTCGGCGCCGCCGGCTCGAGCGGCAGCTCGGCGTCGATGGCGGCGACGATCTCGGCCGCCGGGACGACGTCATCGAGCCGCCAGCCGTTCGAGGTCCCGACGTCCATGTACTCGATGTACCGGAGGACGAGGCCCTCGTCGCGGGCCCAGCGGGCCATCGGCACGATGCTCGCCTCGTTCTCGCCGCGCTTCACGACCACGTTCACCTTGATCGGCGAGAGGCCGGCCTCGCGCGCTGCGGCGATGCCGTCGAGCACCCGCGCAACCGGGAACTCGACCCCGTTCATCCGCCGGAACGTCGCATCGTCGAGGGAGTCGAGCGAGACGGTGATCCGCTGCAGGCCGGCGTCCGCGAGCGGTCGGGCCAGGGCCCGGAGCGCGGAGCCGTTCGTCGTGAGCGTCAGGTCGACCGGATCGCCCTCCGGCGTCCGCAATGCGGCCAGCATCGCGATGAGATCCGGAAGGGCCCTCCGGACGAGGGGCTCGCCGCCCGTGATCCGCAACTTGCTCACCCCGAGGTCCACCGCGATCCCGGCGAGGCGCTCGATCTCCTCGTACGTCAGGACCTCCGCGTGCGGCAGGAATGCGAAGTCGCGCCCGAAGACCTCCGCCGGCATGCAGTACGTGCACCGGAAGTTGCACCGGTCGGTCACCGAGATCCGCAGGTCGCGAAGCGCACGACCACGGCGATCGAGCAGGCCGGGCCGGCCGTCGAAGGCGTCGGCGGGCATGGCCGCAGCGGCCCCGGATCGGGGCGACGGGACGTGGGAAGCGGAGTCGGTCACGGCGTGATCCTACCCCGGGTCACCGTCGGAGACGGCGCGGGGCATTGGTACCTCCGGCGTCGCGGGACGGTACGTCTAGCCGACTGCACCGGAGCACCCCAGAGGGTGACCATCCCCGTGACGCCCGAAACCCGGCCGGTTGCCGGGCCCTGAAGAGGGATTCGCACCGACATGGCCACCGAGCAGCGCACCGGCTTCCGCCTCCCGTGGACTCCCGACGCACGGATCGGCGCGGTCGCCAAGTCATCGACCCAGGCCACGCCGGAGCATGAAGCGGATCCCGACGGCTCCATCACCACCCCCGTCCCATCAACCCCCGAGGCCACCGAGATGCAGGAAGCGACCGAGCTCACCGACCCCCGCGGCGACCTTGCCTGGCCCGAGCTCGGCGAGGGCGGGCAGCCGTCCACCGACGCATCCGCCGGCGAGGACCCGGCGGCCGTCGGCCGGCCGGCCACCGTGACCGCCGCCCCGACCCCGAAGCGCCGCGACAACCCGCTCGTCGCGGGCCTCGTCCGCGCGATGCGCGACGCCGCCGCGACGGCCCGAACGGAGTCCGCGACCCGGTTCACGGAGTCCGCGAAGGCCCGGATCGAGGCGATCCACGCCGAGTCCGCCGATGAAGCGGCCGATCTCCGCAAGAACGCCGACGCCGAGATCCAGGAGATCCGCGACTGGTCGAAGGCCGAGATGGCCCGCATCCGCGAGGAGACCGACGATCGGATCGCGAGCCGCAAGCAGCGGCTGGAGGCCGAGGTCCAGGACCACGCCGCCCGGGTCGAGCACCGGATCGACCGGGTCCAGGCCGCGGTCACCGACTTCGAGCGCCGGATGGACGGGTTCTTCGAGCAGCTCCTTGCCGAGGAGGACCCGGCGCGCGTCGCGGCCCTGGCCGAGCAGCTCCCGGAGCCGCCGGCACTCGATGCCGCCGACCTCGACGACTGGGTGCCGGCCCCCGCCCCGACCCTCGACGCACGCGGCGCGGCCGAGGCCGAGGCCGAGGCGTTCGCCGGGCTCGATGCCGTTGACCCGGACCTCGCAGACGCCGACCCCAACATCGATCCCGACGACCAGGTCGAGCCCATCGGCGAGGCCGACGTCATCCGCCGCCTCGAGACGTTCGCGCCGTCGGCGCCCGCGACCGACACCGCGACGAGCCGGGTCGCCGTCGTCGGGCTCGTCAGCGTGGCGAGCATCGCCGGCTTCAAGCGAGCGATCGCGAGGATCGCCGGGGTCCGGTCCGTCACCGTCGCCTCCGGGCCGAGCGGTGAGTTCGTGTTCAGCATCAACCACGACCCCGAGACGGACCTCGCGTCCGCCGTCCCCGCGCTCGAGGGATTCCGGGCCGCCATCACCGGTGAGGACGACGGCGTCCTCACGGTGACCGCCTCGGACCCCGAGACCGTCAAGTAGCCCCGGAGGACGCCCCATGAGCCGCCCGACCATCGCCGTCGGCCTGCCCGCCGCCGAGCGCGAGGCCGTCCTCGAGGCCCTGATGGCCGCCGAGTTCGGCACGGTGGCCCTCGAGTCGTCGACCGACCTCGCGGCCGTCGTTGAGGCCGAGCTGCCGATCGACCTCGCGATCCTGGATGCCGGGGACGACCCGGCGGCCTTCGTCGACAACCTCGGGCTGCAGTACATCCACGAGCGCGCGATCCCGCTGCTCATCGTCGCCGACGGCGACCAGCTCGATGCATTGGACGCGGCCGGCGGCCTCGGGCCGACCGACGAGGTCGCCCTCCGGCCGATTGATCCCGAGGGCCTCCGCTGGCGCGCCGAGGCGATCCTCATCCGGGCGCAGGTCGCGGCCGAACACACCGACGGTTCGGTCCTGGCGCGGGGCAGGGTCGAGGCCGACTGGGCGGCCCGCTCGCCGATCATCGCGGTCTTCAACCCGAAGGGCGGCGTCGGGAAGACGACGATCGCCACGAACCTCGCTGCCGCGCTTCAGATCCGGAAGGAGCGACGCGTCCTGCTCGTCGACGCCGACACCGTCACCGGGCACGTCACGATGTCGCTCGGGATGGAGGCCGGTCGGACCATCGCCGACGCCTGGCTCGACGAGGAGGAGGGCGGACCGGCGGAAGGCCTGCTCGACATCGCCGCGACCCACGAGTCCGGCGTCCGCGTCGCGGCGCTCGTCTCGAGCCCGCTCGCGATGACCCGCCTGGACCCGGAGCGGGTCGGCGAGGCGCTCCTGGCCGCGCGCTGGGGCGTCGACGTCATCGTCGTGGACCTGCATCCGTCGTACAGCGAGGTCAACCAGGTCATCTTCGGCATCGCCGACCGGGTCCTCGTCCCGGTGACCCCGGACCTGCCCGCGATCCGCGCCGCCGTCCAGCTCACCGAGGTCGCGACCGAGCTCGGGATCCGGGACCGCCTCGCGCTCGTCATCAACCGCGCTAACAGCGGCGTGAGCGCGGACGACATCGAGCGAGCCGTCGGCGTGCCGACGATCGCCCAGATCCGCTCCGGCGGGATGCTCTTCGTCCGGGCCGCGAACGTCGGCCGGACGGTGATGGACCTGTTCCCGAAGGAGAAGGTGTCGAGTGACTTCGAGGCACTCGCGGACCGGGTCCTCGGGATCAACTCGCCTGAGCCCGTGGCGGCGACGCGCGGCAACGATCCGCGATCGGTGCTCGGCGGGATCTTCGGCGCCCGGAAGGAGCAGCCGGTCCGGGCCTGATCCCGGGTCCCGCGGCGATCGGCGCCCGAGCGCCGGTGGCCGTTCAGCGCTGAGCGGCCCGGTGCGGCCCCTCAGCTCCGCTCGCGCCAGTTCGTGCCGCCGAGCGGCGTGCCCGGCAGTCGCTGGTGACGCTCGCCCGTCGCGAGGTCGACCTGCTCGACACCCCGGAGGTAGAAGCGGTTCACGAGCGCCGCGTCGACGTCGGCGCCCATCTCGATCTCGCTCGACCCGAGCCAGATCGCGGGCGTCGTGACGGCGACGAACATGTGGCTCGACCGCTCGAGCAGCCCGTCGGGCTCCGAGCCGGGATGGAGCTGCACCCGGCCGACGACCCGGAACGGCGGCGCCTGGAGCGCGACGTCGAACGAGATCTTGTGGATCCGATGGGCCGCCCGCTCGTCCACCTCCTGCGCGGCAAGGGTGTCCGAACCCGCGATGACGACGATGAGGTCGTAGGGATCAATCGACTTGATCCCGGGAGCCGGCTCGAACGGGGCGCTGCCGTCGATCGGCGCCCAGACCACGTCGGAGAGGCCGATCGCCTCGCGCTTGTTCAGCGTGTCGAGCAGCCGGCCGGTGATCGCCATCGTGCCGCGAAGGCGCCACTCCTCGGTCAGGCCGTGGAACGTGATCGACCGCGGGCCGCGGGCGTCGGCCTCGGCTGCCTCGGTGCCGGCAGCAGCCGGCGGCGGCTCCTTCTTTCGCCCGAACCCGAATGGCATCCCTACTCCTCGGCCTTGCCGGTGTTCTCCCGGATCGTCTCCACGACGCCCGCGTCGGCGAGCGTGGTGGTGTCGCCGAGGGTCCGGCCCTCGGCGATGTCGCGCAGGAGGCGCCGCATGATCTTGCCCGATCGGGTCTTCGGGAGGTCGGGCACGAACATCAGGTACTTCGGCCGGGCAATCGGCCCGATGACGTAGGCGACGTGCTCGCGGAGCTGGACCGCGAGCGCGTCCGTGGGGTCGCCGCCGGACTTCAGGATGACGAAGGCGTAGATCGCCTGGCCCGAGACATCGTCCTTGACCCCGACGACCGCGGCCTCGGCCACGGAGCGGTGGTCGACGAGCGCCGACTCGACCTCGGTCGTGCTGATCCGGTGGCCGGCCACGTTCATGACGTCGTCGACGCGCCCGAGGAGCCAGAAGTAGCCCTCCTCGTCGCGCTTCGCGCCGTCGCCCGCGAAGTACATGCCCGGGAACCGCTTCCAGTACGTCTCGCGGTAGCGCTCGGGGTCGCCGTAGATGCCGCGGAGCATCGCCGGCCAGGGCCGCTTCAGGACGAGGTAGCCGCCCCCGCCGAAGGGGACGGGCTCACCCTCGTTGTCGACGATGTCGGCGGCGATCCCGGGGAACGGGAAGGTCGCGGAGCCGGGCTTCGTCGTGGTCACGCCGGGTAGCGGGGTGATGAGGATCATCCCGGTCTCCGTCTGCCACCAGGTGTCGACGATCGGTGCGGTGCCGCGCCCGATGTGCTCGTGGTACCAGAGCCAGGCCTCGGGGTTAATCGGCTCGCCGACCGAGCCGAGGACCCGCAGGCTCGAGAGGTCATGGGCGGCCGGGAACTGGGGGCCGTGCTTCATGAACGCCCGGATGGCGGTCGGAGCGCAGTACAGGATCGAGACCTTGTAGTCCTCGATGATCTGCCACCAGCGGTCCCACGTCGGCGTGTCGGGGGCGCCCTCGTAGAGGACCCCCGTCGCGGCGTTGGCGAGCGGCCCGTAGACGATGTAGCTGTGGCCGGTGACCCAGCCGATGTCGGCCGCGCACCAGTACACGTCGTCGGGCTTGAGGTCGAAGATCATCTCGTGGGTGAAGCTCGTCCCGAGCAGGTAGCCCGCCGTGGTGTGGAGGATGCCCTTCGGCTTGGCCGTCGTCCCGGACGTGTAGAGCAGGTAGAGCATGTGCTCCGAGTCCACGGCGACAGGCGGGCAGTCCTCCGACTGACGGTCGACGACGTCGTGCCACCAGACGTCGCGCCGCGGGACCATGTGGGCGCCCTGGCCCAGCCGGTCGACGACGATGACGTGCTCGATCGTGGGGGTGGACGCGACCGCCTCGTCGGCATGGTGCTTCAGGTTGACCCGGTTGCCCCGCCGCCAGCCGCCGTCGGCGGTCACGAGGACCTTCGCACCACAGTCGTTGATCCGACCGGCGAGGGCCTCCGCGCTGAAGCCGCCGAAGACAACGGTGTGGGGCGCCCCGATCCGGGCGCAGGCGAGCATCGCGATCGGCAGCTCCGGGATCATCGGCATGTAGATCGCGACGCGGTCGCCGGTCCGGACGCCGAGCTCGAGGAGCGCGTTGGCGGCCTTGCTCACCTCGCGCTGGAGGTCCGCGTAGGTGAGGGCCCGCGTGTCACCCGGCTCGCCGATCCAGTGGTAGGCGACCTTGCTGCCGAGCCCGTTCTCGACGTGCCGGTCGACGCAGTTGTAGCTGACGTTCAACTGGCCGCCGACGAACCACTTCGCGAACGGCAGGTCCCACTCGAGCGTCGTCTCGAACGGCTTCGTCCAGCTGATCCGCTCGCGAGCGAGGCGCTCCCAGAACGCGACGTAGTCGCGCTCCGCCTCGTCGTAGAGCGAGGCCTTCGCGTTCGCCTCGGCGACGAACTCGGTGGCCGGCGGGAACGTCCGCCGCTCCGCGAGGAGGTTCTCGATCGCGGCCGATCTGGGGGCAGTCACGGCGTCTCCTCCGCTGGGCGGTTCAGCGCGGCGCAGCTCGTCGATGGCCGGTCGACGCCGACCCGGGCGAGCTCGATGATCGGACGAGTCTGACGATGTCCGTCCATCGTAGCCGGGGACCGGTGCCGCGATCACTCCTCGGGGGCGAGGTCGTCTTCCGTCGGCCCCAGCGTGGTCGTGTCGAGCGGCTCGATGGCCGGCGTCTCGCGGGCGAGGACCACGCGCTGCGGGCGGGGAATCTCGATCCCGTTTGCCTTGAACGCGGCGAGGAGCCGCTTGCGGAGCTCGCCGGCAGCGGCCCACTGCTCGGTGGCGCGAACGGTGCCCAGGACCTTCAGCGTGACGCCGTACTCGCCGAGAGCTTCGACCCGCTCGACCCGCGGCGTCTCGAGGACCCGCCGCTTCCAGGCCGGGTCGGACGCCAACTCCCGGCCGACGGCATCGACGACCTCGATGGCCTTGTCGATGTCCGTTCCGTAGGCCACGCTGACGTTCTGGTTGATCCGCGACCAGACGCGGGTGAGGTTGCTCGCGACGCTGATCTCGCCGTTGGGCACCGTGTGGACGACGCCGTCGAGATCGCGGAGCGTGGTGCGCCGGAGGCTGAAGTCCTCCACCGTGCCGGCGACACCGGCGACCCGGATGACGTCGCCCTTGCTGAACTGGTTCTCGATGAGGATCAGGGCGCCGTTGAGGTAGTCCTTCACGAGGTGCTGGGCCCCGAAGCCGACTGCGACGCCGACGATCCCGAGGCCGGCCACCGCCGGCCCGATGTCGAGGCCGATCGAGCGCAGGATCATCAGCCCGGCGATGATCACGACGAAGAATCGGAGGACGTTCCCGCCGAGCTGGTCCAGGGTGTCCATCCGCTTCGTCAGCTCGACCGCGGACAGCTCCTGGGCGGTCCCCTCCGTGGCCTCGCGGTCCATGAGGGCCTTGACGATCCCGCGGACGAAGAGCCGCGACGCCCGGATCAGGACGAGCCCGACGACGATGACGAGCAGGATCGGCAGGACGTGGTCCCGAAGGAGCGGGCCCAGCCCGTCCCAGGGCGCCTGGGAGAAGTCCGGCATGCCCGGAGCGTAGCCGAACGCGACCGTGCGGCGTGAGGCGCCTGTCGCAATCGGCGCGGGCGACGCGGCCCGCCATGCGGGGACGCCGAACGTCAGGCGGCGGCGCCGCCGAGACGGACGGTGATCGCCGACGCGGTCTCGCGAGCCTGGATGGCGAGCTCGGGGACCCGGCGCGGGGTCAGGCGGAACGCCGGGCCCCAGACCTCCACGGCGGCGATGACCTGGCCGCGAGCATCACAGACGGGCGCGGCAACGGCTGTGAGGCCGCCCTCGAGCTCGGAGACGGCGGTCGCGTAGCCGCGCCGGCGGACTCGAGCCAGCTCCTCGAGGAGGGGCTCGAGGTCGGTGATCGTCCGCTCCGTGTAGCGGGTCAGCCCGCGCCGGACGATCCGGAGGACCTCTCGCTCGGCGAGCGAGGCGAGGAGCACCTTGCCGGAGGCGTTCGCGTGGAGGGCGGAGGCACGCCCGGTCCAGTCGCCGACCGCGATGAGGTTCGGGCCGTCGGCCTGGGCCACGAAGAGGACCTGGTCGCCGTCGAGGACACCCAGACCGGCCGTCTCGTGGGTGAGCCGGGCCAGCCGCTCGAGCTCCGGCAGGGCCAGGCTCCGGAGGTCGAGCGTCCGCTCGGCCCGCTCGGCCAGGCGGATCACGACGAGCCCGAGCCGGTACTTGCCGGTCTCGTCATCCTGCTCGACGAGGCCGCGCCGCTGGAGCGTCGCGAGCAGCCGCGACGCCGTCGACTTGTGGAGCCCGAGCCGCCGGGCGAGCTCCGTCACCCCGGCCTCGCCCTGGCTCTCGCCGAGGGCGAGGAGGAGCGCTGCCGCCCGATCGACGCTGCGGACCGCGTTGCCGTCGAAGCCGATCGCCATGGGGCCGATCAGCCGCCGGCCGGATGCGACATCGCACCCTGGCCGGGGTCGGGTGTCCGCTGCCGGGCCCGGTCGTCGAGGGCCGCCCGAAGCGAGGCCTCGAAGGCGGTGAGCGTCCGGTCGACGGAGTCGTCGGCAGCGTGGGCCTCGCACAGGAACCACGGCTCGCGGCTGTCCGGCTCGGGCATCGCGCCGCGAGCGTGCATCCCGACCGCGACGGCGTCGTACAGGGCATGGTCCGTGTCGGCCCAGTCGCGGTACTCCGTGGCCACCTTCTCGGTGAACATGATCCCGAACATCGAGGGATGGCCGGTGAAGTGGTACGGCAGGCCCGCGTCGTTGAGCACCTCGCGGAGGCCGTCCTGGAGCCGTCGGCCGGTCCGGTGGATCGTCTCCAGCGCGTCGGTGTCACGGATGATCTCGAGGGTCTTCACCGCGGCCGCGGCCGCGACCCGGTTGCCGGCGTACGTGCCGCCGTGACTGACCTTCTCGGGCAGCAGGCTCATGATGTCGCGCCGCCCGCCGAAGGCCGCGGCCGGGTAGCCGTTGCCCATCGCCTTGGCGAACGAGGCGAGGTCGGGCCGGATCCCGAAGAACTCCGCCGCGCCGCCTCGGGCGAACCGGAAACCGGTCTTCACCTCGTCGAAGATCTCGAGGATCCCGAACTCCTCGGTGAGCGCCCGGAGCTCCTTGTGGAAGCCCTCCTGGGGCAGGATCCCCTGGGCGTTGCCGAGCACGGGCTCGACGATCACCGCGGCGATCTCGTGGCCCTGCCGCTCGAAGAGGCGACGCAGGAACTCGATGTTGTTGAACCGGGCCGGGATGATCGTGTCGGCGACGGCATCGGGGATGCCGCGGCCCCACGCCAGCCGGACCGGGTTGTCCGCGTCCCCGAGCTCGGCCATGTTGTTCGGCGAGACGCTGATGAGGGCGTAGTCGTGGACCCCGTGGTACTGGCCCTCGAACTTCACGATCTTGTTCCGGCCGGTGAACGCCCGGGCGAGGCGCATGAGGTGCATCGTCGCCTCGGTCCCCGAGACGGTCATCCGGGCCATGTCCACCCAGCCCGTGAGCTCGCACACGAGCTCCATCGCCCGGACCTCGTCCTCGGTCGTGAGCGAGAAGCTCACGCCGCGCCGCATCCGCTCGTTGACGTAGTCGTCGACCCGGTCGTCGCCGTGCCCCAGGATCACCGGGCCGTAGCCCATCCGGAGGTCGACGTACTCGTTGCCGTCGATGTCCCAGACCCGGCCGCCCCGGCCGCGGTCGACGTAGATCGTGTCCTCGCCCCACGTCCGGAAGTTCGAGTTGGCACCGCCCGGCAGCGTCTTCGACGCCCGACGGAAGAGCGCGTGCTGGCGGTCGCGGGTCAGCTGGGGGCGCTCGGAGGGGCTGGTCATGATGGCTCCGGCTGCGGTGGATCGACGGCCGCGACGGGTCGCGACGAGCACGGCCCGTTGCTCGCGACAACTGTCGCGGTAGGTGGAACGCGGGCATCCATCGTGCCACAGAGGCCGCTCGAGCGTCAACGCGAGATTCGTCCCGGCACGCGCCGCCAGGTGCGAAATCCGCGCCGGATTGCCCCTCGAACCCCTTGATGCGCGGTCCGCCGCGTGCGGCGGACGGAATGGTCAGACCCGGGCGGTCACCCAGTTCGGCAGCTCGCGGGCAAGGGTCGCGAGCGGCAGCGAGCCGTGGCCCAGGAGCTCGTCGTGGAACGCCCGGAGGTCGAAGACCGCGCCGTCGCGGGCGGTGATCTCGCGGCGCAACCGCTCGATCTCGCGCTGGCCCACCTTGTACGTCAGGGCCTGTGCCGGCCAGCACGTGTAGCGGTCGGTCTCGATCGTCGCGTCCGTGAGCGTGAGACCGACGTCCTGCACGAGGTAGTCGATCGACCGCTGCCGCGACCACCGAAGGGCGTGGATCCCGGTGTCGACGACGAGCCGGCCGGCCCGCCAGGCCTGGCCCTCGAGCATCCCGAATCGCTCGCCCTCGTCGCGGTAGAGGCCGAGCTCGTCCGCGAGCCGCTCCGCGTAGAGGCCCCAGCCCTCGGCATAGGCCCCGCCCACGAGACGACCGCCGAAGCGACGGAATCGGTTGAAGCCGGTGTTCTCGACCTCGAGGGCGATCTGGAAATGGTGGCCCGGCGTCGCCTCGTGGTACGTGATCGCCGCGAGGCGCGAGAAATGCCGGGTCGGGAGGTCGAAGGTGTTCACCCAGTAGGTGCCGGGGCGGGAACCGTCCGGGGCCGGCGGGTAGTAGTAGGCCGCCGGCGCGTCGCGCTCCTTGTACTCCTCGACCGGCAGCACCCGGCAGGTGGAGGCGGGGGTCCGCCCGAAGACGCCGGCCGACGCCGCGATCGCGCGATCGATGTCCTCCATGGCCCGATCGACGAGGGCCTGGCGCGAGGTCGGGATGTTCCGGGGATCCACGGCCAGCGACTGCCGATAGGCGGCCGTGTCGTCACCGAACCCCGCCGCCCGGGCGATCTCGCGACGCTCGGCCTCGATCGAGGCCAGCTCCTCGACGCCGATCTGGTGGACCGCCACGGGATCGAGCTCGAGCGTCGTCCAGTGGTGGATCTGGCTGCGGTAGATCGCCTCGCCGTTCGGGGCCGACCAGATCCCGGGCTCGGTCCGGGTCGCGGCGAGGTACTCGCCGCGGAGCAGCTCCAGGAACGCGGCATCGGCCGGATAGACCTCGTCCCGGACGATGTCGCGGACGCGCTCGCGGTCGGCGTCGGAGGCCACCTGGACCATGGCCGGCACGACCGCCTCTTCGATCGGCGTCGCGAGCATCCGCTCAAGCTGGGCGATCGTCCGCTCGGCGACGATCCGGGGAGCGGTCAGGCCGCTGGCGAGCGCCTCTCGGACGAGCTCGCCGTTCGCGGCCATGTACGCGGGGTAGGCCCGGAGGCGGGCACAGAAGGCCTCGAACCGCTCCGGGGTGTCGGCCGGCTGGAGCTGCGTGAGCTGCGGCAGAAGCGACTGCGGTCCGGCCATCTGGTCGACGACCTGGAGCGTGTCGATGCGCTGGTCATCGTCCTCGAGGAAGATGTCCCCGACGACCCGCAGCATGTCGCGGGTGATCCGGTCCTCGACCGACAGCCCCGCGTCGGGGATCGCGAGCGCGGCGTCCCTGACCCAGGTCGCGAGCGACCGCGCCGCGGACCGGCCCGCCGGTCCGGGATCCGGCAGTCGGTCGTCCCAGCGATGGTCGCCGTTCACGGTCGCACTGATCGGCGAGAGCTCGAGGAAGCGGTCCCAGAAGTCCTCGGCCAGCTGGTCGACGACGGAGGCGGGTGCGGTCACGGATTCCTCCCGGGGGTCGGGCCGCGGATCGCGCGGATCGCGCGCGGCGGCGTCGGAGACTCGGCCTGTCGGACTCGGCCTAGGGTAGCGCGTCCGGCCGGTCGAACAGCCCGAGCTGCTCGCCACGCCGCTCGACCGCGGGCTCCAGCCCGAGGAACGGCTCGAGGCCGGAGAGCTCGAGCGGCTCGCGCGCCAGCCAGGCCCGAAGGTAGGGCCAGAGGATGAGGTTCCAGCTCCCCTCCTCGATCGCGGCTCGGAGGAGCGGCGACGACTCGAGCTTGTGCCGGACGAGCTCGGCCCGCTCCGGCGCGATCGCCAGGATCCGGACGAGCTGCGGGTCGGCCGGGATCCGGGCGTGGCGCCGGAGGAGGACGTCGCCGAGCATCGCGGTCCACTCGACCTCGAACAGGACCGCCGACCGACCGCGGACGTACCAGATGCAGTCGACCGACTCGAGGTCGTCGATCGGGGCCCGCGAGATCGCCGTCAGCCAGGCCGTCCGCTCCCGCTCGTCGAGGAAGTCCCCGAGGGTCCGGCCGCCGAGGCGGCGTCCCTGCTCCCGTCGGCCGATCCAGACCGACATCCCAAGCTGGTGGCCGCCGTTCGCAAGGTGGGCGAGGAGGTCGGTGTGCTCCGCGGTGCGACGCCGGACGTCCTCGCTCGTGATGAGCCGCTCGGCCGTGGAGGCCGGGCTGCGATAGCTGGCGAGACAGGCCCGGACGAGGGCCTCGTCCGGCAGGTCGTGGCCCGAGAAGAGGGCCGCGACCCGCTCGAAGAAGGCCCGCTCTGCCAGCGGACCCGACGTCGACAGGAGGCTGTAGACCGCCCACTCGACCCGGTCCGCGAGCGGGATCGACGCCGCATCACGATCGGCCCGGTCGCCGAGCCACCAGCGGTCGGGCTCGACCTCGACGAGCCGGTGCTGCGTCGGACGGGTGAGCTCGTCGCGGACGAGGGCCAGGAGGCGCTCCACCGGATCGCGATCGACGGATTCGAACGGGCCGGTCGCGGCCCTGGTCCCGACCCGCGGGGTGCCGGGCTCGCCCGTCTCGACGACCGCGGCGGCGGCGGCGTCAGCGGGCCGGCTCCCGGGCTCGAGCCCCGGCGGCGGCGCCTCGTCGGGCGGGGCGTCGGTCAGGGCGACGAGGCGGCGGAGATGGCCGGCCCGATCCAGCCCGACGAGGATCTCGCCGAGCAGCCGCTCGTACCGTGCCGGCTCGCCCCGCTCGCGGAGGACCTCGACCGCCGTCTCGGTGATCGATCGCGCGGCCTCCGCGTGCGAGAAGCGCCGGGCATCGGGCCGCTCCGGCGGGGCGAACAGGCCGGGACCCGGCACGAGCTCCGGGTCGCCACTGCCGCCGGGGATCGGGTCGAGCGGCCGATTCGCCCGGCTTCGCGGGCCGGGCGGCAGGACGGCGCCGGGCGGGATGAGCTCGACGGTGCCGCCGACGTCCTCGTCGGCCTCGGCCAGGCGGGCCTCGGCGAGTCGATACCCCGCCCCGATCCCGCCGAGGACCGCCGCGACGAGCGCCTCGGGGCCGCCGCTCTCGAGGAGGAGGACGGCTCGACCGTCACGGGCCATGACCGGCGCGACACCGGCGAGCGCGCGCCGGATCGACGTCGCCTGCCACGACCACGGCGCGCGGATCGATGCGCCGAGCAACGGCTCGAGGGGCAGGAGCATGGCGGCCTCGCGGCCGAGGGCCCAGCAGGTCCCGTGGTACGCCGCCGCGAGGCGCTCCTGGCTGAACCGGAGCGGCGGCTGGCCCAGCGCGAGCCGGATCCGCGGACGGGGCGCATCCCGGCCGGGCTCGCGGAAGGGGTCGCGGGCCTCCTGGACGAGCGCGTCGTACGCGCCGGGCGTCGCGAGGCGGAGGACGGCCGTGCCCGCGCCCTCGGCGAGGCCCCGGAGATCGGCCGCGATCCGGGCCTCGAGCGGGCCGAGCGCACCCCCCTCGAGCCGCTGGACGAAGGCCCGGACGATCCGGAACGCGTCCTCGAAGGCCAGCCACGGGTTCCGCTCGCGGAACGGATCCGGGATGGGCGTCCGTACCGTGCCGCCGCCGATGCGGATCCCCGGCAGCCGGCCCTGCCCTGCCCCGAGCCGGCTGGCCGGCAGGACCGCATGGAGGAACGCGAGGCGGAGGGCCGACTCGACCGGGGCGGCTCGCAACTCGCGCTCGATCCGCTCGAGGATGGCGGCGAGCCCGACGAGCTGGCGATCGGTGTGGAGGCCGAGGAGCGCATCGACGAGGTCGGCGCCCCCGTCGGGCACCGGGAAGCGCTCGCGGAGCCGCTGTCGGACGAGGTCGCCGCCGACGTCGACCGTGGCACGCTCGAGGTCGGCCTCGTCTGGCGGCGCCTGGCGCTGCTCGTGGCCGCCCTGCTGGTCGCGGCAGACGGTGCATCGATAGTGCTTTCGAACGGGGCGCGGCGCGGCGCCACCCTCCCCGCCGGCCCACTGGATCTCGTCGGCGATGAGCGAGCGACCACAGGTGGCGCAGCGGGTCGCGAAGAGCGACCCGATCGAGAGCTTCAGGCTCGATTCGCCGCGCGGGGAGGCCGACAGCGTCGAGAACCCCGCGTCGAGGTGGCGGAGGTCGGGTGGCCGGAGGACGACCTCGGCGAGGAGGCGGGTCAGCGGGTTGCTCTCGAGGCTGTACGCCCGTCGCTGCCGGTCGATCGCCGCCCGGGCGACCCACCCGCCGCGACCGTGGAGATCGGCGACGATGTCGCCCGGGGCGGAGCCTGCCTCGATCCGCGCGGCGAGGAGCTCCGGGGGCGGCGGGGGCGCCAGGCGGTCGAAGGCCGGGAGGGTGAACCCGGGCTCGGCGCGGGACAGGAGGGCGCGTCCGACCATGGCCTCGATTGTCGCAGACGGCCGCGGCGAGATACGCTCCGCCCGATGGCCGACGACTTCCTCATCCAGCACACCCCGGGCCCGACCGTCGAGGTCCCGCCGGGCGTCCTCGCCGCCCGTCGGGCGATCGCGACGGCGACGACCGACCTGCTCGCGATCCCCGACGCCGCCCTCGAGACGGGCTGGCCGTGGCGGAACGACGAGGCTGACGTGCGCTACGGGCTGTATCGGGCGATCGAGGCCATCGAGGAGGCCGGCACGGCCGTGGAGCGCCTGCTGCGCGGCCGACCCGCCGCGCGTCCCCCGGCGGCCGATCGCATCGCCCCCGCGACCATTGCCCGGTGGGACCTGCACGGACTGCTCGCGTCGGTCGACGAGAGGCTCCTCGACCGCCACCCGGGCGGGGGTGAGTGGACGCTGCGCCAGACGCTCGCCCACATCGTCGGCGGCCAGCGGGCGTACGGCTGGTTCACGGCCTGGTGGGCATCGCGCCCGGCCGACGAGCCCGCCCCGGACGGCGTTCCCGAGTCCGTCCGCGACGCGGCCGGTTTGCCCGACGAAGAGATCGAGGGCGAAGGCACGCTCCTCGCGGTCCGGGCGAGGTTCGACGCGATCCTCGACCTCTCGGCGGGGCGGCTCGGGTACCTCGACGACGACGGCCTCGCCCGACCCGCGCGATGGGCCGGGATCCCGGTGACCATCGGGTTCCGGCTCGGACGCTGGTCGTCCCACGTCATCGAGCACACCGTCCAGCTCGACAAGACGCTCGTCGTCCTGGGCCGCCACCCGACCGAGGTGGAGCGCCTCGTCCGGCACATCCACGGCGCCTATGGCCGGCTCGAGGCACTCGTCTTCGGCATGCCGGCGGCGGCGCTCGAGGTTGCTGGGCCGCGCGGACGCTCGATCGACGCCGTCCTTGCCGACCTTGGCGCGGAGCTGGTCGCCGACGCGCAGAGCGCGCGGGCTGCCGCCGGCGCCTGAGCGTCGCGGCGCGACGACCTGGTCCGACCGGTGGGCCGTGCGCCGCCGAGGAGGGCGCTCCGCCTCCGGTCGATGGGACGCTTCCTGGGCGACGTATGACCGGATTCCGGCCCCGCGAACGCCTCCGTTTCGTTGATGACCGTCTGCGCCATCGGCGCGGGGGCGGGCGGCGCGCGGGCGGTGACGCGCGGGGCGTCACGCGCCTGAGGTGACGCATGACGCCGACGGTCATCGAGCGGTGGGCTTAGTGGCCGCACCGACCCAGGCTGAGCGACAGGAGCGCGAGCGGCAGACGGGGATGACCACCGTCGGATATGACGCGGACGGTCATCGCGCGGAGGAACGGGATCCTACCGCCCGAATCCGGTCATCAGCGGATGCCCGCCGCCGCAGAGGCCGCGCGGACGCCCCCCGCCGTACCGCTAGTTCTCGTCGAGGTCGTCGGTCTCCTCGACGAAGGCCTCGTCGGTCGTGTCCTCCGGCGGCAGGACGCGATCGAGGTCCTCGATCTCCTCGTCCTCGACGTCGTCCTCGAGGTCCTCCTCGAGCTCCTCGTCCTCCCGGACGAGCGTGCCCTTCGTGTAGGGGCGGAGGTCCGTCGACTTCGCCGCGGTCGGGAAGCTCACCTTGCCGTAGTTCCGCGGGTCCTGGTAGATCTCGCGGATGATGATCCGGACGTCGACGGCGCCGAGCGAGGTCACGCCCGCCGAGTACTTGTTGCCGTCCGCGATCAGCTTCAGGAGCCGGGCCGCGACACGCGGCTCGACGACGCCGATCCGCATCCCATTGCTTGACGCGATGAGGAGGTTGCCCTCGGGCGTGAGGTCGACCGCGTCGCCGGGGTTGACCTGGGCGAGCTTCCGCGGGTCGGGCAGGTCGAGGAGGAACGCGAACCCGGTCTTGCCGGTCTCCTCGACGAAGATCCGGACCGGGGCCTTGCTGCCCTCGACGGCGGCGACCGTCTTCTCGCCCGCGGCGACGAGGAGCGTCTTGAGCCGGTCGATGTTCCGCTCGGCGATCCGGTTCGTCGGATCGAGCGCGAGCGCGGCCTGGTAGTGCTCGCGCGCGGCACCGAGCTCGCCCTGCTCCCAGAGGGCCTTGGCGAGACGGTTCTCGGCGTCGGCCTCGGGACCGAGCTCCAGGAGGCGGCGGTTGGTCTCGGCCGCGTCGGCCCAGTGGCCGTTCGCGGCGAGGGCGATCGCCTGTTCGGCGAGCTGGCGCTTCAGGCGCGTCGTCGCGATCGGGCTCGCGGCGGTGGTTTCGGGATCGGAGAAGGTCACAGGGGATGGGTCCTTTCGACGCTCAGGGGGCAATGGTTTCTAGCACCGGTGCCGCCACCCGTCAAATGCCCGGTCGGTCAGGACCGGAGACGGACGCTCCACGCGACGACGACGATCCCGAGGACGAGGAGCAGGACCGTCTCCCAGAGCCGCCGGGGATCGCGCCGCCGGGAGGGCGGCGTGCCGTGGACGGCGTCCCAGAGGAAGAGCACGAGGACGAGGAGCGCGGGGCCGAGGAGCCGCGGGATCTCCATCGCCCGCAGCGCGGCCGCGGCGATCGCGACGACGATGGCGCTCGTCAGCGCGAACCACGCGACGTCGCGAAGGTTCGAGGAGCGGAGGGCGGCCGACCGGTAGCCGAGGAGGAACGCGAGCGTCGCGTCGGCGGAAGCGAGGAGCGCCAGCTCCGGGCCGCTCGGGCCGGCGGTCACGACGGTTCCGGGCTCGGGCAGGCCGCCGGGAACGAGCGCGGCGATGCCGGTGAAGCCGAGGAAGCCGACGACGAGCGATTGGACGAGGATCGCGGTGCGGTCGGCGCCCGATGGTCCCGTCGGTGCTGCGAGCATCCGCGCCTCGGTCGCGACGACGCGGGCGATGAGCCAGGAGCCGGCGAGGAGCGCGGGCGCGAGCCCGAGCCCGATCGGGACCAGCCGGATCGCGCCGAACACCGCGAACGCCGCCGCCGCGGGCACGAGCAGCGATTCGATCGGGACGCCCGCGGCCGCCGACGGCGACTCGCTCTCGCCGAGGACCTGGAGCGTCCCGAACGCGACCGCGACGAGGAGGCCACCGCCCACGGCCCAGGCGACGGGGGCATCGACGAGCCGGGAGAGGAGGATGAGCGCCGCCGCGGCGAGGACCAGCTCCCGGGTGGCGCCGCGTGTGCCCATCGGGCCGATGGTACGCGAGGTCACCGGGCCCGCGACCCGCGGGTCAGCGGTCGTCGCGCCGGACGTAGGCGAGCAGCTCGGCTCGCGACCTGGTGTTCAGGACGACCCCGGGCTCGACCCACGCCCGGCGTGCCTGGCTGATCCCCCACTCGAGGTACTCGAACTCGCTCACGCGGTGCGCATCCGAGTCGATCGAGAGGAGGCAGCCGACCTCGACCGCGTGCCGGGCCCGCTCGACCGCCAGGTCGAGCCGGTGGGGCGAGCCATTCATCTCGAGGATCGTGCCCGTTCGGGCGGCCTCGGCGTAGACCGTCTCCCAGTCGAGGTCGAGGTCGTCGCGGGTCTGGATCATCCGGCCGGCCGGGTGGGCGATGACATCGACGTGGGGGTTGCGGATCGCGGTCAGGACACGGGCCGTCAGCTCCGCCCGGCTCTGCCGGCGGCCGACGTGGAGCGACGCGACGACGAGATCGAAGCGGGCGAGCAGCTCGTCCTCGTAGTCGAGCCGGCCGTCGGCCCGGATCTCGAGCTCGCAGCCGTGGAGGAGCCGGAAGCCCTCCGGCGGGGTCTCGCGCGGCGCCGTGCCGGCGTCCTCCTCCGCCGCATAGCGGCGGTTGAGGGCCGCGATCACCCCGCGCTGCTCCTCGACCCGCTCGGGCGACAGCCCGCGGGCGATGGCGAGCGAGATCGAGTGGTCGGTGAGGACCTGGTAGGCGTGACCGCGACGCCGAACCGCCTCCATCATGACCTCGATCGGCTGCGACCCGTCCGACCAGTCGGAGTGCGAGTGCAGGTCGCCGCGGAGGTCCTCGAGGGCGACGAGGGTCGGCAGCCGGCCGGCGAGCGCGGCCTCGATCTCGCCGCGGTCCTCGCGCAGCTCCGGCTCGATGTACGGCAGGTCGAGGAACGCGTAGACCTCCGCCTCTGTCGCGAACGTCCGCAGCTCCGCCGCGTCGCCGGTGAGCGGCTCGCCGTCCTCCCCGATCCGGAGGAAGCCCTTCTCCGAGAGGCTCCACCCGCGGTCGCGGGCTCGGGCGCGGAGCCGGACGTTGTGCTCCTTCGAGCCGGTGAAGTGGACGAGGTAGCTGCCGGCGGCGGCCGGCGGCATGACCATGAGATCGACCTGCGGTCCTCGCCCGCCGAGCGCCACGGCCGCCTTGGCCGGGCCGCGATTGATGATCGAGGCGACGCTCGGGAGCGTGGCGAACCGCTCGACGACGGCCGATCCTTCGTCCGACTCGGCGAGGAGGTCGAGGTCGCCGATCGTCTCCCGTCGCCGCCGGAACGAGCCGGCCGGGACGATCCGCCGGACCCCGAGGACGTCGACGAGGGCGGCCGCGAGCTCCTCGATGATCGACCGGGCCTGGTTGAGCAGGAGCCGCCGCTCCCGGGACTCGAGCCCGGCGATGCCGTCGAGGATCAGCTGCTCGGTCCGGGCCGAGAGGCCGCGCAGTCCGCGGAGACGCCCGGATTCAGCGGCGGCCTTCAGCTCCTCGATCGTGGCGATCTTGAAGGTCGTGTAGATCTGGCGAACCGTCTTCGGGCCGAGGCCCGGGATCCGCAGGAGGTCGAGGAGCGTCGGCGGGAACTCGGCGAGAAGCCGCTCGTGGTAGCCGAGCCGGCCGGTGCTCGCGAGCTCCGCCAGCTTGTCGGCGATCGCCTTGCCGACGCCCGGGATCTCCGGCGGGTGGCCCTCCCGGTACGCCCGCGCGACCTCGACCGGGGCACGACCGATGGCATCGGCCGCGCGGTGATAGGCCACGGTCTTGAACACGAGCTCGCCCTTGACCTCGAGGAGGTCGCCGATCTCGTGGAACACCTGCGCCAGGGCGGCGTTCGAGAGGAGGTCCGGCTCCGCGTCCTGGCCGTCGGGCTCGTCGGCACGGAGGTCCGCGGGCAGGTCGTCGGCAGCGGCCTCCCCATTCACGGTGTCGGCGGGGCCGGATTCATCGGGCACGGAGAGATGGTAGTCAACCGGAGCGGTCGGCCCGGTGGAGGGCGGCGCGTGCGGCTGCTCGTGGATCGCCGCCCTGAAGCCAATTGGGGCGACCTGGACTCCGCATCGCGTCCGGATGGCCCTCGACGCCGGCCGGAGCGCGCGGCACGGTGCCGGAAACCGCAGCTCGCCTCGCCCGTCGGATTGCCCACGGATCGCCAGGCATCGCCGATCCGCGGGCATCGTCGGGCACCGACTTCGGGCGATCGCGGCCGCAGCGTCCGTAGAGGTGGGACATGAGCGTGCGGATGCGAACCCGATGGCTGGTGGCCGCGATGGCGGTCGCGGCATCGCTGGTCTGGCCGAACCTGGGAGCCACGGCATTCACGCCGATGGACCAGGTGCAGGACATCGTCGACGAGATGTCCTGCATCCAGCCGAACGAGTTCAGCGCCTGCTATCACGGCGCGGCCCAGACGGTCACGGTCGGGATGACGGGCCGGCTCGAAGGCGTCGACCTGATCCTCAACCGGGAGTCGATCACCACCAAGGACCTGATCATCGAGATCCGGGCGAACTCACCCTCGGGCGCGCTCCTCGCCACGAGCGACCCCGTTCCTGCCGTGGAGATTCCGCTCGCGCCGGCGTCGGACTGGGTGCCGTTCTACTTCGCCACGCCACCGCTCGTGCATGCGGGCGACGTGATCGCCATCGTGATCCCGGTCTTGCCGCTCCAGCCCACCTCGGACCCGATCTGGCGGTGGGGCAAGGCGGACGTCGACTGGTACCCGGACGGCGTGGCCTGGGGTCCCTCGACCGACTGGGGAGCCTACGTGGACGGCTCCGACTTCGCCTTCACGACCTGGATCACGCCACCGCTCGCGCGTCTGTCAGGGCCGGATCGATTCGCGACGGCAGTGGCGATCTCGGAGAACAACTTCCCGCTCGACGTCCCGGTCGTGTACGTGGCGACGGGCGCGAACTTCCCAGACGCCCTGGCGGGGGCCGCCGCCGCGGGACACGCGGGAGCCCCGCTCCTGCTGGTGCCCGGTTCGGGCAGCGCCCTCCCCCCGGCCGTGGTCGACGAGCTCGGCCTCCTCAACCCCGAGACGATCGTCGTGCTCGGCGGCACCGGGGCCGTGAACGCCACGAACTTCGCGCTGCTTCAGGCGCTGGCCCCGAGCGTCGTCAGGCTCGCGGGCTCGGATCGCTACCTGACCGCGATCGAGATCTCGAAAGCCACCTACCCGGCCCCGCCTGTCGGCACGGTCTTCATCGCGACCGGACGAGCATTCCCTGATGCGCTCGCCGCCGCGGCGGTGGCAGGGCGCGACGATGCGCCGCTGCTCCTCGTGAACGGCCAGGCGACGACCCTCGGCTCCGCGGTCCGGACGGAGCTCCTTCGCCTGTCGCCGACGTCGGTCGTCATCGCCGGTGGCTCCGGGGCCGTGTCGGGCGCGATCGAGGCGGAGCTGAAGACGATGTTCGGTTCGGGCAACGTGGTGCGCCAGAGCGGCGCAACGCGGTACGAGACCGCGGCGGCCCTGTCGGCCGCGAACTTCGCCGGCGGAGGCGTCCCCGTGGCTTACGTCGCCACGGGTCTCAACTTCCCGGATGCGCTCGCCGGCGCGGCCCTCGCCGGGCGCGACGGAGCGCCGCTGCTCCTCGTGCCGGGCAACCAGGGCTCGATCGCGACGGCTCCGGCGGTCGGCGCCGAGCTGAGCCGGCTCATCCCCGGACAGATCGTGGTCTTTGGCGGCTCCGGCGCGGTGTCGAACGGCATCTACGGGCAGCTCGGGACGTACGTCGTGCCGTAGCGTCCTGCGCGTGCCGTCCGCGTGATGGGTGGACCCCGCGCGCCGACGGCGCTGCGCTGCGACGCTCGGCGACGGGTCAGGCCGCGATCACGCGGTCTCGGCCTGCTCGTTTCGCCCGCAACAGGGCCTGGTCGGCGCGCTCGACGATCGCGGGGATCGGCTCGTCCGCGCCCCGTGCGTTGGCGACGCCGACGGAGACGCTGACGCCCGCGATCCCGAACCGCCGGAGATCGAGGGCCCCGACGGCCTGCCGGACACGTTCACCCACCTCGACCGCGACCTCCGGCCCGGGGTTGCGCAGGAGGACCGCGAACTCCTCCCCGCCGACGCGCGCCGGAACGTCCGCCTCGCGGACGGCGGTGACGATCGCCCCCGCCACCGCCCGGAGGACCTCGTCCCCGACCGGGTGACCGTGGGTGTCGTTGAGAGCCTTGAACTTGTCGATGTCGATCATGAGGACCGCGACGTCGTCGCCGGCCCGCCGGCGACGGGCCAGGAGCCCGCAGAACTCGTCGAAATAGCGCCGGTTCGGCAGGCCCGTCAGCGGATCCGTCGAGGCGTGGGTCGCGACCTCGCGGTGGGAGTAGGCCCGGGCCATCGCCGCCGCCGCCTCGATCGCGGCACCCTCGAGGACGCGGCGCGCCGATTCCGGCCACGGCTCGCGGTCGCGCCGCGAGAGGACGACCGCCCCGATCAGCCCGTCCTCGGTGCGGAGCGGGGCCGCGAGCGTGTGGCTGAGCCCGTAGACGGCCCGCACGCGCTCGGCGATCCGCGACGTGACGGCGGCCGTCGACCCGCCGCCGAGCACCTCCGCCCTCGGAGAGCGCAGCGGTCCGGAGCCGCGCAGCGGGTTGGCGATCCCGAGGTCGGCGAGGAAACCGCCGAGCCATGCGGCGCCGCGGTCGACGGCACGAACGGCGGCCGCGACCGCCGGACGCCCGGTCGAGGCCCGGGTCGCCATCGGGACGCGATCCCGGGCGGGCGAGGGGCCGGACGGGGCGCCGGGAGTGGCTCCGGCGAGCTCGCCGTCGGCAGCGGCTCCGGCGGCCACGGTCGTGGCAACACCGGCTCGGGCGGCCACCGCAACGGCCGCAGCGTCGATCTCCACCGGGACGGCGACAGGCTCGGCCGGCTCGCGATCCGGCGGCGCATCGAGGTCCGAGAGCGGGAGGAGGGTCGTGGAGCTCGGCACGCCCGGGCGGCGGGTGACGAGCGTCGCCTCGAGCGCGGGTCCGTCCGGTCGCCGCCGGACGATGACGACGTGGTCGGCACCGGTCCCCTCGGCGAGGTCGTCGACGATCGCCCCCACGATGGCGTCGACGGAGACGGACCGGGACAGTCCCTGGAGGATCCGGGCGAAGTTCTCGGCCTCCGCCCGCCCGCGGGCCTCGAGACCGGCGACGGCGTTGCGATGGAGGATGGCCGCGAGGGCGGCAAATCCGACCGCCCCGAAGGGGATCCAGTCGCGGAGGTCGCCCGACGTGATCGCCTGGATCCCGGTGATCAGCCCGAGGAGGAGGAATGCGCCGGAGAGGAGCCACCACGTCCGGCGAATGGGACGGTCCCCCGCCGGCGGACGGTACGGACGCGGCGCTCCGGTTTGCACGTGGCCCAAGCATGGCCGGGAGGGCCGCCGCCGTCCAGCGGACGGGCTGGTACCGCGGTCCTGTCGTGGACCGGTACTTCCGTACTACCCGCGGGCCGGCGCGATCGCGTCCGCGATCCGGTCGAAGCCGAGCTCGTGGGCGCTGCCGAGCTTCGCCGTGTACATCCGGGCATCTGCGGTACCGACGAGGTCGGCCGGCGCCCGCACCTCCGGCCCGAGCGCGGCGACGCCGATCGAGACGCTCACCGGGACGGGCCCGCGCCCGTCCGCGACGAGCGGATTGCGGGCCAGCTCGTCGGTGATCCGGGCCGCGACCACGGTGGCCGCCGCCTGGTCCGCGTCGGGCAGGATGACCGCAAACTCGTCGCCGCCGTAGCGGGCCGGCACGTCGGATGCGCGGAGGGCGGCCTTGACGACCTCGGCCAGGTGGACGAGGCAGCGGTCGCCGAACTGGTGGCCGAACGTGTCGTTCACGAGCTTGAAGTCGTCGACGTCGAGCATGAGCAGGCTGAGGGGCCGGCGGGCCCGGCGGGCCCGGACGAACTCCTCGCCGAGCCGCTCGTAGAGGGCGCGGTGGTTGAAGAAGCCGGTCAGCGGATCGCGGTCGGCGAGCGACCGGGCCGCCTCGTAGAGCCGGGCGTTCTCGAGCGCCATCGCGGCCTCGTTGGCCATCGTCCGGGCGAGCGCCAGCCGGCCCGCGTCGAAGGGGACGGCGTCGACGGACATCAGCTCCACGATCCCGACCGACTCACCCTTGGCGATGAGCGGCAGCATCGCAAGGAGCCGGTGGCCCTCCTCGCGGAGGATCGCGGTCTCGGCCGGGTCGGCGGCGGGATCCTCGGCGTCCACGATGACGGTCACCTGGGACTCGAGCACGCGGCGGGTTTCCGGGTACTCCGCGAGCAGGTAGAACGGCCGGGTCGTCGTGTTCGGGTTCTCGGGATACTCGCCGAGCGAGACGATCCGATCGCCGGGGACGTCCCAGGCGCTGATCGCGCAGGCATCCACCCGGAGGGCGCCGGTGAGATGGCGGGCGATGACGGCCCCGACCTGGTGTGGGTCGAGCGTCTGGGTGAGCTCCTGGCTCATCTCGAGCAGCCGGCGCAGCTCGGCCGCGAGCGACTCGGTCCGCGACAGGAGGCGTGCCGACTCGACCGCCGTCGCGGCCTGGTCGGCGAGGATCGTCAGCACCTGGAGGTCGTCGTCGTCGAACTGGTCGAGGCCGAGCTTCGAGAGGGTGATGACGCCGATGACGTCGTCGTGCCGCATCGGGACGACGAGCATCGACTCGGCCACCTCGTCCGTCCCGGGGATCTGGGCCCCGCGCGGGTCGGCGTTCGCGTCCGGAATCCGGAGGGGCGTGCCGTTCGCGGCGACCCAGCCCGTGAAGCCCTCCCCGACCTTCGTCCGGAGGACGTCCCAGTCGACGATCTCGTAGGCGCCGACCTTGCCCTCGAAGGCGATCGGGACCAGGTCGTCGCCATCGAGCTGGTAGACCCGGGCGTTGTGGTAGTCGACGATCCGGCCGATCTCCTCGACGATCGCCCGGCCGACCGAGTCGACGGTCTTCGCCCGGTTCATCCGGGCGGATGCAGCCTGCACGACCGCGAGCTGGGCGGCACGGGCGTCGAGCCGCTCGAAGAGCTCCGCGTTGCGGAGGGCGAGGGCCGAGTGCACGCCGAGGGCCGTCATGATCTCGACGTCCTCCGGCGTCCACGCCCGCGGCTCGACGGTCGCCGCGGTGAGCGAGCCGATAAGCCGGCCGCCGTGGAGGAGCGGAACGAAGATGTCGCCGCGGATCGGAAGTCCGTCGCCGAAGCGGGCCGTCCAGCTCGTCGGCGCGAGGGCACGAACGTCGTCGCAGACCCACGCGCGGCCCGCCGAGAGGGCCTCGCGGAGCCACGGCTCGTGGATCGTGAGCGGGGCGAGCGCGGCGGCCCGCGCGTCGTCGAAGCCGGCCCAGCCGACGAGGATGAGCCGCTCGCCGCGGAGGGCCCGCAGGAGGACCAGGTCCGCCCCGGTCAGGCTCGTGGTGGCGTCGACCACCGTCTGGTGGAGATCGATCGGGTCGAACGACGTCGAGAGCCGCTCGGCGACGTCCAGGAGGGCCCGGTAGCGGTCCGACCCGGCGTTCGGCCTCGGCCTGGGGCGGGCAGGGCCGAGCCGCGGGCCGGAGATACCCCGCCCCGCTGCGGACGACGCCTCGACGGAGGCGGCCACCTGCGCGCGCACGACCGGAGCGTCGCAGCCTCGAAGCCCCCGGGCGAGTCGCCAGAAGTACCGATCCGGTTCTCGGAAGTACGGCGCCGCGCGCGCGTTGACCACGCCGTCGGCCGGCTACTACACTCGGGCCCGGTTCCCCGCGCCGCGCCCCGGCGATGCCGCGCCCGGACCGCTCAATTCGCCTCGGAGGATCACTCCGCTCGTGGAGACCGGACCCAGTCCCTCGGGCGCCCGTCCGGCGCCCGACTCGACGGTCCAGCCCGCCTCCCGCGGCTGACACCGGGCATTCGGCCCGTGCCACCCGGCGGCGGTCGGACCGCCCGTGAGGTGGCAGATGCTCTACCTGAGCCAGGCAATCGGCCGGCCCGTGCTCGACGCCAACAGCGAGGCGATCGGCAAGGTGGCCGATCTCATCGTGGCCGTCGGCGACCGCTATCCGCCGGTGACGGGCCTCGTCGTGCTCACCGACCGTCGCCGGATCTTCCTGCCCTGGAGCTCGGTCGACCACCTCGATGCCGACGGGGCGCAGCTCCGGACCCAGACGATCGACATCGGGAAGTTCCAGCAGCGCCCCAACGAGATCCTCCTCCGGGCCGACCTCATGGACAAGCAGATCGTCGACATCGACGGCCGGAAGGTGGTCCGGGTCAACGACCTCCGGCTCGACGAGATCGAGGGCAAGCTCCACCTCGTGGCGGTCGACGTCGGCGCGGCGGGCCTGCTCCGGCGGCTCGGGATC
The DNA here is from genome assembly GCA_036277775.1 of Candidatus Limnocylindrales bacterium. Lineage (GTDB taxonomy): Bacteria > Chloroflexota > Limnocylindria > Limnocylindrales > CSP1-4 > UBA5189. The sequence continues at coordinate 39,998 of DASUMJ010000204.1, forward strand.
GAGCGGGGCTGGCGGACGCTCGCCCGCAACCTCCGGCTGTCGGTCCCCGAGCGCTACATCGACTGGGAGGACGTCGACCCGGTCGAGACCTCGATCGCCTCGATCAAGCTCCGGGTCCCGCACGCCGGCCTCGCCGAGCTCCACCCGGCCGACCTCGCCACGATCATCGACCAGCTCGCCCCCAAGGACCGGGCCGGCGTCCTCGCCGCCCTCGATGACGAGGCGGCCGCCGACGTGTTCGAGGAGATGGAGCCCGAGACCCAGGTCGAGGTCCTCGAGGACCTCGATCCCGCCCGCGCGGCAGACATCCTCGAGGAGATGTCGCCCGACGACGCCGCGGACCTCGTGGCCGACCTGTCCGACGAGACCCGCGAGGAGCTGCTGGCCCTCATGGAGCGGGACGAGGCCGAAGAGCTCGGCGAGCTCCTCGCCTACCCCGAGGACACGGCCGGCGGGATGATGACCACCGAGTACGTGGCGGTGGAGGCCACGCTCACGGCCGCGGCCACCATCGAGCGCCTGCGCGAGCTGGAGC
>DASUMJ010000205.1:0-2171 GCA_036277775.1 Candidatus Limnocylindrales bacterium
GACGCACTATCGGTGCCCTGTCCGGGCGACCACCATGCAGATGACGCCGCACCCATCCGGGCGTTGCATCCGCCCGGGCGACCGCCCGCTGATCGGCCTCGCCCGGTGCACGCGTCGGGGCTTCGGCGGGCTGCTTGATGACCGGATTCCGGCCCTCGAAACGCGTCTGTCGGAACGATGACCGTCGGCGTCATGCGGTCGCGCTCCGCCGCCCACCGGTCGCCGCCGGGACCGGAGCCCGCCGTCCGGCACCATTTGCCTCGATCCAGCGTCAGACCATCGTGCACCGGAGGCTGATCGCCGCGCTGCTGTCGCTCGGCCTCGTCGCCGGCTGCGGCGAGCCGGCGCCGACCCCGCAGCTCGTGGCCATCACGACCGAGGCGGCGCCCGCCAGCGCCTGCATGGAGGCGCTCATCACCGGCGTCCTCGTCCCGCACGCGGAGTGGGGGATCGCCCTCCAGACGCCCGGCACCGGCGAGCTGTCCCGGCCGGTGTTCCCGTTCGGCTACCGCGCGGCGGTCGATGGCGGCGGCATCGCGCTCGTCGACGAGGACGGCCGGCTCGTCGCCCGGACCGGCGACCTGATCCGGTCGAGCGGCGGCTTCATCGACGGCGAAGGCCATCCGCTCGCCGTGCTCTGTGACGACACGATCGAGGTCATCGGAGCCGGGGGCTGACGCGCTGCCGGGAGACGGCGCTCGCCGGACTGCCGCCGGGCCGTGCTCCTAGTGGCCGCACCGGCTCGCGTTTGTCGTCGGCCTCGGCGTCGCGCAGGATGTGCGTGCCGTGAGCGTCATCGAGCATGCCGTCGACATCGCCGCCCCGCCCGAGGTCGTCTGGCGGGTCTACGTGGATCCGGTCCGCCTGCCCGAGTGGCAGACGGGCAACCCGGTCATCGAGGACGTGACCGGGCCGGGCGACCGAGTCGGGACGACCTACGTGTCGCGCCGCGGTCCCGGCGCGGCCCGGACGACGATCGTCGAATCCGATCCACCGGGCCGGCTCGTGACCATGACGACGGCGTACTTCGGGCTCCGCTTCGACGTGACCTCCGAGCTGCGAGCGGCCGGGCCCGGAACGCGGCTCACGATCCGTGCCGAGACACGCTGGCCGCGCGGCGCTGGCGTCCTGGGTCGCCTGGTCGAGGCGGTGCTCCTGAGCGGCGGTGAGGCCCGCAAGGAGCTCGCCGCGCTCAAGGCGCTCGTCGAACGGGAGCGAGCGCTGCCGCGCTGACGCGACGCGCCCGGCCGCTCCGCGACCGACCTCAGGCGGCGGTCACAGCCAGGGCAGCTTCACCGATGTCGAGTACCGGGTCCAGGCCGGGCCGAACGTCGTCGCGAGGGTCCGCTCCTCCTCGGGTGAGAAGAGGCGCGAGCCGACGTAGAGGACCGCCCCGAGCACGACGCCGAGCCACGTGTCGAGCAGGAAGCCGGCCCACGGCAGCACGAGGAGCGCCACGCCGGTGTAGAGCGGGTGCCTGACCAGGGCGTACGGCCCGCTCGTGATGAGCTCGCCGTTGGGGACCTTTGCGAGGATCAGCACCACCGACCAGAGCCAGACCACGACACCGACGGCAAGGACGACGATCGAGATCGTTCGCAGCCACTCGGGTGGACCGCCGACGCTGAAGGCCGACGGGAACGCGAGGTTGAGCGCCACCCCGACGACCAGGAACGGCAGCAGGAGCAGCCCGATCTTCTCGCCGCTGCCCACGAGTGTTCGAATTGTCTTCATCGTCCTCCTCCCTCGCCGGATGTCAGGCGTGAATCGCGTCGAGCTGGATCCGCCGGGCGTGGATCCGGACGATCACGCGGGTCTCGCGGGCGGCCTGCTCGGCCGGGTAGATGTGGCCGTAGTAGCCGGGATGGGTCGTGTACTTGCGGGTCAGGGCGTCGAGGTGCTCGAGCGCGCCGTCGGTGACGAGCTCGGCGTCGCCGCGGATCTGGATGAAGCGGCCGATGTTCTCGGGATCGACGACGAGGAGGCTGACCTTCGGGTTCGCGACGAGGTTGCGGCCCTTGCGGCGCTCGAGGGTCGTGTTGAGGCGGACGAGGCCGTCCGCGTCGACGTCGACCCAGACGAGGCTCGATTCCGGCTGCCCGTCGGGGCCCATCGTCGTGAAGACGCCGCAGATCGGCCGGGTCAGGAGGTCGAGGTGGGAGGCCGGGACG
>DASUMJ010000206.1:0-2316 GCA_036277775.1 Candidatus Limnocylindrales bacterium
ACGGTCTTCGCCCCGATCCCGAGGGCGGCCCCGATCTCGTCGTTGCTGCGGCCATCGATGACGAGCCGGACGACCTCGAGCTCGCGTGGCGAGAGGCGTGACCCGCGACCTGGCCGCGGCCGGACGCTGAAGGCCATCCCGCCGGCGGCGGCCCGCTCGATGGCGGCGAGGAGCTCCGGCAGGGGTGCGGTCTTGATGACGTACCCGGCGGCGCCGAGCCTGACGGCCGCCTCGGCGTATTGCGGGTAGTCGTACGCGGACAGGACCACCACGGCGGGCGCCGCCCGCCCGCCGACGGCGCCTCCGAGGTCCTCCTGGAGCAGTCGCAACCCGGAGTCCGTGCCGAGCCGGATGTCGAGGAGGACGACGTCGATCGCCTCGCGGCCGATGAGCTCGATCGCCTCGTCGACGCTCGACGCCGTGCCGGCGACCTCGATGCCGGGCTGCGCCCCGAGGACCGCGGCCGTGCCGTCGCGCACGATCGGGTGGTCGTCGACGATCGCGACCCGGATCAACGAGCCGCCGCTCCCCGGCCTCGCCCGCTCACGCCCGGGCGCCGGCGGGTGCCCGCCACTCGATGGCGACGTGCGTCCCGCCGCTCGGCCAGCGGCGGACGTCGAGGATCGCCCCGATACCCTCGGCGCGCTGCTGCATGTTCAGGAGGCCGAAGCGGCCCTCGCGCTCGGCAATCTCGCCGGCGTCCGGCGCGATGCCCGGCCCGGCGTCGTCGACCGACAGCGACGCTCCGGCGTCAGAGGAGTGGTAGCGGACGACGATCGGCGGCTTGCCGTGCTTCACGGCGTTGCCGAGGGCCTCCTGCGCGACCCGGAAGAACGCCAGCTCGACGTCCGGCGGCGGCCGTGTCCCGTCTGCCTTCTCGAGCCGGACCTCGCCGCCGGCGAGGCGCTCGATCCGGAGCACGAGCCAGTCGAGGGCCGGCCCGACGCCGAGGTCGTCGAGGATCGGCAGGCGGAGGTCGCCGCAGATCGCCCGCAGCCGGTCCGACACCGTCCGGGCCATGTCGGCGCCCTCGGTGTCGCCCGCCGTTTCGAGTCGCCGGACGAGGAGCGTCAGCTCCTGGAGCGCGTCGTCGTGGATGTCGGCCGCGACGCGGGCCCGCTCGGCCTCGGTCGCGGCGACGACGAGGTCCCGCTGGAGCGTGGCTCGCGTCGCGAGGCGGGCGAGCGGCCGGATCGTGGAGCGCCCGGCGACGACGAGCACGAGGAGCCACAGCGAGAACGGAATCGCGTACGGCGCCTGCGGGACCGTCGCGATCGCCATGAGCGGCGTGATCCCGGCCGCGCCGAGCTCCGCCGACGCGAGGAGCCCGCCCGTGGACGTCGTGCCCGCCATCCGAGGCCGCATCGGAACGGCCGCGGCGATCCCCGGGATGAGCGGCACGGCCGCGACGAGCGCCGGCCAGACCCACGGGTCGAGGTTCGTGCCGGCCCCGCCGAGCGGCCGGATCAGTCCAATGGAGATGGCCGCGACGGCTGCACCGAGACCGGTCGCCCGGGCGGCGCGACGAACGCCCTCATCGGGGACCCGGTCGGCCAGGCGGATCGCCAGCGGCACCATCGCCGCCGGCAGCAGGACCCCGGCGGCGGTGAGGAGCGGGCCGGTCCAGCTCGCCTCGAGCGGCCGGACGAGGAACGGCATGGCCGTCGCGACGGCCAGCGGGATCGCGAGCGGCTGGAGCGACGCGCCGGCGCGGCCGCCCGCGACGAGCCACGCGCCGACGAGCGCGACGACGACCCCGAGGAGGAGGTAGAAGCCGCTCTCTTCGAGCTCGTAGTCGTAGGCATAGCTCAGCCCGACCGTGGGGTAGAACTCCCCAAGGTAGGGACTGAGGAGGTCCGCCTCGCGGATGGCCTGGAGATCGCTGATGGGGGCGGCGGGGAGCTGCGAAATCTGACCGGCGCTGAGGACTGGTGTCGGCTCGTCGACCGTGACCGGACCCGGGCCGACCTCGTTGCCGAGCTCGTCGATCTCGATGTACTCATATCCGGGCAGCCGAAGCAGCTCGAAGCCGTTGAGCCGCACCACGATCATCCCGGGCTCGAACCCGTCGCGGCTGCCCGGGCTGAACGGCTCGACGTCGGCGATCCGGGCATACGTGCCGTCGAAGTAGACCGCGACGCCGTAGTCGACTCGGGCCGTCGTGATCGCGATCAACCCGAGCGCGAACGCGACGGCCGCGACGAGCCACGCGCCGACGAGCGCGACGACGACCCCGAGGAGGAGGTAGAAGCCGCTCTCTTCGAGCTCGTAGTCGTAGGCATAGCTCAGCCCGACCGTGGGGTAGAACTCCCCAAG
>DASUMJ010000207.1:0-11652 GCA_036277775.1 Candidatus Limnocylindrales bacterium
GAACGACGATCCGGTCGTCCACGACTGGATGGTCGAGGCGATCCCGAACGTCGACGTCCCGGCCCGGCCGGGCCAGACCGCGCGGCTCCGGTTCGTCCTCGACGAGCCGGGCACGTACGAGGTCATGTGCTCGATCCCGGGTCATGCCGAGGCCGGGATGGTCGGGATGCTCGAGGTCGTGCCCTAGGCCCGGAGCTCCCCGTTCGCATCGGGCTCCTGCTGGAACCGAAGCCACTCGGCCTCGAGGACGCTCCAGCCCGAGGCCACGGGTCCGAAGCCGACGGCGAGGCCCGCTAGCCTGGCGGCATCGATCCGCGTCGTGCCGGCGCGCCGCAGCCAGCCGACCGGGCCGTGCGCCGACGACCGCGCCTTCGAGGAGTCGAGGGTTCCGGCCGTTCCGCTCTCGCTGCTCATCGCGTCCGTCATCGTTCGTCCCTCCTCGCCCTAGCCGGCGACGTGGCCGCGGGAGGCGAGGTGCCGGGCGAAGCGCAGCCGCTCGATCTCGCGGAGCGTCCAGCCGCCGTCGATGGGCCGGAGCCCGTACGAGAGGCCGATGAGGTTCGCCGCCTCGCTCGGCGTGCACCCGGCCCGCAGCAGGTCCCGCATCGCCACCCGGTTCGCCAGGTTCGTGCCCGTCGTTCCCGTCGTTCGCGCCGCCATCGCTGATCCCTCCGTGTTCCGATGTCGGCACGGTCGGCCTAAGGCGGCGGAGTCGGCATTGGGACGGAGCCGCGTACTGTGGCGCCGCTGTGCGGCGGCGGCTCAGTAGCCGGTGAAGCTGTCGCTGAGGACCCGGTCCTGCGGGACGCCGAGGGCGGCGAGGAGCCGCTGGGTCGATTCGACCATCGCCGGCGGCCCGGCGACGTAGACGCGGGCTCGGCTTGCCGTGAGGTCGGGCATCAGGCGACCGGCGCGCCGGGCGTCGAGGCGGCCGTCCTCGGCCGTGGCGACGTGATGGACCGTGAGCCACGACGCGCGGCCGGCGAGCTCGGCCATCTCGGGCCCGAACGGCGCTTCGCGGGTCCGGTTCACGTGGATCAGCGTCACGCCGGCCGTGTCGCGGTGGTCCACGGCGTCTCTGATCATGCTCCGGAACGGTGCGACGCCCACCCCGCCGGCGATGAAGACGGCCGGCGTCCGAGGGCGTCGGAGGAAGCCGTTGCTGCCGTGCTGGGTGATGAGGAGCACGTCGCCGGGTGCGGCCGCGTCGAGGGCCCGCTTGAACGGCGTGATGCCGCGCCGGTAGGTGATCATGACGTCCGAGTCGCCCGGAGCGGACGAGTACGAGAAGGTCCGGCCCACGGCGAGCTCGGCCTGCGGGAACCGGAGGTCGACCCAGTCGCCGGCCTGGTAGGCGAGGCCGCGCGGCCGCGCAAACACGAGCGACTCGCAGTCCGGCGACTCCGTCCTTCGCGCCACGACCCGGAGGACGATGTTCAGGTCCTCGGGCGAGCCGCCGGGAGGGTCGGGGAATCGGTCGAGGGCCCGGGGCCCGGCGGTCCGGGCATCGGTCGGACTGGTGGCCACGGGTCAGCCCCGCGCCGGCGAGCGCGTGTCGACGCGAGGGGCGCGCGAGGCCTCCCAGGCCTCGATCTCGGGCAGCTTCGCGAGGAGGTAGCCGAGCTCGTCGGTCCCGCGCAGGAGCATGAGCTTCGCGAACGTGTCGACGTCGAAGTCGACCGTCGTGCCATCGGGCAGGAGGATGCCCTGCTCGGCGAGGTCGATCCGGAGCTCGGAGTCGAGGTCGTCCTCGACGAGGGCGAAGAGGTGGGCGTGGGTCTCGGGATCGACCGCGATCGGGAGCACCCCGTTCTTCAGCGCGTTGCTCCGGAAGATGTCGGCGAACCCGGTCGAGATCACCGCCCGGATGCCCCACGCCGAGAGCGCCCATGGCGCGTGCTCGCGGGACGAGCCGGTCCCGAAGTTCGGCCCGACCAGGAGGATGCTCCGTCCGGCCATGCCGGGCTGGTCCAGGATGAACGGCGGGTCCTTCCGGGACCCGTCCTCCTCGAACCGCCAGTCGCGGAAGAGCACCTCCGCAAGGCCGGCCTTGTCGGTGGTCTTCAGGTAGCGGGCCGGGACGATCTGGTCGGTGTCGACGTTCTCGGCCCGGAGGGGCACGACCTTCGACGCGAAGCTTCGGTACGGCTCGGGCATCGCTCGGCTACCGGCCGCCGATCCCGGCGACCGCCTCGATGCCGGGGAGCCGCCGCGGGTCGGCAACGCGGCCAGCGACGGCGGAGGCGGCGGCCGTCAGCGGCGAGGCCAGGAAGGTGCGGCCGCCCTTCCCCTGGCGGCCCTCGAAGTTCCGGTTGCTCGTGCTCACCGCGTACTGGCCGGGCGCGAGCTGGTCGCCGTTCATCGCGATGCACATCGAGCAGCCGGACTCGCGCCACTCGGCCCCGGCCGCCCGGAAGACCTCATGGAGTCCCTCCCGCTCGGCCTCGCGCTTCACCTCGTCCGAGCCGGGCACGATCATCATCCGGACGTTCGCGGCAACCCGGCGACCCTGGAGCGCCGCGGCTGCGAGGCGAAGATCGCTGATCCGGCCGTTCGTGCAGCTGCCGATGAAGACGACGTCGACGGGCTGGCCGAGGATCGCCTGGCCGGGCGTCAGGTCCATGTACTCGAGCGCCCGCTCGAGCGCGCGGCGGGCGCTCGCGTCGTCGGTCGTGGCCGGGTCGGGGACATTCGCCGTGATCGGGATCCCCATGCCCGGGTTCGTACCGTAGGTGACCATCGGCTCGAGCGCGGAGGCATCGATGACGATGGACTTGTCGAAGGTCGCGCCGTCGTCGGTCGGGAGCGTGCGCCAGCGCGCGACCGCCTCGTCCCAGGCCGGGCCGTGGGGAGCGTGCGGGCGGCCGTGGACGTACTCGAAGGTCGTGTCGTCGGGGGCGATGAGGCCGGCCCGGGCGCCGCCCTCGATGCTCATGTTGCAGATGGTCATCCGCTGGTCCATCGTCAGGGCCCGGATCGCCTCGCCGCGGTACTCGAAGACGTGGCCGGTCCCGCCGCCGACCCCGATCCGGGCGATGAGGGCGAGGATGATGTCCTTGGCGCTCACCCCGGGCGTCAGCTGCCCGTCCACGCGGACCTCGTAGGTCTTCGGGCGTCGCTGGAGGAGCGTCTGGGTCGCGAGGACCATCTCGACCTCGCTCGTCCCGATCCCGAACGCCAGTGCCCCGAACGCCCCGTGGGTGCTGGTGTGGGAGTCGCCACAGACGATCGTCATGCCGGGCTGGGTCAGCCCGAGCTGCGGCCCGATGACGTGGACGATCCCCTGGCCCGGATCGCCGAGGCCGTGGAGCGGGATCCCGAAGTCGCGGCAGTTCCGGTCGAGCTGCTGGACCTGGGCCGCCGCTTGGGGGTCGAGGAACGGGAGGCCACGCGGCGTCGTCGGGATCGAGTGGTCCGCGGTCGCTACCGTCCGCTCGGGGTGCCGGACGCCGAGTCCACGCTCGCGGAGCCCCGTGAACGCCTGCGGGCTCGTGACCTCGTGGACCAGGTGGAGGTCGACCGCGAGCACGCTCGGAGCACCCTCGTCCTCCGCGACGACGTGGTCGTCCCAGATCTTCTCGACAAGCGTCCGCGGTCGCTGCTCCATGGGCCGGAAAGGCTAGCACGGGCCGGTCGGGTACTCGTCAGAACGGACAGGGATCGTCGACCTCGACGAGTGGCCCGAGGCCATCGTCGATCGCGTCGTTGATGCTGGCGGCAAGGTCCGGGACCAGCGTGATCGTGTGCCACCGCCCTCCGGCGCGAACCGCGCGAGCTCGTCGCACTGGAGCGTCGCGAGGACGACGAACGGTCGGTCCGCCGCCGGATAGGTCGGCCCGAGCCCAGCGGCACCCGGAGACACCCGCCACGCTCGGCTCGCCCCGCCGCTGACGATGCGTAGGAGGATCGGCGCGTCCCCGAGATTTGCGACGGCGATCGTCGTCGTGCTCGTGCACGCCAGGTTCAGCGAGAGCACCGTTCCCAGGATCAGAACCATCCGCCGCATGGCCCCACGATACGGGTCGGGTCCGCGCACGGCGACGATCCGGCGCGGGTCCCGGGTCCGTGCCACGACCGGTCAGCGCCGGGCCACGATCCGCCACGGGTCGTTCGCCCTGCCTCGACCGGCGGCCCAGATGATCGCGGCGCCAGGCCACCTGCTCGTCCCGGTCAGCGAGGCCAGAGCATCGTCCGGGTGAGCGGGGTAGGCAGCCCGGAGCGTTCGAGCCAGCTCGCGGGCGACCGCGCGATTGGTGCGCGTGTCGCGGACCACGAGGAGCTGCGAGATCGCAGTACACCATCCGGCGCTTCCCAGCGGATCATCTCCGGTCAACCTGTGACTGCCGGTCAGCAGTTTCCGAACCGGCTCGCCGCATCCGTGCCTGGCAGGCGAGATCGCCGCGAAATGGAGATCTGCCGTGGTCGGAAACTGGCGCGTGCGCGCCTGCCAGGCATGAACGCAGCGAGCTGCCGCAGAAACTGCTGGCTGCCAGGCACATCCTCACGATCGACGGGCCAGTCGGAGGCGGTTCGCCGTGGGCGTGAGCCCGCCCCGTCGCGCCGCTGCACCACCGCTCTCCCGCGCCGTGGTTGCGCATCGAACGATCGCACCGTAGACTGCGCGGACCGTGCGTACCTCGAACGGTCCCGAGCGCCGCCCCGTCGCCGTCCTCGTGACGAGCGATGGCCGCCGCGTGCAGGTCCCGCTCGAGGACGGTTCGCTCGAGGTATCCCTTCTCTCCCTTATTCGCTCGCTCCTGGTCGGCATTGAGCGCTTCATCAGCCTCATTACCGGCTCCCGGCGAGAGGACCGAGGAACGCGGAGGGACGACCGCTAGACGCGCGGCACCACCGAAGACCGAAGGACCCTCGCCGGGTGGCGAGGGTCTTGTTGTTTGATCGGCACGAACGGCACGGCCAGGGCAGGAACGTGAGGGGCGACGACCGATGACGATGACGAAGGGAGGCTCGGCGAAACCGCCGAGTCCCACCGCGGCCGCAGACGGAACCGCCGCGCGGGCCGGGGCCGCGGGGACCGCAGCACCGACCACGTCCCCGAACCAGCGAGTCCGCCGGAGCCACGTGCCGGCGGCGGGCACGGAGCACGCGGCCGCGGTCGAGAAGGCCCAGCGCGAGATGCTCCACGAGGGCAGCCGTTCCGCGTCGGTGCCGGCCGACCCCCACGGCCACGACGCGACCCAGGCAGCGGCGGCGAAGCAGGCCCGGGCCCGCATCGGCGCCGACGTCGTCTGCGAGGCGCTGCTCCGCCAGGGTGTCGACGTCTTCTTCAGCTACCCCGGCGGCGTCATCCTGCCCCTCTACGACGTCCTCGGCGACTACCCGGAGCTCCGCCACGTCCTCGTCCGCCACGAGCAGGGCGGCGCCCACGCCGCCGACGGCTACGCCCGGGCCACGGGCAAGGTCGGGGTCTGCATGGGCACCTCCGGCCCGGGCGCCACGAACCTCGTCACGGGGATCGGCACCGCCCAGCTCGATTCGATCCCCATGGTCGCCATCACCGGCAACGTTCCGTCCGCGCTCATCGGCAAGGACGCGTTCCAGGAGATCGACATCAACGGCATCACCCTGCCGATGACGAAGCACAACTACCTCGTCCGGAACGCCGACGACCTGCCCCGAGTCCTGGCCGAGGCCTTCCATATCGCGCGCACCGGCCGGCCGGGCCCCGTCCACGTCGACATCACGAAGGACGCGCTCCAGCAGGAGACCGCGGCCCCGCACCCGACCGCCGACGAGGTCGTCGCGGGCCTGCCCGGCTTCCGCCCGAACATGGACGGCCACTACCGCCAGCTCAAGACGGCGGCGACCGAGATCGCGAACGCGCAGCGCCCGATGATCCTCGCCGGGCACGGCGTCCTCCACGCCCACGCCGAGGCGGAGCTCCTTGCCTTCGCCGAGAAGACGAGCATCCCGATCGCCTGGACGCTCCTCGGGATCGGGGCGGTCGACGAGACCCACCCGCTCGCCTACGGCTACATGGGGATGCACGGCTGGAAGCACGTGAACCGGGCGATCCAGTCGGCTGACCTCCTGTTCGCGATCGGGATGCGGTTCGACGACCGGGTGACCGGCAACGTCCGGACGTATGCCCCGTATGCCCGGATCGTCCACGTCGACATCGACCCGGCCGAGATCGGCAAGAACGTCGCGGTCGAGGTCCCGATCGTCGGCGACGCGAAGCGGGTCCTGCAGGCGATCACCCCGATGGTGGAGGGGACGCCGCTCGAGGCCCGCCGGGAGTACCTCGACCAGCTCGCCGAGTGGAAGAAGGACTCGCTCGCCTCGTCATGGCACGGGTCCGGCGCCTGGCGCGACGGCCTCCTCTCCGCCGACTACGTCGTCCAGCGGATCGGCGAGCTCTCGGACCACGAGGCGATCTACGTCGCCGACGTCGGACAGAACCAGATGTGGCTCGCCCGCTACGCCGGATTCCGGCACCCGAACACCCACATCAGCTCGGGCGGCCTCGGGACGATGGGCTTCAGCGTCCCCGCGGCGATGGGCGCGGCGCTCGGGGCGCCGGAGCGCGAAGTCTGGGCGATCGCCGGCGACGGCGGCTTCCAGATGACGAGCCAGGAGCTCATGACGCTCGTCCAGGACCGTATCCCGGTGAAGATCGCGCTCTTCGACAACAAGAAGCTCGGGATGATCCGGCAGTGGCAGGAGATCATCTACGCCGGCAACTACCACTCGGCGCACCTGCTCGGGCCGGACTACCTGAAGCTCGCCGAGGCGTACGGAGTGCCGGCCATCAAGGCGTCCACGCCGGCCGAGGTCGACGACGCGATCCGGTTCGCGCAGGGCATCGACGGCCCCGCGCTCGTCTGGTTCGAGATCGCCGGCGAGCAAAACGTCTTCCCGATGATGCCGGCCGGCAAGGGCCTCTCCGACCTCATCGAGCAGTGGGGCGGGCCCGAGGAATGAGCACGAAGCCCGCGGGCCCGGCCGCCACGCCCGCCCACGCCGCGCCGCCGCCCCGGGCGATCCCCGGTTCGGGGGCCACGAAGCTCCACCGGCTCGTCGCGCTCGTCCTCGACAAGCCCGGCGTCCTGAACCGCGTCTCGAGCCTCATGCGGGCGCGGAACTTCAACATCGACTCCCTCGCCGTCAGCCACACCGACCAGGAGGGGCTGTCGCGGATGACGATCACCCTCCACGGCGACGACGTCGCGGTCGAGCAGGCCGCCAAGCAGCTCTACCGGCTCATCGACGTCCTGAAGGTCCAGGACGTCACCGCCGAGCCGACGGTCGAGCACGAGCTCGCGCTCGTGAAGATCCGGGCCACCGACGCGAACCGCGGCGAGCTGCTGAAGGTCGTCGAGCTCAGCAAGGGCCGCATCGTCGACCTCGCGGCGGAATCGGTGATCGTCGAGGTCAGCGGCACCGAGGCGGAGGTCGATGCCTTCGTCGCCCTCGTCCGGAACTACGGCATCAAGGAGCTGGTGCGGACGGGCGCGGTCGTCATGACGCGTGGCTCCGGGTCCATCGAGGAGGCACTGAAGCGATGACAGCGAGGATGTACTACGACGCCGATGTCGACGCCGGGGCCCTCGCCGGGCAGACCGTCGCGGTCATCGGCTACGGCAGCCAGGGCCACGCCCACGCGCTCAACCTCCACGAATCGGGCGTCCGGGTGATCGTGGGCCTCGCCGAGGGATCCAAGAGCCGGCCGCTCGCCGAGGAGGCGGGCCTCGAGGTCCGCACGGTCGCGGAGGCCGTGCAGGCCGCCGACGTGATCATGATCCTCGTCCCCGACACCGCCCAGAAGGCCGTCTACGACGCGGCAATCGAGCCGCACCTCCGGCCGGGCCAGCTCCTGATGTTCGCCCACGGCTTCAACATCCACTTCAAGCGGATCGTGCCGCCGGACTTCGTCGACGTCGGGATGGTCGCCCCGAAGGGCCCGGGCCACCTCGTCCGGAGCGTCTACCAGGCCGGCGGCGGCGTTCCGGCGCTCTTCGCGGTCCACCAGGACCCGTCGGGTACGGGCCGCGCGCGGACGCTCGCCTACGCTCGGGCCCTCGGCAACACCCGGGCCGGGGTCCTCGAGACGAGCTTCGCCGAGGAGACCGAGACCGACCTCTTCGGCGAGCAGTCGGTCCTCTGCGGCGGGACGGCGTCGCTCGTGAAGATGGCCTTCGAGACGCTCGTCGAGGCCGGCTACCAGCCCGAGCTCGCCTACTTCGAGACGATGCACGAGCTGAAGCTCATCGTCGACCTCCTCTACCGCGGCGGCCTCAACTTCATGCGCTTCAGCGTCAGCGACACCGCCGAGTACGGCGACTACGTGTCGGGGCCGCGGATCATCGACGAGACCGTCCGGACCCGGATGCGCGAGGTCCTCGGCGAGATCCAGGACGGCTCCTTCGCCGCCCGTTGGATCGCCGAGAACGACGCCGGCCGCGAGGAGTTCGAGCGCCTCCGGGCGGCCGACCGCGACCACCAGATCGAGCAGGTCGGCGCGGAGCTGCGGGCCCAGATGCCGTTCCTCAATCCGGTCGTCGTGCGCGCCGGTCAGGCGCAGGCCGGCGCCGGGCGGCCCGGCGCCGCTGCCGGTGCCGGCAGCGGCGGGACCCACTGATGCCCGCCGCGGTACCCCGCCCGTCGGGGCCGTTCGTCCCGGCGGGAACCGTCCGGATCTTCGACACGACGCTCCGCGACGGCGAGCAGGCACCGGGCGCCGGGCTCACCGCGGCCGAGAAGCTCGAGGTCGCGCGGCAGCTCGCCCGCCTCCGTGTCGACGTCATCGAGGCCGGCTTCCCGGCGGCCTCACCGGGCGACTTCGAGGCCGTCCGGCGGATCGCCCAGGAGACGCGGGGCGGGATCGCCGTGGCCGCGCTCGCCCGCTGCCGCGACGGCGACCCGCAGCGCGCGATCGAGGCGATCCGGATCGCCGAGAAGCCGCACCTCCACGTCTTCATCGCCACGAGCGACATCCACCTGAAGCACAAGCTCCGGATCTCCCGCGACGAGGCCCTCGCCGAGGCCGTCCGCTGGGTGACCCACGGCCGGAAGGCCCTCGGGCGCGACGCCGAGATCGAGTTCTCGGCCGAGGACGCCTCGCGCACCGACGTCGACTTCCTCATGCAGGTCTACGAGGCCGTCGTGGAGGCCGGCGCGTCCACGATCAACATCCCGGACACCGTCGGCTACGCGATCCCGAGCGAGTTCGGGAAGCTCGTCGAACGCGCCGTGGCCCTCGTCGGGGACCAGGCGACGGTCAGCATCCACTGCCACAACGACCTCGGGCTCGCGACCGCGAACACCCTCGCCGCCGTCCAGGCCGGTGCGCGCCAGGTGGAGGTCACGATCAACGGCCTCGGCGAGCGCGCCGGCAACGCGTCGCTCGAGGAGGTGGTCATGGCCCTCCGGACGCGGCCGACGCAGTTCCCGGGCCTGGCCGGCCGCATCCAGACCGAGCAGATCACGGCGGCGTCGCGGCTCGTGAGCTACCTCACCGGCTTCGCCGTCCAGCCGAACAAGGCGGTCGTCGGCGGGAATGCCTTCGCCCACGAATCGGGGATCCACCAGGACGGCGTGATCAAGAACCCGCTGACCTACGAGATCATGACCCCGCAGTCGATCGGCCTGACCGGCAGCCAGCTGACGATCGGCAAGCTGTCGGGCCGGCGGGGCCTCCAGCAGAAGCTCCACCAGCTCGGTCACGAGGTCGCGGGCGAGGCCCTCGACGAGCTCTATCGGGCCGCCGTCGCGCTCGCCGACGCGAAGAAGGAGGTCACCGACGAGGACCTCCTCGCGCTCGTCGAGCAGCGGGTCGCGGAGGTCCCGCAGGCGGTCCGGCTCGAGGGCTGGAACGTGACCTCGTCGCACGGCGGGCGGGCGACCGGGATGGTCTCACTCGCGATCGCGGATCAGGAGCGAGCCGAGGCGGCGATCGGCAACGGGCCCGTGGACGCGCTCTTCGCCGCCGTCGACCAGGCGGTCGAGCCGGTCTTCGGCTGGCACCCGGTCCTCGAGAGCTACGAGATCAAGGCGGTCTCCGGCGGCGAGGACGCCCAGGGGCGGGTCCTCGTCCGGTGCCGTCGCTCGAGCGACGTCGGGCCGGGGGCGCTCGTCGTGTCCGGCCACGGGTTGAGCACGAACATCATCGAGGCCTCGCTCGACGCCTACCTCACGGCGGTGAACAAGCTGCACGGCGCCGAGATCGGTCCCGCCTCGCCGGCCTACGTCGCCCAGCGGACCGTGGAGACACCATGACGACCGACGCTGCTCCCCGCTATCGCATCACCGCGATCCCCGGCGACGGCGTCGGACCCGAGGTCGTCGGCGCGGCACGGGCCGTCCTCGATGCCGCCGCCGATGCGTTCGGGTTCGCCGTCGAGTGGACGGAGCTCCTCGCCGGCGGAGCCGCCATCGACACCTACGGCGTCGCGATCCGGGCCGAGGACGTCGAGGCGGGTGGTGCCGCTGACGCGATCCTCCTGGGGGCGGTCGGCGGACCGAAGTGGGACGACCCGAACGCGGCCGTCCGGCCGGAGCAGGCGCTCTTTGCCCTCCGAGGCGGCCTCGAGCTCTTCGCGAACCTCCGGCCGGTCAGCGTCCACCCGGCGCTCGTGCCGTCATCCCCGCTGCGCCCCGAGCTCCTCGAGGGCGTCGACCTGCTCATCGTCCGGGAGCTCACCTCGGGGCTCTACTTCGGGCGGCCGTCCGAGGAGCGCGCGACGGCCGACGGGCGCGTCGCGGTGGACACGCTGTGGTACTCGGAGGCCGAGATCCGCCGGGTCGTCCGGGTGGCGTTCGAGCTCGCGCGCGGCCGCCGCTCGAAGGTCACGAGCGTCGACAAGGCGAACGTCCTCGCGACGTCGCGCCTGTGGCGCAAGGTCGTCGAAGAGGTGCGGGTGGACTTCCCGGAGGTCGCGGTCGGCCACCAGCTCGTGGACTCCTGCGCGATGCTCCTCGTCCGCCAGCCCGCCGCCTTCGACGTCATCGTCACCGAGAACCTGTTCGGCGACATCCTCTCCGACGAGGCAGCGGTCCTCGCCGGGAGCCTCGGGATGCTGCCCTCGGCGTCCCTCGGCGACCGCCGGACCGCCCACGGCCGGTTCGGGCTCTACGAGCCGATCCACGGCTCCGCGCCCGACATCGCCGGGCGCGACCTCGCGAACCCGCTCGGGACGATCCTCTCGGCCGCGATGCTCGTCCGCTGGTCGCTCGGCCAGGAGGCGGCCGCCGCGGCGATCGAGGCGGCGGTCTCGAGCGCCCTCGACGACGGCTTCCGGACCCGGGATCTCGTCCCGCCGGCCCACGAGGGCGAGGGCCTTCGCGTGGTCGGCACGACCGGGATGCGCGACGCGGTGGTCGAGCGGCTCCGCCGCCCGTCCGGCGCTGGCCGGTCGCGCGACGCCGGGGTCGACGAGGACCTTGCCACGATCGTGGCCGCGGACACGCTCCTGGGCCTGCCTTGATGGGCGATGCGACCGGCGCGACCGGCGCGCCCGAAGGCGCGCCGCAAGGTGCGACGACAGTCGCACCCGTCATTCTGTACGACACGACGCTCCGCGACGGCACGCAGGGCGAGAACGTCACGCTCTCGCTCGCCGACAAGCTCCGCGTCGCGCGGATGCTCGACGAGTACGGGATGCCGTACATCGAGGGCGGCTGGCCGGGCTC
>DASUMJ010000208.1:0-4358 GCA_036277775.1 Candidatus Limnocylindrales bacterium
CGCGACCAGCGGGACGATCACCGTGTCGGACACCCTCCCGACGCGCCTGCCGCCGTCTGCGGCGTCGGGCACCGGCTGGACATGCGGCATCGCCGCTCGGCTCGTGACCTGCACGACGAACGCGTCGCTCGATCCGGGCGCGATCGCACCGACGATCGTGATCGACGTGTCGGCCACCGCCGGAGCGGCCGTCACCGTCCAGAACACGGCGACCGTCCAGATCGCCGGCGACGGCTACGCTCCGGACGACAGCGACAGCGAGATCATCGACCTCCAGGCAAGCGGCGTCGGCGGCGACCTGCTGGCGGCAATCGACGGCGAGTACCTCGTCGGCGGCGAGGCCGGGCTGCTCGACGTCGACGTCAAGAACCTCGGCACGAGCGCCTTCACCCCGACGGTCGTCATCTCCTCGGCGACCGCCCTGAGCTTCGGTGGCGCTGCCACCGCTGGCTGGACCTGCGCCGGCGCGGCGGTTGCGACCTGCACCCGGAGCACGGCGCTGGCTGCCGGCGCGCAGACCGGCTTCTCCGTGGCCGTCACCGCACCGTCCCTGCCGCACGGGTCCGAGGTCGCCATCGACCTCGAGCTGCGCGACGGGACGGCCGTCCTGGCCACGACCTCGACCGGCACCGTCGTGCTCGCCGGGGCGGCACCCTTCGCGTCCCTCGTCGCGGACGAGATCGACGGCACGGCGCCCTTCGCGGTGCTGCTGGTCGGGCGAGGCTCGTCGGGCACCGTGACCTCCTGGAGCCTCGACTTCGGGGACGGGAGCGAGCCGGTCGGCGGCGAGGTCGCCGACGGCTCCGGGATCCCCGACGTCAGCCATGTCTACGAGAACGCCGGCCTGTACCGGCCGATCCTCGCGGTCTCTGACGGCTACCGGACCGACGACCGGCAGCTGACGCTCATCGCGACCGACCCGGAGCCGCCCAAGGCGAACGCCGGCGACAACCAGACGGTGCTCGCCGGCGAGACGGTGCACTTCGACGGATCCGCGAGCGTGCCGGTGCGACCCGACACGGACTATCACTGGACGTTCGGGGACGGCGGCACCGCCGTCGGCCCGAAGGTGAGCCACGTCTACCCGACGGACGGCATCCGCACGGTCACGCTCCGGGTGGACCTCGAGGGCGGCGGCAGCGTGACCGACTCGGCGGCCGTCTTCGTGAAGCCGCAACCCGTCGACCCGAGCCAGCTCGGGCTGTTCGCGACCGTCAAGGATCGCGCGGGCCTCGCCGTCGGCGGCGCCCTCGTCGTGATCGAGCTCGCGGACGGTTCGCGTCGATCGGCAACCAGTGAATCGAACGGGATCGCCCGCATCGCCGGCATCCCAGATGGCCGATACCTCGTCCATGCGGCCAAGGGCAGCGCCCTCGGCGTCGGAACCGCCACCGTTCGTGACGGAAACGGCCAGCTCGAGATCGTCATCGGCGAGACGCCGTTCGGCGTCGCCTCGCTGGAGACCCATGAGCTGACCCGCGACGAGATCATCGACGCCGGGATCGACATCAACGACCCGGCCAACAATCGCGTGACGCAGTTCCTCGTGAAGCTCGCCTTCCTGCCGTTCCAGGACCCCGACGACATCGAGTTCTGCGGCTACGTCAACGGCGACGGCGAGTTCGTCGGGTCGACCGGCACCTGTGGCAGCACCGAAACCTTCAGCTGCGCCCTGACCTGTGCCTGGGGCGGCGGCGGTGGTGGCCTCGGGGGCGGAAGCCTCTTCGTCAGCAGCGAGCTCGTCGACGACGAGCCGACGCTCTTCTGGCTGATCATCCCGGGCGAGGTCCAGTACCTCAAGCAGTTCTGGCAGGTCACCATGGCCGTCACCAACCTCGGGCCGGCCGGGACCACCTTCGTCGACGGCACGGCCACGCTGCGCCTGCCGACGGGCCTCGGCCTCGCCCCGACGGACGACGGGCAGTCGCTCAGCCACCCCATGCCCGCCATCGGCCCGGGCGCGACGAAGGCGACGTCGTGGATCGTCCGCGGCGATGTTCCCGGGTCCTACCATCTCGAGGCGCTCTACCACGCCACGCTCGACCCGCTCGGGCTCGAGTTCGCCATCCGGGCGAAGACGCTCGACCCGGTCGTCGTCAGTGGCGCCCAGGACCTCAAGCTCATCGTCGACGCCCCGACGCCCGCCTATGCATGGCTGCCGTACGGCGTCCGCCTGGGGCTCCGGAATGATGGGCCGTCGCCCGTCTACAACGTCGGGCTGAGGGTTGACCTCAACGTCGAGGATGCCTTCGCCTGCGGCCCCGGCGAGTCGCCCACGCGCTCGACCGACCTCGTCGCCCCCGGCGACACGGTCTGGTTCGACGACTTCATCTACTTCCCCAACCAGTCAGGGGATCTGCAGGTCGAGGATTCGTTCGTGCGCCAGGCCGGCGGCGAGGAATCCAACGCGCCCGACGTGCTCATGGTCCACGACAACGAGATCACGCCCTCGACGGTCCGGCGACTCGAGAACGAGCCGCGAGCCGGCGTCGCCCACCTGACGTGGGACCCGCTGGCGGGCGCCGTGGAGTACCGCATCTTCATCCTCGACGAGCTCGGTCGGTGCGACGGGACGGAACAGCCGTACGCCGAGGTTCCCGGGTCCGTCCTCCAGCTCGACGTCTCCCTGCCACCGAACGTCGAGAAGTACGCCGTCATCCGGACCGCACTTGCCGATCGCTCCACGATCGTCCACCCGGCGATCCTCATCGAGTCCATCCCGGACACGGACGAGGACGGCGTCATCGACACCCTCGACAACTGTCCGCTTGACTTCAATCCTGACCAGACAGACACCGATGGCGACGGCGAAGGGGACGCCTGCGACGAGCTCAACGACGATGACTTCGACGAGGACGGGGTCCCGAATGCCGCTGACAACTGTCCGACCATCGCCAACCCCGACCAGGCCGATCGGGACGGCGACGGGATCGGCGATGCGTGCGATCAAGGCTGCGACGCGGACGCAGAGGTCACGATCGTCGATGCCGAGTGGGAGGCGCGGGTGGTCCTCGCCTGGCTGCCGGATGGGCGTCTGTTCAACTTCTCGGCTCTGGTCATCTTCTGCCACGACGGTGAGTTCGCCGAGATCCGGAGCGCATCGGTCACCGGCACCGCGGACGCCGGCTTCGATGAGGCGATCCTCGAATTCCTCGGCTTCACCACGCAGTACGACCTCGACGAGCAGAGCGTCGTCTATGCCAATGACATGGCGAGCCTCAGCGGTGACTTCGAATTCGCGTTCAGCTCGCTCACCCTGATCGACAAGCTTGGGATCAAGAGTGCCTTCGAGAAGGTGCTCCTCAAGAAGCTGCTCGACAAGGTCGACAAGATCATCAAGAAGTCCGGGTACGGCGAGGACCTCTACCAGCACCTGACGACGTTCGTCCGCGGCGAGCTCGAGGACATCCGCGAAACCGCGTTCAACGAGCTCGGGAGGCTCCACAAGATCCTGCCGGACGGACTCGCCGACGACCTCCGGCAGAAGGTGATGGACCTCCTCGACGCCAAGCTCATCGCGTGGAACAACGACTTCGAGGCGCTGCTCCTGTCGGGTGGGCTTCAGAACCTGACGGCCAGGGCGATCATCGACAAGATCTACGCACTGTTCGTCGAGAAGATCGACGAGGCTACGACGTTCGAGTTCTCGGTCTGGACGCCCGTGATCATCGTCAACGTGACGCCGACCGGCGGCGTGTCGGCGGTTGACGAGGGCTTCACCAACCCGCTCTTGTTCGTCGAGCGGATCAAGTTCGAGGTTTCGTGACGTACCGCGTCAGGCGATTGGCTCGAACCTCGCCGTGAAGTGACGGAGGGCCGGCGGGGCGGCGGTGATCCGCATGCCCCGCAGGTCCGCCGCGCGCTCCGCAACGTGGCGGACCACCTCGATGACGTAGTCGATGTGCGACTGGGTGTACGTCCGGCGCGGGATCGCGAGCCGGACGAGGTCCATGGCCGCGGGCGTCTCGGTGCCGTCGGGGTGGAGCCCGAACATCACGGTCCCGATCTCACAGCCCCGGATCCCGCCCTCGCGATAGAGCGCGGCCGCGAGCGCCTGGCCCGGGTATTCGAGCGGCGGGATGTGCGGCAGCAGCGCCCGTGCGTCGAGGTAGATGGCGTGGCCGCCGAACGGCTTCACGAGCGGCACGCCCGCCGCGTCGAGCGCCTCCCCGAGGTAGGCGGTCGACCGGATCCGGTACCGGAGGTAGTCCTCGTCAACGACCTCGCGGAGCCCCTGGGCGATCGCCTCGAGGTCCCGCCCGGCGAGGCCGCCGTACGTCACGAACCCCTCGGTCAGGATCAGGAGATTCCGGCACTGCTCGGCGAGGGCGTCGTCGTTCATCGCCAGCCAACCGCCG
>DASUMJ010000209.1:0-29117 GCA_036277775.1 Candidatus Limnocylindrales bacterium
AGCTTCTCGAGCTGGACGAGGCCGATCGCGGCGTTGATGTCGGTCATCCGGTAGTTGTAGCCGAGGGTCTCGAACTGGTAGCGGGCCCGCATCCCCTGGTTCCGGTGGAGCCGGAGGCGGTCGGCCAGGTCGTCGTCGTCGGTCGTGATGAAGCCGCCCTCGCCGGTCGTCATGTTCTTCGTGGCGTAGAGGCTGAACGTCCCGACCCCGAAGCTCCCGGCCTTCCGGCCCCGGAAGGTCGCGCCGTGGGCCTGGCAGGCGTCCTCGACGACCGCGAGCCCGTGGCGGTCGGCGATCGCCCGGATCATGTCCATGTCGGCGACGAGCCCGAAGAGGTGGACCGGCACGATCGCCCGAGTCCGGGGCGTGATCGCCGCCTCGATCCGCTTCGCGTCGATGAGGTACGTGTCCGGCTCGATGTCGACGAAGACGGGCACGGCGCCGGTGGACAGGATCGCGTTCGCGGTCGCCGCGAACGTGTGCGACACCGTGATCACCTCGTCGCCCGGCCCGATCCCGAGGCAGCTGAACGTGGCCATGAGGGCGAGGGTCCCGTTGCCGACGGCGATCGTGTGGCGGACGCCGCAGTACTCCGACCAGGCGGCCTCGAGGGCCTTCACGCGCGGGCCTTGGGCCACGATCCCGGACCGGATGACCTCAGCGACGGCGTCGATCTCGTCCTGGCCGAGGTCGGGGCGGGTGATCGGGATCATGCGGGTACTCCCTGCTGGGGCCGCGGCCGCTCTTCGAGCATCTCCGCGTCCTGGACGTAGACGTAGGACCGCCCGCAGCTGGGGCAGTGCATCTCCGGGTGGGTCGAGTAGTGCGGCGGATTGGCCGCGGCCGGGGCGTCGTCGGCATCGAGGAGCCGAGCGCCGCAGGCGCACATCCAGCCGATCCGCTTGGCCGGGCTGCCGACGACGAGCGCATGGGCCGGGACGTCACGGGTGACGACGGCCCCGGCACCGACCGTGGCGAAGGTGCCCACCTCCGTGCCGGCGACGATGACCGCACCGGCGCCAATCGACGACCCACGACGGAGCCGGATCGGACTGACGGTCCAGTCGTCCGCCCGGGCCAGGTCGCCGGTCGAGGTGATCGCTCTCGGATAGCGGTCGTTCGTGAGGATCGCGCCGGGCCCGATGAAGACGCCGTCCTCGACGGTCACGCCGTGATAGACGAGCGCCCCGTTCTGGATCTTCACCCGGCTGCCGATCTCCACGCCCTCGTCGATGAAGACGTCGCGGCCGATAACGCACTCGGCGCCGATGGTCGCCCCGATCCGGACCTGGGCCCGATGCCAGATGCTCGTCCCGGGCCCGACACGGACGTCCGGTTCGAGGTCGGCGGTCGGGTGGACACGCGCGGTCGGATCGATCACGTGGTCTGCCAGGCTCCTGTGCGGCTCCCGAGCCGCACGCTGGGCGGCGCGACCGGCGCTCGGGTGGACCCGGCCGAGGGACCGGATGGGTCGGCCTCGGAGTATAGCCGAGGCCCTCGCTCAGCCCCGCCGACGGCCTCGTCCGAGGATGCCGGCCGCGATGCCGAAGACGGCCCCGAGGGCGAGCGCCCCGCGCCAGTCGAGGAGCGGCCGGACGTCGCCGCTGACGCGCTGGGCGATGAGCACGAGGACGGCGCTCGGGCGATGGATCTCGACGTGCTGCCCGACGAGGGTCCGGACGAAGGACTGCTCGATCCGGACGTTCTGGGCGAGGACCGAGCCGGCCCCGCCCTGGTTGATCGACACCTCGCCGCCGAGCGCCGCGCCGACGCCGCCCATCTGGACGAGGACGTGCTCGGCGCGAATCGCGCCGACGGCGCCCTGCGTGACCTCGACCTCGGTCGCGTCGATCCGACCCACTGCTCCCTGGCGGACCTCGACGGCATCGGCCTGGACCCACGAGCCGTCCTCGTGGATCGTGGGCGCGGCCGCGGCGTCCGCCGCGGCGTCGGTCGGGGCGGCCGCGTTCGCGACCTCGTGCGTCGCGGAGCCGTTCCTGGCGGCGGCGTCGGCCGGGGGCGGCACGGTCGCCGGCCGGCGTGCGCGCCGGGCTGTCGTTGGCGGTGTGGCCGACGGTGGAGTTCCGTCGGTCGTGACGGGCTTCCTGGCGGGCATCGTCCGTACCTCGCGTGTCGCTGCGTCGCCGCGCCCCGCCGCATCCCGGACCATCGGGTGCTGGCGCGCACGGGGGATCGCTCCGCTATTCTGCGCCGGCTGCGGCTTGAGGACGCCGCGGCGGGGAGTGAACGTGACCGAGCTCGGTCGCGCGGGTGGCTCGGCGGCCCGCCGGTCCTTCGTGGCGCTGCTCGTCGTCCTCGCCATCGGCGGCGGGGTCGGCTTCGGCGCGCTGCTCGCGTCCCTCACCGCCGACCCCGGGGCGGTCGCCGCCGTCTCCGCGACCCCGGACGCGACCGCGTCCCCGTCCCCGTCGCCGAGCCC
This sequence comes from Candidatus Limnocylindrales bacterium, assembly GCA_036277775.1. Taxonomy (GTDB): domain Bacteria; phylum Chloroflexota; class Limnocylindria; order Limnocylindrales; family CSP1-4; genus UBA5189. Next base: position 2,441 of record DASUMJ010000209.1, read on the forward strand.
GTCACCGACCCCCGAGCCGACGCCGACCCCTGAGCCGACCCCGGAGCCGACCCCGGTCCTCGTGCCGGCGCCGCTCACCGGGCTGCCCGTCTCCCCCGAGGCGGCTGCCAGGCGAGCGATCGCCGTGATGATCGACGACCATCTGGCGGCTCGGCCGCAGTCCGGCTTCAACGCCGCGTCGGTCGTGTGGCAGGCCCCGGCCGAGGGCGGCATCCCCAGGTACATGCTCGTCTTCCAGGAGGCGATCCCGGGCGAGGTTGGCCCGGTGCGGAGCGCCCGCCAGTACTACATCGACTGGGCGGCCGAGTGGAACGCCGTCTACGTCCATGTCGGTGGCTCGCCGGGTGCGCTGGCCACGCTCCGCTCCCAGGGCCGCGGCCAGCTCGTCTGGAACGCGGACGAGTTCCGCTGGGGCGGCACGTACCTCTGGCGCGCCGTCGGCCACGCGGCACCCCACAACGTCTACACCGACGGCGAGCACCTCCGCGGGCTCGCCGTTGCCGTCGGGGCGGCGGACGTCCCGCTCGAGCCGGCCTGGACGTTCGGCCCGGGCCTCGACGGCGACGCGCGGCCGGTCGGGACGACGATCGTCGTCAACTACCCGTACGAGACGATCACCTACCGCTACGACGCCGCGACGAACCGCTACCGACGGTTCATCGACAAGGCCACCGAGCCGCAGGTCGATGCGGCCGACGGGCGGGTCGTCGCGCCAGCGAACGTCGTCATCCTCCGGATGCGGTTCGGGGCCCTCAACGACGGCCATCCCGAGAAGCACCGCCTCGACGCCGATGACATCGGGACCGGCGAGGCGATCATCTCGACGAACGGCCGGGTCATCGTCGGCACGTGGTCGAAGGACTCGGTCTCCGGGGCGACGCGCCTCTTCGGGCCGGACGGCGAGCCGGTCACCCTGACGGCCGGCCAGACCTTCGTCCAGGTCATCGCCCTGTCGTACACGTACTCCGTCAGCGTGGGCGAGGTCCCGGGGACCCGACTCCGCATCCGGTAGCGCTCATCGGGCGGCGGGCTCGCCGCGACCGCGGCGGTCGCCACGGACGCCGACCTCGGCGTAGACGCGGCGCGTCTCCGCGGCCACGTCGGCCCAGGTCCGGCGCGGGCCCCGGGCGCGGTCGAGCGCCAGGCCGTGGAGCCGGCGATGGACCCGCTCGTCGGCCCAGGCCGACTGGAGCGCGGCGGCGAGCCGGTCGACGTCCCGCGGCTCGACGAGGATCCCGGCGCTGCCGACGATCTCGGGGAGCGCGCCGACGTTCGAGGCGACCACGGGCGTGCCGCAGGCGAGCGCCTCGATCGCGGCCAGCCCCGCTGCCTCGGACAGGACCGGCAGGATCACCGCCCGCGCGCCCCGGACGAGCGCGGCGAGCCGCTCCGGCGGGAGCGCCGGCGCATACGCGAGGGCATCGCCCACGTCCTCGCGAGCGGCTGCCCGGGCCAGGGCGGCCCGGTCCCCGGGCGATGCCCCGACGAGCAGGACCCGCGGCGGCCACGGGGTGCCGGCCGGCAGCGACCTGGGCCGGCCCGAGGCCCCGAGCGCCGCCAGCGCCCGGAGCAGCGTGCCGAGGTCCTGCCGAGCGTCGTAGCGGCCGGGGTAGACGAGATAGCGATCCGGGAGGCCGAGCCGCTCGAGCTCCTCGCGGGTGGCGGCATCGTGATGGCCCGGGTCGGCACCGGCGTCGCGCGGCGTGAAGGCCGGCCGGGCCGCGAGCGGCACGACCCGGAGGTGCGCCCGCCGGAGGTGGAGCAGCCGTCCGGCGGCGCGGGCCACGGCCGCGGATCCGACGACGACCGCCGCGGCGTCGCGGAGCAGCCGTCCGCGGAGGCGCTGGCCGAACCGCGCCGACGGCGAGCGCTGGTACGCCCCCGACAGCTCCCACGGCGCGAGGTCGAGCAGCGTGACGACGATCGGGATGCGCGAGAAGAGCGGCATGGAGCCGGCCGCGGCGTGGTAGACCGCGCCCGCCGCCCCGCCGCGCTCCGCGCGCCAGGCCGCCCCGAGCGACGCGCCGCGCAAAAGGAACGGGTCGACGGTCAGCGCGCCCGACCGGAGGAACCGGGTCGGCGGGAGCAGCCGCCGGCCGACGACGTCGAGCCGCGGATAGGCCGTCGTCGGGTCGCCGAGATCGGACTGCAGGAGGAACGCGAACGACTCTCCGGCGAGCGGATCGGCATCGAAGGCCCCGAGGAGGCCGGCGAGGTAGGCGCTCGTCGCCGGCGATCGGTCGGGGTCCTGGAGCGGCCGGACATCCAGGACGACGCGCACGCCGGGGGTGGGCGGGCCCTCCGGCTCCACGCCCAGCGCCTGGACGGCGGGCTCGACGGTCACGCCCGGCGGCGGCCCCGGAAGCGGGCGAGGAGCTCGTCGGCCCGCAGCCGGACGACGACGACGAGGGCCTCCACGATGATCCGGCGCGACATCTTCGAGCGGCCGACCCGACGGTCGCGGAACGTGATCGGGACCTCGGCGACCCGGGCCCCGGCCCGCGACGCGCGGTGCGTCATCTCGATCTGGAAGACGTAGCCCCCGGCATGGATGCCGTCGAACGGAATCGATGCAAGCGTCGTCGCCCGCCAGGCCTTGAACCCGCCCGTGAGGTCCGTCGGCCGGAGGCCGAGCACGATCCGCGCGAACAGCGACCCGCCGCGCGAGATGAGCCGCCGGCCGAGGCCCCAGTCCTCGACGCGGCCGCCCCGCGTGTAGCGGCTCCCGATGACGAGGTCGGCCGCGTCGCGATCGAGCGGGGCCAGGAGGGCCGGCAGCGCCGCCGGGTCGTGGGACCAGTCGGCGTCCATCTGGACGACGGTCACGGCGCCGCCGTCGAGCGCGACCCGGAAGCCGTCGAGGTACGCGCGCCCCAGGCCCTGCTTCGCGGAGCGGTGGCGCGTCCGGATCCGCGGGTCGGCCGCGCCGAGGGTGTCCGCGAGCGCGCCGGTCCCGTCGGGCGAGTTGTCGTCGACGACGAGGAGCGTCGCCCCGGGCAGGGCGCCGAGGATCGCCGCCGAGATGCCGGGCAGGTTCTCCGCCTCCTCGTACGTCGGGAGGACGACCCAGGCACCGGTCCCGATGGCGGGCGCCGCAGGGGTCGGGGCATCCGGGGCGTCGCGCCCGGCGGGCTGGGCATCCGCGGGTCGCGCGTCCGCGGGGCCGGAGCCTGCGAGCCCGGAGCCTGCGGCCGGGGACGGCGCCCCAGGCGGGTCGGTCGTCATCGCCGGAAGTCTACCGGCCGTGCGCAGGCGGACATTGCGCTCCGCCCGAGCGGGCGCTCCGACCCGGGTTCCGGCGCTCTGCGTGCGGGACGTCGTCACGGGCAGCGGGTCGGCCCCGACGGCCGCGCCGGACCCGACGCGACCAGGAGCGCGGTCGTCACGGCCCGTCGGCCTGGAGCTTCACCGCGTCGGTGATCGCGGCCGTGCCGCCGAGGACGACGATCCGGGCCGGCTTGAGCCGGGCCAGCTCGGTCGCGACGACCGACGGGATCGAGGTCGCGGTGACGAGCAGGACCGGGCCGTTCTGCATCCCGGCCGCCGGGGCACCGGCGAGGGCATCGGCGAAGCCGGCGCCCGAGGCGAGGTAGACGACCGGCACGCCCGGCGCGTACGTGGCCCGGCTGACCGCCGCCGCGGTCGCGTACCGGTCGGCGCCGCCGAGCCGGGTGACGGGCAGGTGGTCGAGCGTCACCCCGAAGGCCGCGAGCTGCTCGGCGGTCGCCGGTTGCGCCGACGGCGCATGGTAGGTGGCCGCGCCCTTCGTGCCGACCAGCTGGAGCACGTACGTGGCATCGGCCGGGACGACCCCGTTGACCTTGCCGTCCCAGCTGAAGACCTGGGCTCCGGCGCCCGTCGTCGCGAGCGCGCGGCTCCCGACCAGCACGCCGTCCGAGCGCCAGACGTTCAGCGTGAGCGTGTCGAAGGCCGTCCCGTTCGACCACTGGAGGGCGACGCTGTCGGTCAGCCCGTCCCCGTTCGGGGTGATGTAACGACTGCCCGCGCTCCCGGGCGTGTACGCGGCGATCATCGGGTCGACGGTCGTGGCGTTGATCGGGACGCGCGGCGAGACGAAGGTCTCGGTCGCGCTCGAGGCCGCGACCCAGGCGCCGACCGTCACCGGATCGACGGGCGACCACTGCCGCACCGGCCCCGTCACCTCGTACCAGGTGTAGCCGTCGGCCGAGACCGGCCCGCCGGTGATCGCGACGGCATCGCCCGCCTGGAGCGTCCCGATCGAGGCGGCCGCCGTCCCGGCGCCGGCCCGCAGGTTCAGCCCGTCGACCTGGACGGCGCCGAATCCGCCAACCGCCAGCGTCGCGACCGTCGAGGCGGAGGTCACGACCCACGGCGAGACGTTGCCGTGAGAGTCGCGGCCGCGGGCCCGGAACGCATAGGCGTGCCCGGCCGCGCCGAGGTAGATCGCGCTCGTCGCCGTCGTCGCCGGGCGCCAGTCGGCCCACGCGCCGCCGTCGACGGCGACCTGGACGTCGAAGCTGGCCATCGAGCTCTCGTCGAGGCCCGCCCAGCGGACTTCGAAGCCCAGGTCACGCTGGACGACGGACAGGGCCTGCACGCCGACGGCCGGCGGGGTCGTGTCGTGGAGGAACTTGTCCGCGAGCGCGGCGTAGAGCTCGGGTCGGGTGCCGTCGTAGCCCAGGGCCCAGATGCCGGCCCCGCGCAGCCCGGCGCGGTTCACCAGGTCGTACCGGAGCTTCAGCGACGCCGCGTCGTCGTAGTAGAGCTGGCGCCAGGCGGTGACGCAGCCGTAGGTCGAGGTGCACGTCTCCTTGCGGTACGCGGTCCACGGTGCCTGCTCCACGCCGTCGTACCGGCGGCCGTGCTGGGCGGCGAGATCGACGGCCGTCTCGTAGATCGCCGTGACCGAGGTCCCGTACTGGGTGCCGGAGATGTTGTTCGCGTGGAGGATGTCCGAGTCGGTCGACCAAGCCCGGCCGTAGTACGGCACGCCGAGGATGAGCTTCGACGGCGAGACCCGGGCGGCATAGGCATTGACCGTGTCCGTGAGGTCGTAGGCAGGACCCGCCAGCGGGCTGATCGATCCGGCGCGCGACGAGGTCGAGCCGCGGTAGTCATAGCCCATGATGAAGATCGCGTCGGCGCCGCCCGGGGCGGTCGCGGCCTCGAGCGGGTAGTTGCCGATGTAGCCGGTGGTGTCGAACGTCAGCTGGTAGCCCGGGGCGATGGCGTTGAGCTCGGCGCGGACGGACCGGACGAGGGCCGTGAACTCCTCGGCGTAGCCACTGACGATGGGCTCGAAATCCAGGTTGACGCCGTCGGCGCCGCGATCCCGGACGGCGGCCGCCACCTGCTTCGCGAGGTTCGCCCGCGCCGTGGCACTGCCGAGGAGGGTCGACTGCGTCGACTTCTGCCCGGTCGTCCAGGCGAAGCAGCTGACGGTGAGCACGACGCGGGTCCCGTGCTGGTGGGCGGCGCTGATGATCGAGGTCATCTTCGAGCTCGTCCAGCCGCCCCAGCCGGTCGACGTCGAGCCGTCCGAGTTCTGCTTGATGAGGTTGCCGTTCTTGTCCGCCCCGACGCTGAAGTAGGCGACGGTCGAGAGGACGTCCCAGTCGAAGCGGGTCGAGCTGTCCGACACCTCCCAGTACGGCAGGAACCCGAAGACCTCCCGTCGGAGCCCACTTGGGCTCACCGGCGCGGCGGCAGGCGTGCCGCCGGCGTCCGGCTCCGGCACGGCCGAGACGGTCGAGGCATGGAAGCTCGGTCCCAGCGCGCCGTCGACCGGCGCATCGATCCCGGGGTCACCCTCCAGTCCGGGCGGAGGCGCCACGCTCCAGACCGTGCCCTGGCGGGCCGTCGCCATCGCCCGGCCGGTCGCGTGGCCCGCGGGCAGGGCGCGCGGCCGCTCGCCGTCGACGGTCCAGCCGTCGCCGGGTCGAGGCGTGAAGCCGACCGTGACGCGGTCACCGGGCGTGAACTCGATCACGTCGCCGGCATGGGCCAGGGCGTCCTCGTAGTGGACCGTGGGGAGGACCGTCGGGAGGGCCGTCGTCCCCGGTTCGTCGGTGGCCGGTGCGGCGGGGAGGACGGCGGCGTTGCCGGGTGCCGGTTGCTCGCGGGCGATCGCGGTGCCGGGCCAGGCGGCCAGCGCCAGGACGAGCGCCGCGAGTCCGAGGCTGGTGGCGAGTCGGGCGGGGCGGCGCTCGGGCTGGATCAAGAATCGGTCCCCTCTGGCTCCCCCGCGCAGCGCCGGGCGCCGGCGCGGGCGCGATCGGGTGCGATCGCGGACCCCGACCCTAGGTCGAGGCACCGCCGGAGCCAAGCCTGACGATGGTCCGGGGGTGGGTGGTACCGGGTGGTCCGGTGGAGTCTAGTGGAGTGGCTCCCGGGCCGCGACCGGGGCTGCCCTACGAGCCCGTGTAGCCCTTGAGCAGGAGCCGGACTGTCTCCGAGACCACCGCGCTACCGCCGAGGACGACGATCTTCGCGGGGTTCAGTCGGTTGAGCTCCGTGGCGATCGAGGCCGGGATCGCCGTGCCGGGCACGAGCAGGAGCGGCCCGCCGGCCGTGCCGGCCGCCGGTGCGCCCGCGAGGGCATCCGCAAAGCCGAGGCCGGAGGCGACGTAGGCGACGGGCACGCCCGGTGCGTACGTCGCCGCACTGATCGCCGCAGCTGTCGCGTATCGGTCGGCGCCGCCGAGGCGAGTGACCGTGCCGGCCGTGTAGGCGTCGAGCTGGCTCTGCACCCCCGCGCTCACGACCCCGGTCCCGCCGAGCACGACGATCCTCGCCGGCGCGAGTCGCGTCAGCTCGGCCACGACCACGTTCGGGATGACCGTGCCCGGCACGAGGAGGAGGGGCCCGCCCGCGGTGCCGGCGGCCGGGGCCCCCGCCAGCGCATCCGCAAAGCCGAAGCCGGACGCGACGTAGGCGACGGGCACGCCCGGTGCGTACGTCGCCGCGCTGATCGCCGCGGCGGTCGCGTAGCGGTCGGCGCCGCCGATCCTCGTGACGGTGCCGGTGGTGTAGCCGTCGAGCTGGGCGAGCACCGCATCCGACACGGCCGAGGGCCCGCCGAGGACGACGATCGCTGCCGGGGCGAGGCGCGTGAGCTCCGCGGCGATGACCGCCGGGATGAAGGTCGGCTGGACGAGGAGGAGCGGCCCGCCGGCCGTACCCGCGGCCGGGGCACCGGCGAGCGCATCGGCGAACCCGAGGCCCGACGCGACGTAGGCGACCGGCACGCCCGGCGCGTACGTGGCCTTGCTGATCGCGGCCGCGGTCGCGTACCGGTCGGCACCGCCGAGGCGGACCGGCATGACCGTGTTGTCGACGACGAAGGTCGTGTCCGTGGCGAGCGGGTCGTTGCCCCACTCGTCCTCGGCCTCGATGTCGATGGTGTACGTGCCCTGGGCGATCGGGACGCCGTTGACCTTCGCCTCCCAGGAGATGGCGGGCTCGTTGCCGACGCCCGTGGCCTCCCACAGCGTCGTCCAGCCGCTCCGGACGCGGATCCGCCAGGTCACCTCCTCAGAGAAGCGGACCGTCAGCGCGAGGGCATCGTCCACGCCGTCGCCGTTCGGGGAGATCGACTTGGCCCCGTTGACGGCCCAGAGCTGCGGCGACGAGCTGTCCTGCGGCGCGAGCGAGGCCGCGGCCGTCCAGCCCGCCGGCCAGCCGTCGAGCTCGCGGACGTACGCCGCGGTCGGCTCGCCGGCCGTGGTGGACGCGGCCGGATCCGTGACGAGGTCCTCGACCCGGACGGGCGCCCCGCCGCCGATCGTGCCGCCGGGGGAGGTCAGGCCGGGATCGCCGTACAGGGTCACGCCGCCCGACGGGACCGACGCGGCGCCGCCGACGAGGAGCGTGTCCGGGGGCGTGTCGGTCGGGATGTACGGCACGCCGGTCACGTCCTCGGTCCGAAGGTCCGGATTGCCGACGATCGACCGGTAGTAGCCGCCGCTCGGGCTGTCGGGATCCATGAAGGCCCGGAACGCGGGGCTCCGGGTGGACTGGAACGAGAACTCGTTGCCGTGGTAGTTGGCCTGGTTCCGCCACACGTCGAGGACCGTCTGGTGGGTCGTGAAGAGGTCGCGGATCATCCCGTTGATGCTGCCATGGCCCTCGGCGATGACGGCCCGGGCACCCGCCTTGATGAAGCCGGCCCCGTAGTTGTCGACGCGCTGCATCGCGACGCTGAGCGTCGGCGCCGCATGGCCCGGCTCGGAGTTGCCGGACGCGTAGCAGAGGTGGTTCAGGAGGACGACCGCGTTCGGGGCGAAGTCGATCTCGTTCGCGAAGTAGGGCTCGCCGTAGTACTTCGTGTTGTTGTCGCCGTTGCCGGCCGACGAGTTCAGCCCCATGCCATTCTTCGTCGTGTAGTTCGGGTCGTAGGTGTACGGGCTGGGCCAGCCGTTGCCGTGGCCGAGGTAGACGATGACGCTCGCCCCCTGCATCGCCGCCTTCGCGGCGGCCCACGTGGCATTCGGGCTGTAGACCTTCACGACGTTCGAGGAGTGCTTGATCGCCTCCGCGTAGGCCGAGTCGGCGATGCTCCGGTAGTTGGAGGTTGCCGAGTGGGTCGCTCCGACGATGATCACGACCTTCTTCGTCGACTTCGTCGGGGCGGCGAACGAGGCCGCGACCGTGTCCGCGCCGGCCGGCGCCGCAGCCGCGGCGACGGGCGCCACGACGAGGAGGCCGGCGATGAGGGCGAGGACGAGGGCGCGGGCGACGTGCGACAAGGCGGGCTCCATCCGGGGCCCGACGGAGGACGGGCCTGCTGGGGATTGACCTGCGTCCAAGCCTCGGCGTGCGGGAGCCCGGGCGGAATGCCGCGTGGGTACTGCCGGCCATGGCCCCATGGTCGGGACCCGCTGGGCGGTCGTGTGGAGTCCGGGTCGCTGCGGGTCGGCGCGGACCGGTCGGGCGCCGTTGCGTCGCTGCCACGTCGACGCCCGACAAGTGAGCGTCGTGGCGTTCCCTCGGGCGACGCGGCGCAGGCGTTCCTAGGGCGCGGCGGACCCGCTCGGTGCCGGCGTCGGGGTCGCCTCGATGCAGGGCTGCTCGCCGTCCGGGAGCGTCCCCTCGTCACCCGGCTCGCAATCTGTCGGCTGCTGCTCGGGCGGTGGCAGGCCGCCCTGGTAGTCGAGGATGACGAGGACGTACTCGAGGCGGTCGAGGGCCGCCGCCGGCTCGATGTACGCGGTCTGGACGATCTCGTTCGCATCGCGCCGGACATCGATCACCCGGCCGATGACGAGCCCCTTCGGGTAGGGCGAGCGGATCCCGCCCGCCAGCTCGATCCCGGCGGTCACGACCTCCTCGCCGAGCCCCACGACGACGGTCGAGTCGATGTTCTCCATGAGCAGGCTGCCCGGGAGCTGGCCGGTGACCTCCCCGGTCGCGGCCGTGCCGAGGAGCTGCCCGATGACGGTCGAGGCGGAGTCGCTGATCAGCTGGATCGTGGAGGACGTCGCCCCGGCGTCGACGACCCGCCCGACGAGCGCCCCACCGCTGGCGATGACGACGTCGCCGATCTCGATGCCGTCGGCCGTGCCGCGATCGAGGACGATCCGGCGCTGGACCTCGGACGATTCGCGGGCGATGACGGTCGCGGCGACCGTCTCGTACTCGAAGCCGTTGCGGAGCTGGAGGAGGCCGGTCAGGAGCTCGTTCTCGCGCCGCAGCTCCTCGGCCTGGCGGTTCTCCGTCCGGATCTGCTCGTTCTCGGCCCGGAGTGCCTCGTTGTCGAGCCGGAGCCGGTCGATCTCGCCGATCGCGGCGAAGATCGAGCTGACGTCGCGACCCAGGCCCGCGAGCGCCTCGCTCGCCGGCTTGAACGCGAAGCCGATCCCCCGCTGGAGGTCGACGACGAGGGGATTGGCCGAGACGGCCATGAGGACGAGCGCCGCGGCGAGGAGCGCGACGTAGGCGATGGCCCGGCGGCGGGCGATCCGGCTGGCGAAGACGGCGCTCATCGGTGGTCCTCGGGCGTGGCGAGCCGGCGGCTCGCGATCCTCAGCGCGGCGGGCGGGAGTAGGTCTCGGTCACGAGGACGCGCTCCATGCGGTCCATCTCCTGGAGCACCATCCCGGTGCCCCGGGCGACGCAGGTGAGCGGATCGTCGGCGACGTGGACGGGCATCTGGGTCGCCTCCGCGACGCGCCGGTCGAGGCCCGACAGGAGGGCGCCGCCGCCGGCGAGGACGATGCCCTGGTCCATGATGTCGGCGACGAGCTCGGGCGGCGTCTCCTCGATCGTGTCGCGGATCGTGTCGACGATCTGGATCACGGACGGCTCGATCGCCTCGCGGATCTGGTCGGCGCCCACCTCGACGCTCCGGGGCAGCCCGGTGAGCAGGTCGCGGCCGCGAAGGTTGACCCGCTGGCTGTCCCACTCGCCCGGCGCGGCGGACCCGATCGCGATCTTGATGTCCTCGGCCGTCCGCTCGCCGAGGAAAAGGTTGTACTCGCGGCGGGCGAAGTTGACGATGTCGATGTCCATCTCGTCGCCGCCGATCCGGATGCTCTTGCTGACGACGATGCCGCCGAGGCTGATGACGGCGACCTCGGTCGTCCCGCCGCCGATGTCGACGATGAGCGAGCCGGACGGCTCGCTGACCGGCAGGCCGGCACCGATCGCCGCGGCCATCGGCTCCTCGATGAGGCGGGCCCAGCGGGCCCCGGCGTTGAGGGCCGCGTCCTTGACGGCCCGCTTCTCCACCTCGGTCACGCCCGACGGAATGCCGATGAGCATCCGCGGCCGGGCGATGAGCCCGATCCGGTCGTGGACCCGGTCGACGAAGTACTTGATCATCTGCTCGGTCACGTCGAAGTCGCTGATGACCCCGTCGCGGAGCGGGCGGACGGCGATGATGTTCGCCGGGGTCCGGCCGACCATCCGCTTCGCCTCGGCGCCGATTGCGAGGACCCGCTTCGTGCGGGCCTCGATCGCGACGACGGACGGCTCGCTGATGACGATCCCCCGGTCGCGAACGTGGACGAGCGTGTTCGCGGTGCCGAGGTCGATCCCGATGTCGCGGGAGAAGAGGCCGAGCAGGCGGTCGAGCATGCCGGGAAGGGGTCCTCTGACGGTGGTGGGCTCGGGGCAGGTGGCGGTCGGGGCCCGGACGAGCCTGCGCAGTATACCCGTCGATCCGACGACGCCCGATCAGGCGATGGCGATCCGTGGTCCGGCGTCCGGAACGGCCGCGCCGGACAGCCACGCTGCACGTGGATCAGGCGGCCGCGGGCGGCAGCCCCGGTCGGTCGAAGGCGATGCCGCGGTCCCGCATCGACACGAACGCGTCGTGGCCGATGACGAGGTGGTCGAGGACGGCGATGTCGAGGAGCCGCCCGGCGGCGAGGGCCTCGGCCGTGAGGTGAAGGTCGTCGGGCGACGGGGTCGGATCGCCGCTCGGGTGGTTGTGGACGAGGATCACGCCCGAGGCGGTCAGCCGGACGGCGTCGCGGAACAGCTCGCCGACCCGGACGAGCGAGGCGCTCACGTTGCCCTGGTACGCGGTCGCGACGCGCAGGACGACGTTCTTCGTGTTGAGGACGACGACGCGGAGCTCCTCTCGCTCCAGGCGGCCCATCTGGAGGACGAGCCGATCGGCGACGTCGCGGGGCGAGCGGACGGTCCAGCGCGCGGCGGGCCAGTCGGCCAGGAGCCGGCGGCCGAGCTCGAACGCCGCCTGGAGCTGGGAGGCTTTCGCGCTGCCGATCCCCGGCAGGGCCTCGAGCTCCAGCCCGGACGCACGAGCCAGCCCGGTGAGGCCGTCGAACCGGGCGATCGCATCCTCGGCCAGGTCGACGGCCGATCGTCCCCGGCTGCCCGACCCCCACACCAGCCCGATCAGCTCGGCGCTCGTCAGGCCGCCCGGACCCCGGAGCTCGAGCCGCTCGCGCGGGCGCTCGGCCACGGGCAGCTCGCGAAGGACCCTTCCGCGCGGGAACGGCACGATCCGGCGACCCTCGAGGTCGGTCGAGGACATCGTCACCTCCGTTCCGGGCGCGGCGCGGCGTGCGAGGCGCCTCGGACCCGGACGACGGGAGCCCGCCGATTCCCCCCGCCATCCGGACCCGAGGACGCGGCGCAGCCTACCCGGCAGGGCTTACCCGGCGGTCATCGGCCGCTGCGCCGCCGCTCACCCGCGGGTCGCGGCGGTCACTCGGTCGGCAGGTTCCCGACCGCCACCTCGGCAAGGACGAGGAGGATGCCGTTGAACGCCGCGTGGAGCCCCACCGAGGCCCACAGCGAGCGGCGCCGGATGAAGACCCAGCCGAGCGCCAGCGCGACCGGGAGGCGTCCCACCGCGGCGACGAGGGCGACCCCGGCCGCCTCCCCGAAGTCGTCGCCCCCGAGCGTCAGGATGTGGGCGACGGCGAAGAGGATGGAGGTCCGCAGGACGGCCGCCATCGGCGCGATCACCCGGGCCCAGGCGGTCGTCGCGAAGCCGCGGAAGAGCAGCTCCTCGTAGAGCGGGGCGATCACCGCACCCGCAAGGAGGTTGATCGCCAGGCCGGCCGGCGACCCGGCGGGCGGGAGCGGGCTCTCCGGCGAGCTGCCGACGACCGTGACGAGCGCGGCGACGGCGAGTGCCGTCACGACGATCACCGGCATCGCGAAGAGCGCGCCCCACGAGAGGTCCCGCAGCATCCCGGGCAGGCCCGCGCGGAGACCCATCTCGCCCCAGCCGAGGGCGCCGGTCCCGACCACGAGGACGCGGAGCACGATGACGACGACGAGCGCCTGGAGCGCGACGCCGAGCAGGGAGAGCGACGGCCCGTCGAGCGCGACGCCGAGGAGCCGGAGGGGCGTCCCGACGATGACCACCGAGAGGTAGAGGCCCGCGATCGTCGCGGCGAAGACCAGGATCGGCGAAGGACCGGCGTACGGGACGCCGGCCGCGCGCTTCTCGAGCGCCTGCGTCCCGCCGAGGAGCACGAGGCCACCGAAGACCAGGGCGAGCCCGAGGACCCACAGGATCGATCCGGCGTAGCCCTCGCCGGCGAAGAGGCCGACGAGCGCGGCGCCGACGCCGACGAGCGTCGCGAGCCAGCCGGCGACGAACAGGCCGGGAGCCTGGCGGCCCTCGATCGTGAACCGGAAGAGACCCAGGACGGGACCCGTCGCGGCCGGCGGCGCCTCGGCCACGTCGGGCTCGACGCCGCTGCCGTCCGGCGGCGCGGGGACCTCCGGTGGCGACGCGGAGCCCTCCGGCGGCACGTCGTCCGGCGAGGGACCCGTCAAGACTCGGCGAGCGGGTCGGTCGTGCGGGCTGCCGCGGCTCCGGCGCCGCCCGACACGCCGCTCGTCCGGACCGAGGTCCGGATCGGGGCGGGGCTGCGCCGGGCCGGATCCGGCAGTGCCTCGCGGGTCGGCGTCCGGACGATCGGCGTTGCCGCCGCGCCGGAGACGAGCTCGGGCCGCTCGAAGTCGCGGCCGCACCAGGCGCAGAGCGACCAGTCGAGCCCGACGAGCTTCGTGCAGTTCGGGCAGACCCGGTTCAGCCTCGTCCGGCAGGTCGGGCAGATGATCCACTCCGCGTCCACCCGTCGGTCGCACGACGGGCAGTGCCGGATCGCCTCGATCTCGGCGAGCATCGCCTCCTCGGCGAGGTTCCGCTCGTAGATCTCGCCGATCCGCTCCTGTGGTCGGACGATCCGGTAGGCGAACACCGCGAGCGGGAAGAGCACGGGCGTGAAGACCACGATGAACGCCGACGCGAGGTAGGGGACGATCGGGTTCTCGGTCCGGAGCTGCATGTCGCGGAACGCCCAGTACGCGGCGGCCAGCCACAGCACGACCCAGTAGATCGTGAACAGCTGGAACCCGAACTGGATGATCGGGTTGTCGAAGATCGAGCCGATCGCATCACCGATCGTGCCGAGGATCTCGTCCATTCGCCGGGGCGACGCCTCCGTTGGGCCTGGGCGAACCGTCGGACCGAGTCCGCGCGGATCGCGGGGCAGTGTAGCAGGGGCTCCCGCCCCCTCCGGGTGACGGCTCGGACGCCCCGCGCGACGATCGCGTGACGCTCAGTCGTCGGTGTCGGGCCGCTTCGCCCTCCCCGGCGCGACGGCGATGACCCCGCCGCTGATCATCAGGACGGCGCCGACGGCGCCGAGGAGGGCGCCGAGCTGCGACGCTCCGCCCTCGAGGTAGAGCCAGACGAGGCCGAACAGGATGCCCCCGATGACCATGCCGAGGACGCCGGTCCTGACCCATGCGGCGACGCGATTCGGCAGGACCGCGAGGGCGAGGACGACGACGACGAGGACGAACATCGGGAGGTGGGCCGCGATGCCGAGGCCCCAGCTGCCGAAGTAGCCGTCGAGGCCTTCGCCGAGCGAATCGCGCCACGGCAGGAAGAACGCGAGCGTGCTCAGGCCTGCCCCGAGGGCGACGAGCCAGCCCTCGATCTCCTCGGGGGCATCGAAGGGCAGGTCGGCCAGGATGGACGCCCGCCCGGGGACGAGCTGGCGCCGCCCGGTCTCGGCTGCGGTGCCGATCGCGGCAGGGGCCGAGACGGCCGGGGCCGCGGCGACGGGGGCGGCCGTGGGAAGCGGCGACGCGCCGACAGCACCGGGGGTCGGCGCCCACGGGGCCGGCTCCGCGGCCGACGACCCAGACGACGCCCCGCGCGGCGCCCACTCCGCGGGGAGCGGCGGCGGACCGGACGGCCAGGCAGGCCCGCTTGACGGCGGGACCACCGGCCGATGGACGGTCGACGGCGGCAGGTACGAGCCGGGGACGATGCCGCCGGACGCCACGCCGTCGCCGGCAAGCGTGTCGGCGGCCAGGTTCGACTCCGGCTCGGCGTCCGACGGCGGCTCGGCCGCGCCGAGATCGTGCGCCGCCTCGGGCTGCGACACGGGCTCGGGGTCGGGCTCCGGTGCGGGTTCGAGCGCCCCCTCCGGCTCCGGGTCGGGCTCAGATTCGGGCTCGGGCTCCGGCTCAGGCTCCGGCTCAGGCTCCGGCTCGGGCCCGGCTTTGGGCTCGGGCTCCGGCTCGGGCTCGCGCTCGGGCCCGGGCCCGGGTTGAGCATCCGGTGCCGGATCCGGCCACGCGGCGGCCGTGGCATCGGGGGTCGCGGGCGGCTGCAGCTCGAGCGGCTCGGAGGGCGCTGCTGCCGACGCGGATGCCGGCACGGCGCGAGCGACCGATGCCACGAGCGAGCCGCAGGCGGGGCACGCCAAGCGGCCGGGTGGAACCGGCAGGCCGCAGCTCGGACACGGAACGGATCCGGACATCGCGACTCCCTGACCCCGCCGGCTCCCCGTGGCCGGCAGGCTCAGGGTGCCAGAACGTGGCGGCCGGCGAAAGGCCCCCGCGGAGTCATGGTTGCGATGGGTCGATGGTCCGGGGCGCCAGGTGACGTGCGACCTCGACCGTCCAGGCCGCCGCGCGCCAGGCGACCGCGAGCGAAACGAGCCAGACGCCGGCCACCCACGTCAGTGAGAAGACGGCGAGTGCGACACGAACGTCGCCGGCCGCGCCGCCGTCGACGAGGACCACGCGGAGGTGGTCCCACGCCACGCCCGCGGCGAGCCCGGAGCCGAGGATCACGAGCACGAGGGCCGTGTTCGTGACGACGAGCGTCGCGAGGCCCGACGGGCGGACCAGCGACCGGAAGGCCGCCACGAGCGCGCCTCCCAGTGTCGAGCCCCAGGCGAGGTGCCGGACCGCGAGCCCGCCGATCGCCTCGCCGGCAATCCATGCCGCGGCGAGGAGGCCGACGATCTCCGGGATCCGGAGGGCCACCCGGATCGGGATCGGGAGGCCCGGGTCACCCGGCCGGATGAGCTCCTGGTAGGTCGCCTCCACGAGCCGCAGCGCGCCCCAGGTGAGCACGCCCGCGGTCGGCAGGTGCGCGGCCATCCGGAGGGCGAAGGCCCGGGCCGCGTCGCCCGAGCGCGGCTCCGGCCGGTCCTCCAGCTCCTCGTCCGTCGCGACGTCCCGGACGAGCGCGAGATCCAGCGCTGCACCCGTGAGCCCGCCGAGGATGAGCCAGGCGATGACCCCGCCGGCGATGGCCGCGACGGCGACGAGGAAGGCCGGTGACGGGCCGGCGAACACGAACCCGACGAGCGTCGGGCCGAAGATGTTCGCGAGCCCGGCGACCGTCGGCAGGCGGACGATCGGCAGGAGCACGACCAGGAAGCCGCCCCGGACGAGGAAGCCGGCGAGCGCGAGCGCCCACCACGAGGGCCGGGTCAGCGTCGCGAGGAGCGAGACGGCGAGCGAGCCGGCAAGGGTCATCTCGACCGGCGGCTCCGGACGGTCAGGGGGCGGGCGTGGGCGTCGGCCCGGCGAGCTCCTCGAGCCGGCTCAGCGCGTCGCGAACGAGCTCGATCTCGCGGCCATACGTCGCGAAGTCACCGGCCCGGAGCGCCGCCTCGGCGGCCTCGAAGTGGGCGTTCGCGTACTCGATGAGGCCGGCGACGTCGGCCGGGAGGTCGGTGCCGGGGGTTGGTCCCGGCGTGCCCGTCGGGCCGGGGGTGGGCGTCGGGCCCGGCGTCGGCGTCGGGCCGGGACCGGGTCCGGCGTCGAGCAGGAGCTCGAGCGCCTCGGACAGGGTCCGGCCCCACACCACCGAGGTGGGCGAGGCGACCACGATCCGCTGGAACTCGGGGAACCTCGACGAGGTCGACTGCAGGTAGATCGGCTGGAGGTAGATGAGCGACTCGCCGATCGGGACGACGATGAGGTTGCCGCGAACGACGCTGCTGCCGGACTGGTTCCAGAGCGTGACCTGCGCGCTGATCGTCGGGTCCTGGTCGATCCGGGCCTCGATCTGCTCGGGTCCGAAGACGGAGGTGTCGGTCGGGAATCGGTAGACCCGGATGCCGCCGTAGTGCTCCGGATCGTTCCGCGCGGCCACCCAGGCGATCATGTTCGGCCGGCTCGTCGGGACCATCGGCTGGAGGAGGAGGAACTCCGGCTCCGCCTCGCCGGGCATCCGCATGATCACGTAGTAGGCCTCGGACGGCAGGCTCTGCTCGTTCGTCCGCCCTCGCGGCACCGTCCAGCGATCGTTCTCGCTGAAGAACGTCTCCGGGTCCGTGACGTGGTACCGGCCAAACACGTCGGTCTGGATGTTGAACAGGTCCTCGGGGACGCGAAGGTGCGGCCGGAGGTCCGTGGGCAGGTCGTCCATCGAGTGGAAGAGGCTCGGGAAGACACCCTGGTATGCCCGGATCAGGGGGTCTGAAGGATCGGCGACGTAGAAGGTCATCGTCCCGTCGTAGGCATCCATGACGATCTTGACGCTGTTCCGGATGTAGTTGATCGGGCCGGTCTGGATGCCGGTGGCACCGAGCGACGAGGGATCGATGTACTCGGCGTTCGGGAAGCGGTTGCTCGTCGTGAAGGCGTCCTGGACGTACACGAGGCGGCCGTCCTCGGTGACGACGACGTACGGATCCTTGTCGTAGGCGAGGAACGGCGCGATCAGGCCCAGCCGCTCGCTGAGGGAGCGGTGCATGAGCAGCTGGCTGTCAGCCGTCACCTGGGCGCTGATGAACATGTCGAGGTCGCGGAACCGGAGCGCGAAGAGGAGCCGCGACAGGGTCGTGTCGAGCTGGATCCCGGTGTCGCCGCTCCATCGCGTCTTCACCCCGACGTCGTCCTCGCCCCGCGGGAAGTCGAACTCGTCCTGCTGGGCCCGGACGATGACGTAGCCGGACGGGGCCTCGCCGAAGTAGATCCGCGGCTGGGTGACCGTCGGGACGCCCTCCGACGAGACCGGCGGGAGGTTCTTGATGAAGAGGACCGGCTGGCCCTCGGCCGTCACCTCGTTGACCGGGACCATCGCGATGCCGATCCCGTGGGTGTAGATGATCCGCTGGTTCACCCAGCCGACGGCCTGGTCGTTGGCGGCGAGGTTCAGCTCGCGCGCCGAGAGCATCACCTGGCGGGCCTCGCCCTTGATGACGTAGCGATCCGTGTCGACGTCGGTGAAGTCGTAGTAGCGACGGACCGTCTGGAGCTGGTCGAGGGTGTTGCCGAGCGGTCGGTAGTCCCAGAGCCGGGCGTTCGCGAACGTCGCCGCCTCTGCGTCGATCTGCTCCTGGGTGAGCAGCTGGTCGCCCTGGTAGCGACGCTCCTCCCAGCCCGTGATGTTGTAGGCGAGCCGGGTCATCGCGATGTTGTTGCCGATGTACCGCTCTTCCTGCTGGAAGCGGTTGGGGTCGACGCTGAAGCGCTGCACGGCCTCCGGATAGAGCCGCCCGACGACGAGTGAGGCAAGGAACCAGGCGGCGACCGTCGCCCCCAGCGGCCAGGTCCAGCGGGTGAACGCGCCACCGACGAGGAACGCCGCGGCGAGGCCCGACAGGACCGTGAGCAGGTCGTAGGCGAAGAACTGGGCGTTCTGGTCCGTGTAGCTGACGCCGGTCGCGACGCCGCGGTCCGAGTAGACGAGCTCGTACTTGTCGAGCTGGTAGCCGAAGGCGACCGACAGGAGGAAGAGCCCGGCGAGGACCGCCAGGTGGACGCGGACCGAGGTCGGGAACGACAGGCCGCGCTGGGGTGCCCCGGCGAGGTACCGCCCGAAGGCCACGATCAGCCCCCCGATCACGAGGGCGTTGAAGATCGACTGGACCTCCCGGAGGAACGGCAGCTCGAACAGGAACCACGAGATGTCGCGACCGAAGATCGGGTCGACCGCAGCCGTGGCACCGGCCGGGTCGAAGGGGACACGGTTCGCCCAGAGGAGCACGGTCTCCCAGCCCGCGGCGGCCGCGGCGCCGATGAGGAGCGCCCCGGCGATGCCGAGGACCGCGAGGACGATCGTCGCGGTCGGGGTCAGGTCCGGGATCGCCTCCGCCCCGATCGGGACGGGTCGGGGGCCGCGATCGTCCGCGCCACGCGGATCGCGTGGGTCGCGCTGTCCCTGCATGCTCGCCTCGGCGAGCCGCTCGAAGAGGTCCCGGAACGTGCCGGGCACGCCGTCGGGCGGCGGCGCGAGCCGCCGAGCGAGCCAGAGGTTGCCGAGGATGAAGACGAGGGCCCCGAGCGTGACCGCGGCGAAGATCCCGAGGCCTGCACCGATCCGGGTCCAGAAGACCGCGTCGAACCCGACGCTCCGGTACCAGATGACGTCCGTCCAGAGCTCGAGGATCCCGGCCCCGAACAGCAGGATGACGACGATGACGGCGCCCAGGATCCAGAGGCGCCCAGAGCCCCCGCCGCCCGCCCGCGGCACGCGGCGTGGCCGCGCCGGGGCCCCGCGTCCGGGCCCCGCGGGCCGTTCGCCACCGAAGTTGGGCCGGAACGGTCCGGACGGTTCGTCGTCGTCATGCATCCCGCGGAGTCTACCCTGCGGGCGGCCGGCGACCTCCGAGGCCCTCGATCGCGTGCCGGAACGCCGTCAGCACCTCGGTGGCAAGCTGGTTGGGGCGCATCGTCGCGGCCCGCGCCGGCTCCCACCTGAAGCCGGCCCGAACGGCGATCGGGCAGCGCCACGGGCGGTCCGGCTCGTCGGGCGGCGCCACGAGCCCGAGCCGGACCGAGAGCCGCCCGGCGTCCTCGAGGATCAGCCCCGAGAGCGCGCCCGAGAAGGCCGGACCGAGCCGCGCGAGCGGCGGATCCGGTGGCGGCCCCGCCACCGGCGCGACGTCGCGGAACGAGACCACGCCTTCCGGGTCGCGGATCCAGAGGACGGTGAGCCACCACTCGTCCGGGCCCACCGTCGGCCGGGCCATCCCCGCCTGGAGCACGCGATCACCGATGCGGAGCTCCTGCTCGCGGAGGAACGACGGTCCGGGTGACGGCAGGCGATCGGGCATGGCCGGAGGATAGCCGCCGGCCGCGGATCAGCCGGGACGCGGCTCCTTGTCGACGACGGCCTCGGGAGCGTCCGCGGCGGGATCGTCCGCGGCCGGAGCGCCCGCGGCGGCGGGCTCCTCGACGACCTCGGTGGCGGCGGGTGGCTCACTCACGGCGTCCGGTTCGTCCAGGTCGACGATCTCGGCCTCCTCGGCGGTGCCGTGGTCGAGCGCCGTCGCGAGGTCGAGCTCGCCGGCGTCGACGGCGTCGATGATGGCCTCGACCTGGCGCGCCTGGACCTCGGCCTCGAGCGCGGCGAGCTCGAGGCGGAGCATCTCCCGGCGCACCGCGGCACCCGGCGGCTCGATGGAGCCGGCCGGCGTCGCCTCGGGCTCGGCCTGGTACTCGCCCGAGAGCCAGCCGATGAGCCCGCGCGACTTCTGGATGGGCGCGCGCGCCTTGAGGATCGCCTCGTGGTCGACGCGGGTCACGCCCGGCACCTCGGCGACCTCGGCTGCCTCCTTCAGCGACGCCCCGCACGACGGACAGCGGGTCTCATCAGCCGTCGGGAGAGGGGCCGAGCACCATGGGCAGACCTGCGCGTCGTCGGAAGCCGGCCCGCCTCCGGACACCGCCTGTTCGGACATGGCGATCACTCTAGCGCCATCGGGAGCGGGAGGAATAGCCCCATCGTCCGGCGCGGATGGTCCCACCCGACCGGGCCGGACTCCCGGCCGCGGCCGCGCCGCCCGCCCGCTTGCGGATTGCGGCGGCACGGGTCACGCTCGCGCCACCGATGACGTACTCGATCGCGGCGTTCGACGAATCGACCGGCGAGCTCGGCGTTGCCGTGCAGACGCGCTGGCTGGCCGTCGGGTCGGTGGTGCCGTGGGTCCGCCCCGGCGTCGGGGCGATCGCCACGCAATCCTTCGTCGACGCGCGCTACGGGTACGCCGGCCTCGAGCTGCTCGCTGCCGGCCGATCGCCGGACGGAGCCCTGGCGGAGCTGCTCGCCGCCGACCCGGATCCGGGCATTCGCCAGGTCGGGATCGTCGACGCGTCGGGCCGGGCGGCCGCGCACACCGGCGTCGACTGCGTCGCGGCGGCGGGCCACCTCGTCCGGACCGGCGTCACGGTCCAGGCGAACATGATGGAGCGGGCGACGGTCTGGCCGGCCATGCTCGAGGCCTTCGAGGCCGCCGAGGGCGACCTTGCCGGTCGACTGCTCGCCGCGCTGCGGGCTGCCGAGGCGGAGGGCGGGGACGTCCGCGGCCGGCAATCCGCGGCGCTCGTCGTCGTCCCGGGCCGCGCCGACGCGAAGCCGTGGGACATCCGGTTCGACCTCCGGGTCGACGACGCCCGGGCGCCGCTCGACGAGCTTGGCCGGCTCCTCGACCTGAACCGCGGCTACGAGGCGCTCGACCTGGCGGTCGAGGCGGTCGCCGCCGGGGAGCAGACCGCGGCACTGGCGTTCTTCGAGTCGGCCGCCGCGTACGCCCCGGACGACGACCAGATCCGGCTCTGGCTCGCGCTGGCGGTCTTCGACTCGGGCGACGAGGCCCGGGGCCGGCGGCTCTACCGATCGGCGCTCGCGGCCGAGCCTCGCTCCGGCGAGCACCTCCGCCGCTTCGTCGCGGCCGGCCAGCTGCCCAGCGCGGAGCGGCTCGTCGCGGCCCTGACGGCCGAGGCCTGAGCCGGTCCTACTCCCACTCGATCGTGGCGGGCGGCTTGGAGCTGATGTCGTAGACGACCCGGTTCACGCCGGGCACCTCGTTCACGATCCGGGACGAGATCTTGCCGAGGACGTCGTAGGGCAGCTTCGCCCAGTCGGCGGTCATGCCGTCCTCGGACGTCACCGCGCGGATCGCGACGACGTTCGCGTAGGTCCGCCCGTCGCCCATGACCCCGACGCTCCGGACGGGGGTGAGGATCGCGAACGACTGCCAGACGCTCCGGTAGAGGCCGGCGGCCTTGATCTCGTCGATGACGATCCAGTCGGCGTCGCGGAGCGTGTCGAGCCGCTCCCGGGTGACCTCGCCGATGATCCGGATCGCGAGCCCAGGGCCGGGGAACGGCTGGCGCTGAACCATCGCCTCCGGCAGGCCCAGCTCGAGACCCACCTGGCGGACCTCGTCCTTGAAGAGGTATCGGAGGGGCTCGATGAGCTGGAACCGAAGGTCGGCCGGCAGGCCGCCCACGTTGTGGTGGGTCTTGATCTTCTGGGCGGCCTTCGTCTCGGACGTCGCGCTCTCGATGACGTCGGGGTAGAGCGTGCCCTGGGTCAGGAAGTCGATCTGGCCGAGCTTCGTCGCCTCCTCCTCGAAGACCCGGATGAACTCGTCGCCGATGATCTTCCGCTTCTGCTCCGGGTCGATGACGCCGGCCAGGCGGGCGAGGAAGCGCTCGCGCGCGTCGACCATGACGAGCCGCATCCCGAGGTGCTGCTCGAAGGTCGCCCGGAGGAGCTCCGATTCCTTCTTCCGCATCAGGCCGTGGTCGACGTAGATGCAGGTCAGGCGGTCCCCCACCGCCCGGTGGACGAGCGCGGCCGCCACCGCCGAGTCCACCCCACCGGACAGGGCGCAGATGACCTTGCCGTCCGATCCGACCGCCCGGGCGTGGCTGTCGACCCGCTCGCGGATCTCGGCGACCGTGGATTCGATGAAGTTCGCCGGGGTCCACGTCGCCCGGGCGCCGGCGATGCCGACGACGAAGTTGCGCAGGACGTCCCGGCCGCGGGGCGTGTGGACGACCTCGGGATGGAACTGGATCCCGTAGAGGTTGCGGCGATGGTCGACCAGACCGGCGAAGGGCGAGGAACCGGAATGGGCGGTCGAGGAGAAGCCCTCCGGCAGGCGGGTGATGGAATCGCCGTGGCTCATCCAGACCGGCTGGTCGCGGTCGAGGCCGGCGAAGAGCGGATCGTCGGCCGTGATCGACACCGTTGCCGGGCCGTACTCCCGCTTCGAGGCCGGCAGGACGTCGCCGCCGAGCTCGAGGGCCATGAGCTGGGCGCCGTAGCAGATCCCGAGGACCGGCAGCCGGCCGCTCCAGATCGCCGGGTCGGGCTTGGGCGCGCCCTCGTCGTAGACCGACATCGGGCCGCCTGAGAGGATGATCGCGGTGGCCCCGCGCCGTTCGATCTCGGCGAGCGGCGTGTCGTGCGGCAGGAGCTCGGAGTAGACGTGGAGCTCCCGCACCCGCCGCGCGATCAGCTGTGCGAACTGGCTGCCGAAGTCGAGGACGATGACCGTGCCGTGGTCCGTGGCCGCCGGACGGTCGCCCGGGCCCCGTTGCGGGCCGGGGGCGTTGAGCGCGGTCTCGAGATAGGCCTCGACCTCGGCGTCGTCGGGGGCGAGGACGCGGTGGCCGGCGTTCGCGGCCTCACCGTGGACGGTCTTGCCGCGCTCGGCGGACGGTGAGGACGCGACGTCGTCGGTCGTCTCGGGGCCTGCATTCCCCATCGCCGTCCGGCCGGTTGGACCATCGGGAGCCCCTGGTCCGACCGGGACCCCCGAGGAGTGCTCGTCCGCGGCCGTCTCGTCCGCCTTCGCCGTCGTCACGCTCGATCCCGCCCTCCGTGCGTCCGAGGGCAAGTGTACCGGCCCGGGCGGCCGGCCCCCGGGTTCCGACGGCGGAGCCGGTCAGCCGTCGA
Source organism: Candidatus Limnocylindrales bacterium (assembly GCA_036277775.1). Taxonomy (GTDB): domain Bacteria; phylum Chloroflexota; class Limnocylindria; order Limnocylindrales; family CSP1-4; genus UBA5189. The sequence goes on from DASUMJ010000209.1 coordinate 25,860, forward strand.
TGACGGTGGCCGGTGCGGGGGCCGGCAGCGGCGCGGGGCCGCCGGCGGGGGTCGCGGAGCCGGCAGTGGCGAAGGCCGGCAGGAGGGCCAGCAGCATCAGGGCCGCGGCGGCCAGGCCGGCCGCTCCGGCCAGCGCCGACGTGGTGATCCCGGGGCGCTGCCGGTCGATGGAAGGGGTGCTCGCCCGGCTGATCGTCAGGGCCTGCATCGGGGTCTCCTCGGTGGTGCGGTCGATGCGGCAACGATCGGCCTCGGGAGCGCCGGCGCCCACGGGACGCGCACCGGATCGGCGGACCCGGAGACCAAGGGTCTGCACCGTGTTCCGGCGCTGGACGGCGATGGCAGGATGCAGCGATGCAAGCGCACGTGGGCAGGACGGCGCTCGTCGCCGCGGCCGGGCTGGTCCTGGTCATCTGGTCGACGTTCGGGCCGTTCCTCGTCTCGGCGGGGCCGTACCACTGGTCGGTCACGCTCACGAATGCCTCGATCAACCTTGGGTTCGGCCTCCTCTGGGTCGCCGTCCTCGCCGTCGCCGTCCACCGCGACCCCGGCGGCCGGATGTGGAAGCTCCTGCTCCTCTACCTTGCGGCCCAGGGCCACTGGGTCCTCGGCTACGTCCAGACCGATTGGACCTGGACCGCATCGCAGCTCTTCGGTCCCCTCCCCGCGGCGATCCTCCTGCACCTCGTCCTCGGGTTCCCCGATGGTCGCCTGCGGGATCGCTTCGATCGGTGGCTCGTTGGCCTCGTCTACGTGATCGCGGTCCCGCTCCAGGTCCTGGGCTTCCTCGTCTGGGATCCGGCGTGGGTGGGCTGCGGTCCCACGGACTGGTGTCCTGCCAACGTCCTCCTCGTCGTCCGCAACGACGACCTCTACTTCCTCGTTGGGCGAGTCGGGCTGCTGTCGCCGGTCCTCGCCCTCCTCGCGATCGCCGAGACCATCCGCCACTGGCGACAGGCCGCTCCCGCGGCGCGCCGGGCGCTCGCCCCCGTCGCCCTGGGGATGCCCCTCGTCTTCCTGCAGCTGGGGATCTGGTTCCTGGCCCCGGCGCTCGATCGGGACGACATCCGGGTCTTCATCCTCGAGAACAAGGTCTTCGACCTGCCGTCCTACCTGACGCCCTCCCTCTTCCTCATCGGCGTCGTCCGGTCACGGCTCGCGCGGGGCGCGATCGCCGACCTGGCCGTGGAGCTCGGCCGGGGCGTCCCGCTCGGGGGCCTCCGGGCGGCCCTCACCCGAACGTTGCGCGACCCGACCCTCGAGCTGGCCTTCGCCGCGCCCGATGGGGCCGGCCTGGTGGACCCTGACGGCCGCCCCTTCGTCGTCGGTGACGCACCCGGCCGGGCCGTCACGCGCCTGGAGCGCGAGGGCGAGCTCCTCGCGGTCGTCGTCCACGATGCCGCCCTGGAACGGGACGACGCCGCGCTGTTACGGGCTGCCGCCTCGGTCGCCGGGCTGGCCCTCGAGAACGAGCGCCTCCAGGCCCAGGTCCGCGCTCAGCTCGAAGAGGTCCGGGCGTCGCGCCAGCGGATCGTGGAGGCCGGCGACGCCGAGCGACGTCGCGTCGAGCGGGACCTCCACGACGGTGCTCAGCAGCGACTCGTGGCCCTCGCCATGCGCCTCGACGCCGCGCGCGGGACGACGATCGAGGCGCAGGCGCTCATCGACGCGGCCACGGCCGAGCTCGGGGTGGCCATCGGCGAGGTCCGCCGGCTCGCCCGGGGCCTCCATCCCACGATCCTGAGCGAGCGCGGCCTGCGGGCCGCGATCGAGGCGCTCGCCGAGCGGACGCCGATACCGGTCGAGGTCGAGGCGGACGCGGCCCGCTACCCGGCCACGGTCGAGGCGACGGCCTACTTCGTCGTCGCCGAGGCCCTCACCAACGTCGCCCGCTACGCCGAGGCGAGCCACGCCGCCGTCCGGCTCGCGGCCGACCATCGGGATCTGACCGTCGAGGTCCGCGACGACGGACGAGGTGGGGCCGATCCGGGGCGAGGCACCGGCCTCCGAGGGCTGTCCGACCGGGTCGCCGCCATCGGCGGCACCCTCCAGGTCGACTCGCCGTCCGGCGGCGGAACGGTCCTCCGGGCGCGGCTGCCGCTCGAGGCCGCCGCCTCGTGACCCGACCCGGCGGCACCTCGTGACCCGGATCGTCCTGGCCGACGATGCGATCCTCCTGCGGGAGGCGCTGGCGGCCGGGCTCCGCACGGCCGGCTTCGAGGTCGTCGGCCAGGCCGCCGAGGTCGAGGGTCTCCTCCGCCTCGTGGACGCCGAGCTGCCGGATGTCGTGGTCGTCGACGTCCGGATGCCGCCGACCCATACGACCGAGGGCCTCGAGGCGGCTCGCGCGATCCGGAGCCACCATCCGCGCACGGCGGTCCTCGTCCTCTCGCAGTACGTCGAGACCCGCTACGCGGTCGATCTCATCCGGGACGACGCCGCCGGGGTCGGCTACCTCCTGAAGGATCGGGTGACGAAGCTCGACGATCTCGCGGACGCGGTCCGCCGGGTGGCGGCCGGGGGCTCGGTCATCGATCCCGAGGTCGTGGCCCGGCTGCTGGGCCGGCCCCGGCGCCACTCCCCCCTCGACGAGCTGACGCCCCGCGAGCGGGAGATCCTCGGCCTCATGGCCGAGGGCCGCTCCAACCAGGGCATCGCCGATGCCCTCGTCCTGGAGCTGAAGACGATCGAGGGCCACGTCCGCCAGATCTTCTCGAAGCTCGACCTCGAGCCGTCGGCCGAGGACCACCGGCGCGTCCTCGCGGTCCTCCGGTACCTGAAGCCCGACTGAGTCCGCCGGGCGGGCCGCTGCCCGGGCGCCAGGCGAATGGCGCCCCGGACCGGCCCGGCGACCGGCCTCGCGGCCCGCGTGCCTGCGGGCCGCGAGGTTGGCGCGTGGCTCAGCTGTTCCAGAACTCGCAGAACGCGTCCGACGTGAAGGTCGGGTGCTGCCCGCGGAGCGCGAACTCCAGCGACTCGATGAACTCACCGCCGGGAAGGTCGTCGCCCAGGGTGTCGAAGAGGATCGTCTCCCTGATCGTGCCGCGATCCCGGATGACCACCTCGCCGTCAGCGTCACGCATGACGACGTGGCCGGCGAAGGTCGAGCTGAACGCGAACACCGAGCCCTCGACCCGGGTCGCCGTGGTCTCCCGCCAGTTCAGGACTCCGTCCAGGGTCGCGATCTTGCCGTCGGAGCGGCGGACGTGCTCCTCGTGGAACCGGAAGTTGTCGTGGGCGAAGAAGGCGCCCTCGTCC
>DASUMJ010000210.1:0-2449 GCA_036277775.1 Candidatus Limnocylindrales bacterium
ACGAGGAAGCCGATCGCCTGGCCCTTGCCGGCGTTGACGTCCGCGACGGCCGCGGGGTTGGCCGCGATGACCCGGTCGACGATGGCGGCAAGGGCCCCCGCGTCGGAGATCTGGCGCAGGCCCCGGGCCTCCACGATCGAGGCGACCGACCCCCCGTCGGCCGCGTGCGCCTCGAGGACCTCCTTGGCGTTGGCCCGCGAGATCGCCCCCTCGGCGACGAGCCGGACGAGGGCCGCGAGCTCGGCCGGTTCGACCCGAGCGTCGACCGCGGCCGCATTCCGGATCCGGAGGTATTCCCCGGTGACCCAGTTCGCGACGGCCTTCGGATCGAGGCCGCCGCCCGCGGCCAGGGTGGTTTCGAACAGCCGTGCCGCGTCGGCGTCGGCCGCGAGGACGGCCGCGTCATAGGCGCTCAGCCCCAGGGCGTCGCGATACCGCGCCCGCCGGTCGGCTGGGAGCTCCGGCAGGGCCGCCCGGATCTCGGCCAGCCAGGCCCGGTCCACGCGCAGCGGCGGGAGGTCCGGCTCCGGGAAGTAGCGGTAATCGTCGGACGTCTCCTTGACCCGCATCCGGTACGTCTCGCCGCGGTCGTCCGACCAGCCGCGGGTCTCCTGGACGACCGGCTCGCCGGCCTCGATGGCCGCGGCCTGGCGCCCGATCTCGAACGTCACGGCCCGCTCGACGGACCGGAACGAGTTCATGTTCTTGACCTCGACCCGTGTCCCGAACGCCTCGGTCCCGCGCGCACGCAGGGACACGTTGGCCTCGACGCGGAGCTGGCCGCGCTCCATGTCCGCATCGGACGCCCCGATCGTCCGGAGCAGGAGCTGGAGCTCCTCGGCGTAGCGGCGAGCCTGCTCGGCCGTCCGGACGTCGGGCTCGGTGACGATCTCCATGAGCGGCACGCCGGAGCGGTTGAAGTCGACGAGGCTGATCCGGTCGCCTCCGGGCCCCGGCGCATGGACGAGCTTCGCCGTGTCCTCCTCGAGGTGCGCGCGGGTGATCCGGATCGTGAACGGACCGTCGCTCGTGTCGATCGTCAGGGAGCCCATCGCCGCGAGGGGCAGGTCGTACTGGCTGATCTGGTAGCCCTTCGGGAGGTCGGGATAGAAGTAGTTCTTGCGGTCCCAGCGGGTGTGGTCGGGCGTCCGGGCGCCGATGGCCGCGCCGGTCGCGAGGACGAGCTCCACGGCCCGCCGGTTGATCACCGGCAGCGCGCCCGGGAGTCCCAGGCAGACCGGGCAGGTGTGGCTGTTCGGGGCCGCGCCGTCGTACGCGGTGGAGCAACCACAGAACATCTTCGAGGCGGTCCTGAGCTGGCAGTGGACCTCGATCCCGATCACCGGCTCCCAGCGCTCGAGGATCCCGGCGAGGCGATCCGCCGGCGCCGCGCCAGCCACGCTCACGCGGCGCTCCGGCAGCGATCCACGAAGCGCCCGATCCGCGCGAGCGCCTCCTCGAGCTGCTCGTAGCTCGTCGCATAGCAGGCCCGGACGTGGCCCTCGCCCGACGGTCCGAAGGCGCCGCCCGGGACGACGGCGACGTGCTCCTCCTCGAGCAGCCGCTGGGCGAACGTCTCCGAGTCGAGGCCCGTCGAGGTGATCCGCGGGAAGGCGTAGAAGGCGCCGCGAGGCTCGAACGTGTCGAGGCCGATGGCATTGAACCCGTCGACCACGAGCCGCCGGCGGCGGTCGTACTCGGCGAGCATGCGCAGGACGTCCGGCTCGCCCTCCTCGAGGGCCACGAGCGCCGCGTCCTGGGCGACCGTCGGGGCGGACATGATCCCGTACTGGTGGACCTTCACGATCCCCTCGAGGATCCCGGCCGGTGCGGCGAGCCAGCCGACCCGCCAGCCGGTCATCGCGTAGGCCTTCGAGAAGCCGCCCATGAGGATCGTCCGGTCGCGCATCCCCGGCAGCGACGAGAACGCCCGGTGGGTATACGAGCCGTAGGCGAGGCGGTCGTAGATCTCGTCGCTGTAGACGAGCAGGTCGTGGCGCTCGGCGATGCCGGCCAGCTCGTCCTGGATCTCCGGCGGCAGGACCGCCCCCGTCGGGTTGCAGGGGTAGCCCAGGAAGAGGGCCTTCGTCCGCGGCGTGATCGCCGCCTCGACGGCCGCCGGATCGAGCGCGAAGTCGTCCTCGAACCGGGTCGGGACATGGATCGCGGTCCCGCCGGCGAAGACGATCGCCGGGACGTAGGCGACGTACGACGGCTCGTGGAGGATCACCTCGTCGCCCGGGTCGCAGGTCGCCCGGAGGGCGAGGTCGACGGCCTCGGAGGCACCCACCGTGATGAGCAGCTCGCTCGCCGGGTCGTAGCGGACGCTGTAGCGCCGCTCGAGATGGCGGTGGAGCGCGATCCGGAGCTCCTTCGTCCCGTAGTTCGAGGTGTAGTGGGTCCGGCCCTCGCGGAGCGACTCGACGCCGGCCTCGATGACGTGGCGGGG
>DASUMJ010000211.1:0-12372 GCA_036277775.1 Candidatus Limnocylindrales bacterium
GCGCCCTCGATCGTCTCGTGCTCGGTGAGGTAGGCGAGGATCTCGTCGACCTCGGGGGCGGTGTAGCCGAGCTTCCGGAGCGCGGCCGGGACCGTCTGGTTGACGATCTTCAGGAAGCCCTCGCCGACGAGCTTCTTGTACTTGATGAGGGCGATGTCCGGCTCCACGCCGGTGGTATCGCAATCCATCATGAAGGCGATCGTGCCGGTGGGCGCCAGGACGGTGACCTGGGCGTTCCGGTAGCCGTGCTTCTCGCCGAGCTCGAGGGCCTCGTCGAAGACGACGCGCGCGGCGTCCTGGACGTCCCGCGGCACGCCGGGGCTGGGGATCTGGTACGCGGCGTCGCGGTGCTTCCGGATGACCCGCAGGAACGGCGCGCGGTTCTCGTCGTACATGAGGAACGGGCCGCCGTGGTCGCGGGCGACCACCGACGACTGGCGGTACGCCTCGCCGTGCATGATCGCGGTGAGCGCGGCCGCGAAGTTCCGGCCCTCGTCCGAGTCGTAGGCCAGGCCGCGGCTCATGAGCAGCGCCCCGAGGTTCGCGTAGCCGAGGCCGAGCGGCCGGAACTTGTGGGAGTTCTCCTCGATCTTCGGCGTGGGGTAGCTCGCGTTGTCGACGAGGATCTCCTGGGCCGTGATCGTGAGCCGGGCCGCGTAGCGGTAGTCCTCGACGTCGAACTCGCCGTCCTCGCGCACGAACTTCATGAGGTTCAGGCTCGCGAGGTTGCAGGCCGTGTCGTTGAGGAACATGTACTCCGAGCACGGGTTGGAGGCGTAGATCTTGTCCGTGTTCGCCGACGTGTGCCAGTCGTTGATCGTCGTGTCGTACTGGATGCCGGGGTCGCCGCAGAGGTGGGCGGCGTCGGCCATGCGGCGGAAGATGTCGCGGGCCTTGTACGTGCCCATCGGCGCCTTGTCGACGACCGCGTGGGTCGTCCAGTCGCCGTCGTTCACGACCGCCTGCATGAACTCGTCCGTGACCCGGACGCTGTGGTTTGCGTTCTGGAAGAAGACGCTGCCGTAGGCCTCGCCGGTGAAGCTCGGGTCGTAGCCCTGCTCGATGAGGGCCCAGGCCTTCTTCTCCTCGAGCATCTTCGAGTCGATGAAGTCGAGGACGTCCGGATGGTCCGCGTCGAGGATCACCATCTTCGCCGCGCGGCGGGTCTTGCCGCCCGACTTCACGACCCCGGCGAAGGCGTCGTAGCCCTTCATGAAGCTGACCGGGCCGGAGGCCGTGCCGCCGCCGGTCATCCGCTCGCGGCTCGAGCGGATGGGGGAGAGGTTGCTCCCGGCGCCGCTGCCGAACTTGAAGAGCATGGCCTCGGTCTTCGCGAGGTCCATGATCGAGCCCATGTTGTCCTGGACCGAGTTGATGAAGCAGGCCGAGCACTGGGGCTTCGGCTCGATCCCGACGTTGAACCAGACCGGCGAGTTGAACGCCATCTTCTGGTGGACGAGGAGGTGCGTCAGCTCCGCCTTGAACGTGGCGAGGTCCGCGTCCGAGGCGAAGTAGTGCTGGGTCTCGGCCCACGACGCGATCGTGTTCACGACCCGGTCGATGAGCTGGCGGACGCTCGTCTCCCGCTCCGGCGTGCCCACGTGGCCGCGGAAGTACTTGCTGACGACGACGTTCGTCGCGAGCTGGCTCCAGGCCTTCGGGACCTCGACGTCCTTCTGCTCGAAGACGCTCTTGCCCGACTCGTTGGCGATGCCGGCCGTCCGGAGCTCCCACTCGATCTCGTCGTACGGATGGATCCCCGGCGTGGTGTGGCGGCGCGGCCAGCTGAGGCCCCTGGCGCCCTCGCCGGTGAAGCTCGCGCCCCAGGCGCCGCCGAGCGTCCGGCGCTTCCCGGTTCCGGTCGCGGCACCGGCCGCGCCCTTGGCGGCCCCCGCGGTGGCGGTCCCGGCCTTGCCCTTCGACCCGCTGGACATGACGGGAACGGGCGCGCTCTGGGCTCGGGCCATCGTGATCCTCTCCTCGCTCCGCCGGCGGCTCGGATGCGCCGGGTCGGGTACGCCTTCTCCGCCTGGTTCGCCGGGACTCGTACCGGCGGCCTCGTGGCGGGATCCGCTGTTGCTGCCTGGGCTCGATCCGTGCATCCGGGCCGCCGGTGGGCGGCGGCGGTTCCGTAGCTGCGACTCGAGCCCCCTGCGTCCGATCGCGTCGGTGGCCCTGGGCCGGTTCTGGGGGCCTGGAGGGCCGGGCGGGCACTGCCCGGAGGGTCCTGTGGCGACCGGTACGAGGCGCATCGGCGACGATCGAGCGACCCGAGAACGATACTGCGCGGGCGGGGTCGAGTCAAGCCCAAACCACAAGATGTTGTGGTTGCAACCGGGGCCCGAGCGCAACATGTAGTGGCCGGGGGTGATTTCCGCGTGTCCACGCTCCGGCCACGATCGGGGACCGCGAGTCCACCGTTTCGGGCGGTTCGTCCACCGCGGGCGTGCCGGTTGTCCACGCGGGCGGCGGCGGTTGTCCACGGCCCGTTCGCGGTGAGTGTATCGAACAGACGTTCTGTTCTGCAACCGTGGGTGCAGCGTCGCGGCCCATCCTTGGGCGGTGGACGATCAGCAGTTCGGGACGCGGATCCGGGCGGCGCGGCTCCGTCGTGGCTGGCGGCAGCTCGACCTGGCACGCGCGGCCGGTGTCTCCGACGCGACGGTGTCGCGGCTCGAGCGCGGGCACGTGGGTTCCATGTCGCTCGACGTCCTCCGGCGGGTCGCGGCGGCGCTCGAGATCCGGGCGGAGCTGCTGCCCCGGTCGCGGGCCGGCGACCTCGACCGGCTCGTCAACGCGCGCCACGCGGCGCTGGCCGAATCCGTCCTTGCGCGGTTCGCGGGCCTGGGCACGTGGGTCGCCCGGCCGGAGGTCTCGTTCAGCGTGTACGGCGAGCGCGGCATCGTCGACGTGCTGTGCTGGCACCCGGCGTCGCGGGCGCTGCTCGTGATCGAGCTGAAGACGGAGATCGTCGATGTCGGGGAGCTCCTCGGGACGCTGGATCGGAAGCGGCGCCTGGCTGCCGCGATCGCGCGCCCGCTCGGTTGGCGACCCGTATCGGTCTCCGCGTGGCTGATCGTCGGCGAGGGACGCACGAATCGCCGGCGGCTAGAAGCGCACCGCGCCACGTTCAGGGCGGCGCTGCCCGCCGACGGGCGAGCCGTCCGCGGCTGGCTCGACCGCCCCGACGGCGAGCTCCTCGCGCTGAGCACGTGGCCAAATCGACATGGGGGGACGGTTAGGTCTGGATTCGCCGCGGTCCGACGGGTTCGGAGGCCGGGGGCGCGATCGTCGTGAGCACGAGCGGCACGTGCGTGCGCACGCCCGCTACGCCCCACGCGGCGCGGCCGGCGTCACGTGAGCGCCCCAGCTGACCTTGTCGACCCGGGGTGTCGAATTGGCCAGGTTGGCCGGGCCGCGGCCGCGCGGGAACGCGGTCCGCGGCCGCGCGGGGACCCGAGCGACGCACGGGCCTCGATCGTCGCGCGGCCGCTGTCGCAGGCCGCCGCCGCCGCGCGGCCCGCTCAGTTCACGGTGAAATCGAAGCGCATGCCCATCTTGAAGTGGGCTTCCTGCTCGGCCTCGTCGTAGATGTTGCAGAGCAGGACGTACTTGCCGGCCGCGAGGTTGGCGGTCAGGTCCTGGGAGCTGCCGACCGCGATGTCCTCGATCTCGTCGACGACGAGTTCGATGCCGGTGCCCGCCTCGTCGACCACGCCATTCTCGTCGGTGGGGAGCGCCGAGGCGCCGAGGTCCGTCTTCATGATCACGAACTCGTGCGGATCGGCGGGTCCCTCGTTGGTGACCGTGAACGTCACGTCGCCGGCCGGCGCGACATTCGGGACGGCGACGACGGCCCACTCCTGGAGGGTGACTTCGATCGTCGTCCCGCCACCGGGTGGGACGGATCCGACGCCGGGCGTCGGGCTCGGGCTTGTGCCGCCCCCGCAGGCACCGACGATCAGCGCGCCAGCGACGATCGTCGCGCCGAGGCGCGCCTTATGCGTTCTGGACATCTCACTCCTCCGGGCTGCTGACCTCGGGCCGATCGTCGGGATCGACTGCCGGATTCGGCAGCATACGCGTGGTCGCAAGGAGCGCACTCGTCGCGGTCGATCCTTGCTCAGCGAGCCTCGAACGTGATCTCGGCGTCGAAGGCCGGCTCGCCCTCGATGAAGTCCGGCACGCCGCTCAGGCTGTACGAGCCGAAGTAGTCGCTCCAGCGGAGGTCGCGGCAGGTCGCGGTGCCTTCGAGGCCCGTCTCGTCGGCGACCTCGGTCGTCGTCACGCAGCGGGTGCTGTCGTAGATGACCCAGTGCTCGCCGTCGAAGACCCGGTCGAGGGACAGGTAGCCCTCCTCCTCGATGCCGTCGACGGCCGGGAAGCCGTAGTACGTGAGGTGCCACGAGCCGCCATCGGTCCAGCCGACCGTGATCCCGAGATCGGCCGAGTACGTCCCGTCCCCCTCGAGCTGATCCAGGACGATCGTCTCGCCCTCGAGCTCGATCGTGGCGCGGCCGCTCTCCCAGGTCGCGTCGGCCGGGAAGGGGAACGGGTCGTCGGGATCGAAGCTCGGGAACGGCTCGCCGCCGAGGAGCGGCAGGAGGTCGCAGCCGGCGAGGACGACGACGAGGAGCATCCCGCCGGCGGCGGCACGCAGCGCCCGGAGCCGGCTCGCGCCCACCGCGCGGACGCGGCCCACGCCGAGCGCGCCGGGCCGGCCCACGTCCAGCGCGGGCAGGCCGCTCACGTGGATCGCCCGGAGCTACAGGCCGCTGTAGGCATGGAGGCCGCTGAACCAGAGCGAGCCGGAGTAGGTCACGAGGACCATGATGAACCCCACGACGAGCAGGAGCGCGGCCGGTCTGCCCGCCCACGCCCGCTGGTTCCGGGCATGGAGGTAGATCGCGTAGACGAGCCACGTGACGAGGGCCGCGGTCTCCTTCGGGTCCCAGCCCCAGTAGCGGGACCAGGCGATCGAGGCCCACCACGAGCCGAGGATGATCATCGTCGCGAAGATCGGGAAGCCGATGATCACGGCGCGATACGCGACCTCGTCGAGGACCTTGTGCGACGGGAGCCACCCGAACCGGTCGGTCCTGCCCTGGACGAGGTAGCCGATCCCGGCCGCGAACGAGGTCGCGAAGATCCCGTAGCTCAGGACCGCCATCCCCACGTGGATCGTGAGGAGCGGCGCGTTCTGGAGGGCCGGCACGAGCGGCTCGATCTCCGACGGCAGCGAAGCGGCATACAGGACGAGGAACACCGCCACCGCGACCGGGATCGCGCCGATCGACCGGATCGGGTAACGACGCTCGAGGAGCAGATAGCCGCCGACGATCGACGTGGCGAACGCGACCGAGAACTCGAAGAGGTTGCCCCACGGTCCCCGCCCGACGACGATGCCCCGGAGCGTCAGCGAGATGGCGAGCGCGGCGAACGCGGCCACGGTCAGCCACTGGCCGATCCCCGAGAGCGACGTGCCGAGCGCGAACGGCGCCGGCCCGGCGGCCTCGGCCCGGGCCCGCTCCCGGACGAACGAGCCCGTCGCGACGCCGGCCCATGCCGGCTGGCTCGTCGAGGCCGCGGTCCTTGACGCGAGCGCCGCGGCGGCCGCGGCGACGCGCCGGCCGTTGGCGAGCAGGACGGCGTGCCCGATGTGGGCCGCGAAGGCGACGACGAGGACGACGGTCCCGGCCGCGAAGAGGAGCTGCGAGATGGCTGCCATCGATGACCTCCGGGACGCGGACCCAACGGCCCGGGTTCCGGGTCGCGCCGGCGTTGCCGGCATCGCCCGCCCCGTGCCGCCGGTCAGGCTGCGGCGGCGCCTCCGGGCGGCGGGCCAGCCGGGCGAAGGGCGCGGGCGCGGTTCTCGATCTTCAGGACGAGCCCGCAGTTGCCGCAGGTGGAGAGATGGGCCGCACGGCCGGTGTCGCACTTCGGGCAGCGGACGAAGAGGTCGCGCTTGCAGCGATCGCACCGCGTCACGCCGAACGGGTAGACGAGCTGGTCGACGGGGCAGTACGGCTCCCCGGCGGGGTAGTCGGGCCGGCCTTCGACGAGCTGGGCCGCGCGGGGAGCGACCTCGAGCTGCACCTTCGTCCGCGGCGCGCGGACGACGTAGAGGAACCACGCCAGGATGAGGAGCGAGACGATCGGGCCGAGCACGCCGAGCACGAGGATGATCGGGATCAGGGCGACGAGCTCGTTCCAGTCCGGGATGACGAACACCGTCGTGATCTCAAGGATGCGCTGCCAGAGCTGCTGGAGGGCGTCGGCCACGGCGAAATCCTAGCAGTCAGTCCCGGTCGGGCGTGGGTGGTCGCGGCGAGCGTCGATGGCCGATCGTCGTGCCGGCCTTCGGGAGCGGCACGGCCTGGCCGCGTCCCCGCACCTGGCGATCGGCCGGCGGCCCCTCGACCCCGAGCCGGCCGAGCCGGCCGGCGAGCCACTCGGCGCCCGCGGTCCGCGCCCCGAGCGCCCGCGCCGCCGCCTGCAGCCCGCGGTCGTCGCTCACCACGAGGAGGCCCCAGGTCCCGGCCGGGCCGTCGGCATCGAGCTGGGCCGCGACGCCCTCCTCGATGACCTGGTCGGCGGAGCGCCGACCGGAATAGGCGACACGGAGCCCGGTCGCGAGGCGGCCGCGGATCCCGCCCGAGGGCGGGCCGTCGAAGACGAGGTCGATCGTCACGCCCGGGGGGAAGGCCGCGCGGATGCGTCCGATGACGGCCGCGGCCGGCCCCGGAGCGCTGCCGCGCGAGAGCGCGTAGAGGAGGTTGTTCCCGTCGATGTAGACCCGCTCGACGCCCTGGAACGGGTCGCCGGACGGGGCGACGCCCGAGGGCGACCCGCCCGGCGACCCGGCAGGCCAAGCCCCGGCCCGCGGCCCTCCACGCTGCGGCCGGCGGCGGGCGCTCATCCCCAGCTGCCGATCGAGCGAGCGAGCTCGGCGATGATCCCGGCGAGACGCTCCGGCGCCTCCATCCCGGCCATGTGGCCGACGTCCGGGACGACCACCGTCCGGGCACCGGCGACCTCAGCCTCCAGCCGCGCAGCGGCATGCTCGATGTTCGGCACGTCGAGCCCGCCGAGGACCGCGACGACGGGAACCCGGATCTCGCCGAGCCGCTCGTCTGCGGGCGGGTCGAGCGGGATCGGCCGGCCGTTGATCCGGCCCGGCTCGTAGAGCGCCCGGTCCATCTCGCGGACCGCCTCGCGGATCGCGGCCGGCGCGCGGCCGGCCGGCTGGTTGAAGCCGTCGACCCAGACCGCGACGTCGATGTCGGCGATCGCGTCGGGATCACCCGCCTCCTCGATTGCCTCCATGCGGGTGAAGAGCGCCTCCTCGTCGGTCCGCAGGGGCGCGTCGTAGCCGCTGATCCCGCCGCCGACCCAGACGAGGCCCGCGACCCGATCCGGACGTTCGACGAGGGTGTCGAGCGAGATGATCGCGCCGCGTGAGTTCCCGACGAGCACCGCCCGACCGACATCGAACGCGTCGAGCACGGCGACGAGATCGGCCCGGTTCGAGTAGTCGACGTCCTCGGTCGTCGACCGGCCGAAGCCGCGACAGTCGTAGCGGATCGCCCGGTACCCGGCATCGACGAGGAGCGGGACGAGCGCATCCCAGGCTCGGAGGTCGGCAATCCCCGCGTGGACGAGGAGGATCGGCGGTCCCTCGCCGTCGGCCACGGCGTGGAGGCGGCCGCCCGGAACCTCGATGGTGCACGTGCGTGTCGGCATCGACCCATCGTAGTCGCTGGTTCGACTAGCATCCCCGCGTGCTCCTCCTCGTCGATCTCGACGGCGTCGTCTATCGCGGCGCCGACCCGGTTCCGGGCGTCGCCGCGCTGCTCGCGGAACGCGCGGCGGCCGGCGACGACGTCGTCTACGTGACGAACAACTCGATGCACTACCGGGCCGACTACGTGACGCGCCTCGCGGGGATGGGCGCTCCGGTCACGGCCGACCGCGTCGTCAGCGCGCCGCGGGCGACGGCCCTCTACCTCGCCGAGCGCGAGCCGGGGGTCCGACGCGTCCTCGCCGTCGGGGCATCCGGGCTGGACCGCGAGCTGCGGGACGTCGGGCTCGACGTCGTCGGTGCGGCCCACGCGGCCGAGCGGATGGCGAAGGAGGGCATCGACGGTTGGACGGCCGCGGGCCATCCCGATGCCGTCGTCGTGGGCCTCGATCCGCAGCTGACGTACCTCCGGCTCGCGGTCGCGGCCGACTGCGTGCGGGCGGGTGCCCGGTTCATCGCCACGAATCGGGATCCGGTCTACCCGACAGAACGCGGGTTCAGACCTGGAGCCGGGAGCGTCGTCGCCGCGATCGAGATCGCCGGCGGCGTCACCCCGCTCGTCATCGGCAAGCCGGAGCCACTTCTCCTCGAGGAGGCGGCCCGGGCCGTCGGGGCGGACCCGCACGAGGCGATCGTCATCGGCGACGGCCTCGTGACGGACATAGCGGCGGCTCGGGCGGTCGGAGCCCGGAGCATCCTGCTCCTGACGGGGGTCTCATCACGAGCCGACGCCGAGGCGTTGCCGGCCGGGCTTCGCCCGACGCACATCGCCACGAACGCCGACGACCTCCGGCGACTCCTCGCGGAGGTTGCGTCCTCGCCGTCCCGGGCTTGATCGCGAGCCACGTGCCGGCCGGCCGAGGGGCCGGCGGAGGCCGGGATTAGGCGGACGCCCCGCCGCCGGCCTCGAGCTCCGGGATCCCGGTGGCCCAGGCGTCGAATGCCGCCCGGACCGGTGCGAGCGTCGCCTCGTCGGCGAACGCGACGTCGAGCGCGAAGCGGTCGATCGCCCACAGCTCGGGCAGCGTCAGCCCGATCCGCTCCACGGCGTTCCGGTACTCCTCGCTGAGGGTCAGGTCGCTCACGGTCAGGTCGTCCGTGCTGAGCGTCACAGGATTGCCGGCGCGATGGAGCCGCGCGATCGGGTGCTCGGCGACGGTCCGGACGATCCCGGCCTGGGCGTTCGAGGTCGGGCAGAGGTCGAGGACGACCCCACGGGCTCGGAGCTCGGCCATCAGCTGCGGGTCGTCGGCGGCGCCGGGCCCGTGCGCGATCCGCTCCGGGTCCACGACGAGGGCCCGGCGAACCTGGGCCGCTCCGCCCCACTCGCCGGCGTGGGTCGTGATCCGGAGCCCGCCGGCCCGGGCCGCGTGGAAGGCACGACCGTGCGCCATCGGGTCCGGGTAGGCCGCCTCCTGGCCCGCGAGGTCCCAGGCCGTCAGGCCTCGATCCCGGAACGCGGCGGCGGTCTCGGCGAGGACGACGTTGTCGTCCGGCGCGTGCGACCGGATGGCCGTGCAGATCAGGCGGACGGTGATTCCCGTCTCCCTGGCGGCGCGCTCAGCGCCGGCGACGACCGCCGCGATCCCGTCCCGGAGGGAGAGCCCGCGGGCGACGTGGAGGAGCGGGCCCCACCGGATCTCGCAGTACCGGACGTTGTCGGCGGCCTTGTCCCGGACGAGCTCGGCCGTGATCCGCTCCAGGGCCTCGGCGTCCTGCATCAGGGCGATCGGGAGGTCGAAGGCGCGCAGGAGCTCGGCCTGGTCCGGGCCCTGGGGCGGCCCGACGAGCGCGGCGGACATCCCCGCCCATGTCCTGGGTGCGTCGACGCCGCGCGTCCGGGCGAGCTCCATCGCGGTGTCGATGCGGACGGAGCCGTCGAGGTGGAGGTGCAGCTCCGCCTTCGGCATTCGCTCGAGGAGCCGGACGACGGCATCCGGCAGGGGACCGTCGACGCCGGGCGCGAATGGACCGCGAGCGTCCTCTCGGGTGGGTGATGTTGCCGGTCGAGGCATGGCCTGCCGATGCTACGGCACCGCGCTGCGGCCGTTGGCCGGGCGGGGCGTGGCCGCCGATGGTCCCGCACCGCGCGGCCGCCGATGGCCTCCGCCTCCCTGATCGTCGTATTCCCATTCCCGCGCCCCGATGCCGCCTCCGTTCAGCATTCCCGTCCGCTCCATACGAACCGCGAAGCCGGTGGCCATGGCCGCCCGGGGGTGCACGCACGCTCCGTACCCCGGGCCGCCGCCCGTTCGTATGGAGCCGATGGGCATCACCGATGGCGAGGTGATGCGGCGATGGATCCGGGCATACGGGGCGGCTGCGGCCGGGCGTCTGGACGCGAACCGGCCCGTCCCCAGGGTTCGCCGCCGCGCGACCACCCACAGAGCCTTCGTATGGAGCAGACGGGCATCGTGGACAGATGAGCAAAACGGCGGCCGATCTGGGCATATGCGCGGGCGCCTCGGGCGCCGCCATCGAGGACGAGCACGCGGGCGAGGTCGCCGGCCGCCACCGCCGCCCGGCCGCCGCCACGCCATCCGGCACGGTACGCTCAGGCCCGTGACCATTGCCAAGCCGCGCCCGAGGATCGTTGTCGCCGCGTGGCGGCTGCTCCTGGCGCTTGCCTGGCTCGTCGTCGCGCTGGCGATCGCGCTCGGGGGTGCCGGCATCGTGGCGCAGTGGTCGCATCCGCCGGGGACGTTCGCCCGCTCTGAGCTCACCTACCAGGGCGACCTCGACGTCGCGCCGCTGCTCGACGACGCGCTGGCGGACCTTGCCGCGGTCGGGACGCAGGTGGATCGGCTCTCGGTCCTGGCGCGAGGCGCGCTCGCCGCGATGGCGGACGACGACCAGGCGCCGTTCGCGGCCGCGCTCGCCGAGGGGAGCACCACCGCCCGGGCGATCGAGGACGCGTCGGCGGCGCTGCGAACGGAGCTGCTTGCCCTGCCGTCAGGTGCCGGCGAAGATCGCCTCCACTACGGCATCGACAGCTTTGCCCGGCGCGCGGCGATGCTGAACGCCCTCGACGCGACGGAGGGCCTCGGGCGCAACTGGGCCCAGCTCACCGCGGGGGGTCTCGCGGCCTCGCAGCTCATCTCGCTCCTGACGGACCACGACCTGACCGTGGCCGCGGCGGCGGCGGAGGGACGGGCCGCGGACTACGTGGCCGCGCTCGGGATCATCGCCCAGGCGACCGCCATGCTCGACGCGGCCGAGGAGATCCGCGACCAGGTCGCGAACACGTCGGACGTGGCGGTCCTCGACACGTGGCTGAGCCGCAACCGCCGCTACGACGCCGCGCTCGCGGGGCTGTACGCGGCGCTCCGCGACTCGGGCGGCGTCGTCAACGACGCGGTCCGCGAGGCATACCGCGAGGAGGCCGCCGCCCGGGCCGTGCTGCCCCCGGATACTCGCGGCCTCGTGGTGATCGTCGCCGACATCGGGCGCGGCGGGCTGAACCAGGCGGTCATCGCCATCGAGCAGGCCCGCGGCCGGCTCAGCCTCGCGCTCGAGGCGCTCGGCCCCGCCGAGGGCGACGACTCCTGACGGCGGCCCCCGGGGGCAACGCCTCCTGACGTACACTCGGGACCTCGCATCCCGGGCCATCCGACCGAGCGCGCGGACACGGCCCATCCCGGAGGATCAGCATCCGTGCGCGTGCGTGTCACGACCGACCAGCCATGGGACGTCGCCGCCGACGTCCTCGTCATCCCGATCGTCGGCGATCCCGCCTTCGACGGGCCCCTCGGTGAGCTCGATCGACGCGCGAGCGGGGAGCTGAAGGCCCTCGTGGCGTTCGGCGAGCTCCGCTCGAAGCGGTTCACCTCGTCGATCGCCGCGTCCGGCGGCGTGAAGGCCGGCCGGCTCCTGACGATCAGCGTCGGCGATGCCGACGGCATCGACCGCGAGCTCGTCGTCCGCACCGGTGCCGCCGCCCTCCACCGGCTTGCCGGGCGCCACGTCACGTCGATCGCGGTCTGGATGGATCCGCTCGCCGCGGCCCTCGAGGGTGGCGCCGAGACGGTCGCGGGGCTCCTGGCCCGCGGCGTCGTCGAGGGCACCTTCGAGCCGAAGTCGATCTACCTCGACGAGGTCCCGACCGCGCCGCCGGTCATCGACGAGCTGGTGCTCGTCACGACGAACGGCGACGCTCCGGCCTGCACGAAGGCCGCCGAGCGCGGCGTGATCATGGGCGAGGGCTCGAACCTGACCCGCTCGCTCGCCAACCGCTCGGCCAACGACGTCAGCCCCGAGGTCCTCGCCGACGAGGCCTACACGCTCGCCCGCAAGCACGGCCTGTGGGTCGACGTCATCGGGCCGGAGAAGGCCACCGAGCTCGGGATGGGCATGTTCATGGCGGTCGGGAAGGGGAGCGACAACCCGCCGCGGATGATCGTCATGCGCTCCGGCAAGAAGGGCGAGCTCGACGCCCTCGACCGCCACCTCGCGATCATCGGCAAGGGCGTCTGCTTCGATTCCGGCGGCATCAGCATCAAGCCGGCCGACCGGATGGAAGAGATGAAGATGGACAAGACCGGTGCCTGCACCGTGATCGCGGCCATCGCCAC
>DASUMJ010000212.1:0-11545 GCA_036277775.1 Candidatus Limnocylindrales bacterium
GGCGATCGAGAGGCCCGTCTGGCCCGCCGCGAGGAGGTCGCGGAACCGCTGGTTCGTGTCCTCGGCGGCCCCGAACCCGGCGAACATCCGCATCGTCCAGAGGCGCGAGCGGTAGCCGGTCGGGTGGATGCCGCGGGTGAACGGCGGCTCGCCCGGGAAGCCGACGTCCCGGACGGGATCGAAGTCGTCCCAGCGGCCACGCGCAAGGGGATCGCCGTGGTGGTCGACGGCCGTGGGACCGCCGGGCCCGGCCGGGCCGCCGCGCTCCCCTGCCTCGAGCGACCACTGGCCGTACAGCCCGTCGAGCGGGATGTCGCCGAGCGTCACGAACGGATCCCGCCGTTCCGGCGCGCGGGCCCGGGCGGGATCGAGGCGCTCGACGCGCCAACGTCGCCGGCGGGACGTCCAGGATTCGGAGGACTGGCTCATCTCGGGGCGTACGCTAGCACGGGGTCAGCGGGCTGCCACCGAAGCTGCCGCCGACGCCGCCGAGGCCGCTGCGGTCGCGGCAACCGCCGCCTCCACGAGCTCGTCGTGCGCATCCCGCGAGGCCCCCGGACCGACCGGCGTGGCGACGAGCACCGTCCGGACGAATGTCCCGTCCTGCCATGTCACCGTCGTCTGGAAGGACAGGTCGTTCAGGACGTCGAGGCGCCACGCGACCTCGCCACCCGGCGAGACCGTGGGCCGCGAGGTCTCGATGTTGTCGGTCTTCTTGCCGGCGCGTGCGCCACGCTCGTAGAACTCCGCGATCCATGCCGCCGGGAGGTTCGCATCCGGGTCCGCGAAGACGACGCTCGTGACGCCGGTGCCTGCCCCGAGGTCCCACGTCGCGCCGGCGAAGCGGACCTCGTCGAGGTCGTGGGTCGCGAGGCTCGCAAGCGCCTTCTCCGTGCAGTGCCGGCCTGAGTCCACGACGCCCGCGGCGGCACCCCGGAAGGTGTCCGGCAGCCGCGCCTCGAGGTGCGGGTAGGCGCCCGCCACCTTGCCGTCCACGACGCACGGACCGGCCGGATCGAAGGTGGCCCCGGCTGCCCCGCAGCCGCCGAGAAGGCCGGCCAGGACGACCACGACGGCCGCGGCAGCTCGCCGGCCGCGCGGTTCACGCGTCACCGCGCGCGCCGAACGGGACCGGTTCGAGGGGATCACGGGCGGAGCCTACCGCGACCGCCGCCGAGGCGCCTCGGGGCACCGGTACGGAGGTCCGGGACTGGTGCGCGGACGCCACCGACCTTCGACCGGTCGGCCCCGGGACGAGGGAGCCATTGCTGTTCGGGGGCGGGCGGACGTACGGTTCTGGCACGCCAGGACGCGGCAAACCGGGGGCACTCGGGGCGTCGGTCACGGACCTGCGAACGGACGCCGGGGTCGAGGACGGTCGACGCCGGGGATCCCGGGCACAGGTCACGAACCGAGTAACCATGATCCATCGGCCTCGAGCCGGGGACGCGTCCGGCGGGAATCATCGCTCGTCATTCGCCACCCACCGATCGCCTCCCGTGTCGTACGAGAGGCGATCGTCCATGTCCGGGACGGGCTGCCGTCGGGGGGAGCGGTCCGTCCCGGGCACCAACCCGCGGGTCCAGGGTGACCGCGGCCTCGTCGGCTCCGAGCCTGGTCGCGCTCGACGGCCCCGGCGCGTGGCCGCGTCAGCGCGCGGGCACCGGCCTCGGGCGACGGATCACCCCGCGACGGTCGAGGTCGGCCTGGAGCGCGCGCGCGGCGGCGACCAGCTCCGGATCGTGCGAGATCGTGCGGGCGAGCCAGTCGATGTAGCTCGGCTCGAAGGCGGCGATCTCGCCGAGGGTGTGGCCGTGGAACTTCCCGAAGTCGATCGGCGTGGCCGCGGCCACACCCACCTCCGGGAGCGGAGCCGGGCGGAAGCGAGGGTCCCGCGCCCGGTCGAGCGGACCGGTGGGCTGTGACGCCCGGGGCGGCTCGCGATCGAAGCGGTCGCCCTTCAACGGGGGCTGCCCCGGCAGCGGCGCGGCGCCGCCGGTCGTGGCGTTGCGCGGCCGGAACGTCTCCGAGGTGTCCACCCGTCCGGTCACGGGCCGGGTCGGGCGGGTCCGTGGCGGCCAAGCCGTCCGGCGCCCGGACGCGCCGTCAGATCCGTCGCGCGACCCGCTCCCGGGCGTCCCGATGCGAAGCTGCTCGTAAGCCCGGTTGATCTCGGCCATCCGCCGGGTCGCCGAGCGCGCCGCCGCGGCATCGCTGCCGGCGACGTCCGGGTGGTGCTCTCGGGCGAGCTTCCGCCAGGCGGCCTTGATCGTCGCCTGGGAGGCGCCGCGGGGGACGCCGAGGACGTCGTGGGGCTCGCGCTTGGGCATCCGCCGAGTGTACCCGGAGGCCCGCGCTTGACAGGTCGTGCCAGCGTGCCGTCCCCTTGCCGGGATGACGTCAAGAGCCAGCGTCCGCCGGGCCGGCGTTGCGGCAGCGGTGACGGTCGCACCGTTCGCCCTCGCCTGGCGCTTCGCCCATGTCTACCGGGCGCGGGCCGGCTTCCCGCACGCGCACCCGCCGACGTTCGATCCCGCCGGCTTCCTGGGCCTCGAGTTCGAGCGGATCGACGTGCCGACCGCCGACGGGCTCCGCCTCCCCGGCTGGTGGATCCCGGCACGTGACGGGCGGCCCGGCCCGGCCGTCGTCCTCGTCCATGGGTGGGAATCTGGTCGCCACCGGACGCTTCCGAACGCCTGGTTCCTCCACGCCGCCGGCTATCACGTCCTCACGTTCGACGTCCGGGGCCACGGCGCGAACCCGCCGGAGGAGCTCCCGATCAGCGCGGGCGAGTTCGGGTCGGACGCGCTGGCGGGCGTCCACGCGGCGATGGCCAGGCCGGAAGCGACGCAGGTCGCGGTGCTCGGCCACTCGATGGGCGGGATCGGGGCGATCCTCGCCGCCGCGGCGGAGCCGCGCGTCGCGGCTGCGATCCTGACCGCGACGCCGGCTGACCCGTACCGGCTCACCCGCCAGACGTTCCGGCTCGCCCGACTTCCCATCCCCGACCCGATCGCCTATCCCCTCGCCTGGCTGACGACCCGCGTCTACCTCGAGCCGCGGGGCCACCTCGTCGACGACATCTCGGCGACGGCGGCGATCCGCCGCTATGCCGGCCCGATCCTCGCGATCCACGGGACCGACGATCGCGTCGTCCCGGTCTCGCATCTCGGCCGGCTGACGGCCGCGGCGCGCGCGACGCGAGCCGACGCGGCGGACCCGCCGACGCTCGAGGACCTCGAGATCGCGGGCGGCCAGCACTCCTGGCTCTACGAGTTCCCGGCGTACCGGGAAGCCGTGGCGCGGTTCCTCGCCCGCGAGCTCGGGGGCCCGCTCTCGCCGGACGAGGCGGCGGCCGCGGCGGTGGCGGTCGACGCCCGCCGGCCACCCGACGACGACAGCCGGTTCGCGGCGCTCGACGAGCTGGACGCGGCCGTGGCCCGGCCCGAGGCCTGAGCGCATGGACGTCCTGGACGCGATCCACGGGCTGCGCGTCGTCCGGCGGTTCGCCGACCGGCCGATCGAGCCCGCCCACCTCGACACGATCCTCAATGCCGGCCGCCGGGCGAGCTCGTCGAAGAACCAGCAACGCTGGGACTTCATCGTCGTGACCGATCGCGATCGGCTCCGGGCGCTCGGCGAGGTCGGGGCGTACGCCGGCCACCTCGCCGGCGCTGCGGCCGCGATCGCCCTCGTGACGCCCGACCCGCGCGGACCCGACCAGCCGCTCTCGGTGCTGTGGGACCTGGGCCTCGCGTCGCAGAACATGATCCTCGCCGCCTGGGCCCTCGGGATCGGCAGCTGCCCCGCCACGGTCTACGACGCAGACCTCGCCCGGCGCCTCCTCGGCTACCCGGCCGACCGGACCTGCGAGTACCTGCTCTCGCTCGGCTACCCGGCCGATCCCGAGACGCTGACCCGGCCCCTCCGGCGGGGCGGCCGTCGCCCGCTCGCCGAGATCGTCCACCACGAACGCTGGTAGGCGTTGCGAACCCTAGGCGGGCCTACGTCCAGCGGAAGAAGCGGGCCGAGATCGCGAAGCACCCCACGAGGAACCCGACGAGCACGGCGACGCAGAGCCACAGCGGCGCGAACGGCGTCCCGCCGACCATCGTCTGGCGGAGCGCGTCGCTGAGGTAGGTCAGGGGCAGGACCCGGGCGACACCCTGCAGGACCTCGGGCATCGAATCGATCGGGAAGAACGTCCCCGAGAGGAACATCAGCGGGAACTGGACGACGCTCGTCATCCCGTTCGCCGCGTCCTCGGTCTTCGCGAACGCCGCGATGACGTAGCCGAGCGCGATGAACGCCATCGAGCCGAGGACGACGAGCCCGCCCACGAGCACGAGGCTGCCGGAGATCTGGACGTCGAACGCGATCGCCCCGACCGTGACGATGATCACCGTCTGGACGAGCGCGATGAGGAGGCGCATCAGGACGTTGCTGCCGACGAGCTGCCAGCGCTGCAGCGGCGTGGCGTTGAGGCGCTTCAGGATGAGCTTCTCGCGATCGGCGACGAGCGGGATCGCGGCGAACACCCCGAGCTGCATCAGCGCCATCCCGAGGATGCTCGGGACGAGGTAGCTGATGAAGGTGAGCGATTCGGTCTGGATGGCGCGCGGCGCCGGGATCACGGCCGGGCCGCGGCCGGAGACCTCGAGGTTCACCCGCCCGAGCACGGTCTCGACGAACCGAAAGGTGTCGGCGGTCTGGTTCTGCTGCGTCGGGTCGGTGTAGACCGTGATCGCCACCGGCGGTCCGGGCGTGGTGGCCGCCGCGGTGATGGCCTCCTCGTAGCCGTCCGGCACGATGAGCACCGCCCGGAGATCGCCCTGCCGCATCGCCTCGAGCCCGTCGGCCTCGGTCGTGTCGCGGAGCTCGACGTTCTCGAGCTCGGCGAAGCCGGCGCGCAGCGCCGCCGACGCCGCGGAACCGTCGTCGTCGACCCAGGCGAAGACCCGGGTGGCCGTCCCCCCGCCGGTGAAGATCGCCCCGAACATCAGGATGAAGATCAGCGGGAAGGCCAGCGTCCAGAACATCGCCGCGCGGTCGCGCACGAAGCTCCGGATGTTCGCGACGGTGAGGGTGAGCAGCGCCTGCATCGACCTGTCCGGCCTCCTAGTCCCGCAGCGCCCGGCCGGTCAGGGCGAGGAAGACGTCCTCGAGGGTCGGACGCCGGATCGTGAGGTTCTCGGGCTCCACGCCGGCGGCCTCCGCGGCACCGAGGAGGCCCTCGATCGTCCGGGGCACGTCCGCGGTGTAGAGGACGATCTCGCCGTTCTCGTGGGCCACGGAGGCGACCCCGGCGATCCGGGCCAGCGCCTCGTCACCGAGCGTGTCGATCGCGTCGAACCGGACGGCCCGCTCCCGGAAGTGCCGCCCGACGAGCTCCTTGACGGTCCCGGCCTCGAGGATCCGGCCGTGGTCCATGATCGCGAGCCGATCGCAGAGGATCTCGGCCTCCTCCATGTAGTGGGTCGTGATGAGGATCGTCCGACCCTGGCGCTTCAGGTCGAGCACGACCTCCCAGAGCGATCGCCGGGCGGCCGGGTCAAGCCCGGTCGTCGGCTCGTCGAGGAACACGACCTCGGGATCGTTGACGAGGGCGAGGGCGACCGCGAGCCGCTGGCGCTGGCCGCCGGACAGCTCCTGGGTCCGGCTCTGCCGCTTCTCGCCCAGGTCGAACCGCTCGATGAGATCGGCGGTCGACGTCCCGTGGCGGCCGTAGAACGAGCGGAAGAGGTCGAGGATCTCGACGACCGTGAGCTTCGGGTAGAGCGACGCCGTCTGGAGTGCCACGCCGATCCGTGGCTTCAGGGTCTCCGGCGCGCGGCTGGCATCGATGCCGAGGACGATCGCCTCGCCCGAATCGGCCGCCCGGAGGCCCTCGAGGATCTCGACCGTCGTCGTCTTGCCGGCCCCGTTCGGACCGAGCAGGCCGAAGACCTCGCCGGCATGGACCTCGAACGAGATCCCGTCGACGGCGCGGGTCTCGCCGTAACGCTTGTGGAGGTCGACGACACGGATGGCGTCGCCGGCACCCCGGGCGGTCGCGGGCGCCGTCACAGTCGCTTGCGAAGGTAGGCCGTGACGGCGGCGTCGTAGCCGAGCGACTCGTAGAGGTGCCGCGCATCGGGCCGGTGGTGGCCGGCGGTCACCTCGACGAAGGCAGCGCCCCGTTCGCGCCCGAACCGCTCGGCCTCGGCCATGAGCAGGCGCCCGACGCCGCGCTCCCGGGCGCCCGCGTCGACGACGAGGGCGAGGACCCGCACGAGCATGTCATCGTGCTCGAAGCGGGGCAGCGTGTGGAGCGCGACGAACCCGATCACCTCGCCCGCCTGCTCGGCGACGACGACGGCGGCGTCGGGCCCCGCGAAGCGCTCGAGGCGGGCGAGGATCGCCGACGAGCCGGCCGGGTAGCCCTCGTCGGTGAAGAGCGCGGCGATCCGCTCGGCGTCGGCCGCCTCGGCTGGTCGGAGCACGGCCCCGGCAGTCTCGATCATGGCCGGATGGTAGCCGACGTCGGGTGCCGCAGGCCCAGGCTCACCGGAGCAGGAGGTCGAGGATCGGCTCCCCGACGGTCACGAAGCCGAGGCGCTCGTAGAGCCGGATCGCGCTCCGATTGTCGGCCTCCACGAGGAGGTGGACGAACGCCGGTGCGTCGGCCAGGGCCTCGGTCACGGCGAGGGCCGTGACGAGCGACCCGTAGCCGCGGCCCTGGAGCGCCGGGGCCGTGGCGATCGACGACAGGTACGTCCCGCCCGCGGCCGTGAGGCGCCGCGCGACCGCGGCCGGCACCCCGGCTTCGAGGAGCAGCAGGACTGCGCCGCCCGGGCGCCGTCCGGCGGCGAGCGACTCGGCGCCGAGCCCCGGCAGCCGGTCGGACTCGACGTCGAAGGCCTGGACGAGGAGGCGGGCGACCTCCATCGCCCGGAGCTCCGGGCCCTGCCCGAGATGCTCGAGTGCCAGGCCCGGCCTCGCCGCGAACGTCCGGGCGAGCGCGAGGCACGGCCCGGGGTCCTCGAGGGCCATCGCGCGGTCCATCCCGACCGGCCGGAAGCCGGCTCGGGCGAGCCGGTCCCCGAGGTCGACGGGACGGTTCGCAGTGGCGAGCGTCCGGACGTGGGCGAGCCGCCCGAGCGTCGCGAAGAGCGTCACGAGATCGTCGAGGCGGCGGTCGAAGGCCGCCGTGCCGGTGGGCCACGACGGCCCCGCGACGCGATTCCAGAACGGCTCCGGGTCGGTCGGGTCGTGGAGGAGCATGGCGTCGCCGAGATCGCGCAGCTCGCGCGGCCCCCAGGCATGGACCGACGCCTCGTGGACGGCGAGACGGCGTGCGAACGCCCAGCCCGGGACGACCGGCTCGAGCATCGGGTTGGCGGTCAGGGCCGGTGCAGGACGAACAGCGTGGCCCCGGACGGCAGGTCGATGACCTGCGGCTCGGGCGTCCCGGCCTCGGCGTACCAGCGGCGGTAGGCGGCCAGGTCGCGGAGGCCGGCGCCCATGAACACCTCGTCCAAATGGACGCCGGCGATCAGCTCGCCCTGGTAGGTCCGCATCTCCTCCGGATCGGTCGGCAGCAACCAGTCGAGGACGAGGAGCGTGCCGCCCGGGTCGAGCGCCTCCCACGAGGCACGGAGCGACCCGGGTGGATCGGGCAGGAAGTGGAGGGCGTACTGGTAGTAGACGAGATCGAACCGGCCCGGCCGGGTGGCCTCGGTCCGCGCCACCTGCTCGATCCGGATCCGGTCGGCCAGGCCCGTGTCCTCGACGAGCTGCTGGGCCCGGGCGATCGAGTCCGTCTCGGCCTCGATGCCGACGAGCCGCAGCTCCGGGAACCGCTGGGCCATCGCCACGAGCCAGCGGCCGCCGCCGCAGTGGACGTCGAGCACCCGGGCACCCGCCACGAGCTTCGAGACAAGGTTCGGCAGCGCGGCGAGCGCCTCCGCGAAGAAGACGGCGATGTCCTGGCGGGTGACCTGCTCGATGGCGGCCCGGTAGCGGTCCGGTCGCGCGGCGATCGGCACACCCGACCGGAAGAAGTCGAGCATCCGGTCCCAGTCGAGGGTGGCGACCACCGAGTGGACGAACTGGCCGCCGAGGAACTCCGAGCGCTGCTCGTCGAGGAGGATGAGCGCGGTCTCCGGGTCAAGTCGCAGCACGCCGTCCTCGACGAGCACGAGCCCGTGCGCCTCCGCTGCCCAGGCCCACGTGGCGACCGCGCGCGGATGGGTGGCGGTCCTTGCGGCGAGGTCCTCCACGCCGAGGCCGGCATCGCCGGCGCCACGGATCGCGCGGAACAGCCCGAGCTCCGTCCCGAGGTAGACGAGCCACGTCCGGTAGAACCCACCGAGTGCCGCGATCAGTTCGGCGTAGCGGTCATCGAGGCGCATCGCGGCCGATTGTCGCACGTGCCGCGGCCCCGAAATAACCGGCTACGCCGTGGTAGCATGTGAGGCGCCCGCTCCCGCAGCGCTCTCGCGATCGGGCCACCACTGGAGCCGCCCATGCGCAGCCTCGCTCGACCCATCGGCCTGGGGTTCGCCGCCCGCGGCGACCCGGCGGACGTCCTCGACTGGACGCGGCGGGCTCGCGACGCGGGCCTCGAGTCCATCTGGATCCACGACTCGTACTTCGAGCGCGACGCGGTCACGTTCGTGACGACGATCGCCGACGGGCTGGCGCGCGATCGAGACGACGGTGCGTTGCGTGTCGCCCTCGGCGCCGTCAACCCGTTCACCCGGCACCCCGTGGTCCTCGCGATGACCGGGTCGGCGCTCGACGAGATCCTGCCCGGCCGGATCGTGATGGGCCTCGGCACGGGGCTGCCGCTCCGGTTGAAGCAGATGGGCATCCCGTACGCGCCGGACACCGCCGTCGAGCAGGTGTCGACGGCGATCGACCAGCTCCGCGCCCTCTGGGCCGGCGAACGGCTGCCCTCCGCGACGCCGGGCCTGCCGCCGATCCAGCCGATGTTCGCCCCGGCCCATCGAATCCCGATCGTGGTTGCCGCGTACCGCAAGGAGTTCGTCGAGCTCGCCGGGCAGAAGGCCGACGGCTACCTGGCGCGGCCGGCGGAATCGATCCCGTCGCTCCGCGGGATCCTCGCGCGGCTCCGGGAGGCCGCAACGGCCGCCGGGCGCGACCCCGCCTCGGTCGAGAGCGCCGGCTACCTCCTCTCGCTCGTCGACCGCACGCGGCGCGAGGCGCTGAACCGGGCGAAGCGCGAGCCGTTCGTCATCTACATGATGTCCGTCCTCGGCGACGTCTCGCTCAAGCGTGCCGGGTTCGACCGCGAGCTCCGCGACCGGATCGCCGCCGCGTGGCGGGCCGAGGACTACACCCTCGCCGGCAACCTCATCCCGGACGAGCTGCTCGACGCGTTCATGCTCTGCGGCACCCGCGAGGACGTCGCCGCGAAGGCGCTCGCCTTCACCGCCGAGACCGGGCTCCAGCTGCCGCTCCTCCAGCCGGTGCTCCAGGAGGAGCGCCAGGTCGACGAGCTGATCGCCGCAGCGGCGCTGTACGCGGAGCTGCCGGCCTCGGCCCGGTGGGTCGCTCCGTCGATGGAGGAAGCCGTGCCGGGCGCCGCCGCCATCGAGGATGCCGTGCCGGCCAGGCCGGGCGTCGCGGCATCGGCACCTGCGCCCGGAGCCCTGGCCGACGACCGTCGGCTCGGCGTGGTCGAGACCGTCCGCCGCCGACTCGGCGCGACGTGGGAGATCCTGCGGCCGTTCGCCTACACCGCGTCGGTCATCCCGGTCCTGGCCGGGGCGGCACTCGCCGCCGTGGACGGGCGGTTCGATTGGCTGCCGTTCCTCGCGGCCCTCGCCGGGGCCGTCCTCCTCCACTCCGGCACGAACATCGTGAACGAGATCTACGACGTCCGGCAGGGCATCGACACGATCGTCTCGCCGCGCGCCAGCCATGCCATCGTGAAGGGCCGGATGACCGAGCGCGCCGCCTTCACGGTGGCCGGGCTGGCGTTCGCGCTCGCGGTGGCGGTGGGCCTCTACCTCGTGGCGCTGCGCGGTCCCGCGATCATCGCCTTGGGGCTGGCCGGCCTCGTCGGCGGCTGGGGCTACACGGCGCCGCCGCTCCAGCTGAAGTACCGGGCCCTGGGCGTGCCGATCGTCTTCCTGCTCATGGGCCCTCTCATGGTCGTCGGCGGCTACTTCGCGGTAAGCGGCGCGTGGAGCCCGGTGGCGCTCGTCCTGAGCGTCCCAGTGGGGCTCCTCGTCGCGGCGATCCTCCACGGCAACGAGTGGCGCGACATCAGCGAGGACACCCGCGCCGGGATCGTCACGCTGTCCTCCCGGATCGGGCGGGAGTGGGCGCACTACGGGTACGTCGGCCTCGTCCTCGGCGCCTACATCTCGCTCGGGCTGTCGGTCGCGTTCTCGCTGCTGCCGCCGCCGACGCTCCTCGCGATCCTGTCGCTGCCGTTCCTCGCCCAGGTCGTGCGCTCGGCCGAGCTCGGCGCCACCGGCCAGGCGCGGGCGATCGCGATGATCGATCTCCAGACGGCGCGGCTCCACCTCGCGTTCGGGGCCTTCCTCGTCATCGGGCTCCTCCTCGCCGGCGTGGTTCGTGGCTGAGCAAGACGGCGGCCGGGCCGCGCCCCGCACCGACGAGCGCCCGGGGCTCGTCCCGCTCGCGATCGGGCTCGGCGCGGCCGCGGCCGCATTCACGGCCACGTTCCGGGGGCCGCGCGAGCGGTTCTGGACGCGGATGACCTGGACCGGGATCAGCCTCGGGAGCCTCGCCCTCGCGCTGTCGCGTCCCGCGCGCGCGGCGCGGGTCCGCTGGTGGCACGTCCCGCTGGGGCTCCTCTCCGCCGGCGTCCTCTACCTCACCTTCCAGGTCGGCGATCGGTTCGCCCGGCGCCACGTCCCCGGCGGCGACGCGGAGATCCGCGAGATCTACGCGCTCCGGACGCTCCGTCCTCGGGGCGAGATCGCGACCCGCCTGGCGACGATCGTCGGCCCGGCGGAGGAGCTGTTCTGGCGCGGCCTCGTCCAGGCGGCGCTCATGCGCCGCTTCGGGCGCTGGCGCGGCGCGGCGCTCGCCGCCGTCGCCTACGGCGGCGTCCACGTGACGTCCGGCAACTTCACGCTCCTTGGCGCCGCCGGCGTCGCGGGCGCGCACTGGTGCGCGCTCTACGCGGCAGGGGTCCCGCTGGGCGCCCTCATCGTGAGCCACGTGACGTGGGACGTCTGGATCTTCCTCGTCCAGCCGACCGGCGAGATCGACGTCGTCTGAGCCGCCGTCAGGCGAGGGCCCGCGCCAGGACCCGGCGGTGCTTCAGCATCCAGGCAGCGCTCCGCGTCCGCCAGGTGATGGCCCAGAGCAGCTCGTGTCCGCTCGTCGGAGGGCCACCGCCCATGCGCCCAATGGGAGCCGGCGTCGTCGCCGTGGCGCTCACGCCGGCGTCGACGGCTTCCTGCGCAGCGCTCCGGACGGCCACTTCGATCATCCGGTCGACCAGCCCGACGCGATCGGTGCGCGAGAGGCCATACCCGTCCGCGATCGCCCGCAGCTGACG
>DASUMJ010000213.1:0-3628 GCA_036277775.1 Candidatus Limnocylindrales bacterium
CGCCCTCGACCGCCACCTCGCGATCATCGGCAAGGGCGTCTGCTTCGATTCCGGCGGCATCAGCATCAAGCCGGCCGACCGGATGGAAGAGATGAAGATGGACAAGACCGGTGCCTGCACCGTGATCGCGGCCATCGCCACGGTCGCCCGGCTCGCGCCCGGCACCCCGCTCCTCGCGGTCGCACCGGCGGTCGAGAACATGCCCGGGCCCCACTCCTCCCGGCCCGGCGACATCGTCAAGGCCCTGAACGGCAAGTGGGTCGACATCATCAACACCGACGCCGAGGGCCGGCTCATCCTCGGCGACGCGATGACGTACGCAGAGCGGCTTGGGGCGACGCATCTCGTGGACGTGGCCACGCTCACCGGCGCGGTCTCACGCGCCCTCGGCGACCTCGTCACGGGCGCGTTCGGGACCGACCGGTCCTGGACGGACGATGTCCTCGCGGCCGGGGCACGCGCCGGCGAGCGCTACTGGGAGCTCCCGCTCGTCGACGAGTACTGGACCGAGATGGAGTCGTGGTACGGCGACATGGTGAACAGCGGTAGCGCCGAGGGCGGGCTCGTGAAGAGCGGCCTCTTCCTCCGCGAGTTCGCGACGAAGCCCTGGGTCCACCTCGACATCGCCGGCACGGCCTACTTCCGGAAGTCGAAGCCGTGGGCACCACGCGGCGCGACGGGTGTCTCCCACGCCACGCTCGTCGAGCTCGCGCTCGCGGGGGCCGCACCGGCCTGACGGCCGGCGCCGCCCGTCCCAAGCCAGCCGCCGGCCGCCGACCCGACCCGCCCGATGGAACCGACGGCGATCGCGGCCGGCGTTGCCGGGGCGGCCTGGGGGATCGTCGCCGACCGGATCGCCGCTCGCTGGCCGGCCCACGAGGACGGCCACGTCCGTCGGGTCGACTGGCGCACCGTGGCGGTCGCCCATGCCGGCGGCCTGGCCGGCGCCCTGCTCGTGGAGCGGTTCGCGGACGACGTCGCGGCGCTCGCGTTCCTCGCACCGCTCGTCGTCGTCCTCGTCCTGCTCTTCGCGACCGATCTCGACCAGCGCCTCCTGCCCGACGTCCTCACGCTGCCGATCGTCCCGTACGCGCTCGCCGGGTTCGTGCTCGGTGCCGGGCCGTTCGTCGTGACGCCCGGCGATCTCGCCTGGGCGGCTGCCGCGGGCGTCGCGGTGCCTGGCGTGCTCTTCCTCCTCTCGATCCCGTTCGGGGCGGGGGCGATCGGGATCGGCGACCTCAAGCTCCTCTTCGGGGTCGCGCTCGTCGTCGGCGCGCTCCGGATCCTCGGGACCGTCGTGGTCGGGGCGGTGGCCGCGGCCGCCGGGATCGTGATCCTGCTCGTGCTCCGCCGGATCACCCTGAAGAGCTACGTCCCGTACGGGCCGTTCCTCATCGCGGGGGCCATGTGGGTCATGCTCTCCGCCCGTTGAACGTGACCATCGGCCCGGGTGGCGGGCTGGACACCTTGCGTTATCATCTCGCCCAGCCGGAAAGTCGTTCCAGCGTGGTGCCCAACGCGGAGCGGCGGTCGCAACCCGGCGAGCGAGCCGACAACGCGCCCCAGCACGTGACGGAGATCGCCCGACCGATGACGACGCCACTTCATGCGCCCACGATCAGCTGACGCGCGGGGCTGGTCCCAGCCGCGCCGGCGTGCCGGCCGCGGATTCCTCCTCTTCCTGCTCCTCTCCTCGGTCCTCGGCGGGCTGTTCGTCGGCACGCCGCCGTCCCCGGCGAGCGCCGACCCGCTCTCCGACGCGATCGCGAAGCAGCGGGCGCTCGAGGCGCAGATCGCGAAGCAGAAGGCCCAGGTCGCGGCGATCGCGAAGAGCCAGGCGACGCTGAGCCGGCAGCTCGCGTCGACGAAGGCGTCGCTCGCCGAGATCAACGCCGACCTGCTGGCGGTCCGCGGCCAGGTCGTCCGGATGACCGTGGACGTGGCCATCGCCCAGGCCCAGGTCGACGAGCTCGATGCCCAGGTCGGGAGGCTCGACCAGCAGCTCGCCGACGTCGAGGCCCGGGAGACCGCCAAGATCGTCGAGCTCGACGAGCGCAAGGCCCTCCTCGCCGAGCGGATCCGCCTCGCGTACGACACCGACCGGACGACGCTCCTCGAGACTGTCCTCTCGAGCGGCACCTTCACCGACGTCCTTGCGGAGGTCTCGTACCACCTCGACCTCGCCGAGCAGGACAAGCTCCTCGCCGAGCAGATCGTCGCCGACCAGAAGGTTCTCGCGGTCCTCCACGCGACCGTCGAGTCGACCCGCGAGCTCACCGAATCGATGCGCGAGGCCGCCGCGACCCAGCGGGCCGCCCTCGACGTCCAGTTCGCGGAGCTCGCCGCGACCCGCGACCGGCTGGCTGAGCTCGAGGCGCAGACCGCGCAGCTCCTGAAGGAGCAGCAGGCCGCGTACGCGAAGATGGCGGCCGACAAGGCCGCGCTCGCGAAATCGATCGCGGCGAGCGAGAAGGCCGAGCAGCAGCTCCAGGACCAGATCGCGACCCTCGTCGCCCAGCAGGGTGGCGGGATCCCGTCGGAGTACAGCGGCACGCTCGACTGGCCGATGTCCGGCCGGATCACCCAGGAGTACGGCTGCACCGGGTTCAGCTGGGAGCCGCCGAAGGGCAACTGCGCCCACTTCCACAGCGGGATCGACATCGCCGCGCCGATGTACACGCCGATCCGCGCCGCCGGGCCGGGCAAGGTCGTCTTCGCGGGGGCCAACCCGTACGACCCGAAGCCGAAGGCCTGGATCGTGATCATCGCGCACTCGAAGGACCTCGTGACCTGGTACGCGCACGTCGACAACGCGGCGCACCCGCCTCGGGTCAGGGCCGGCGACTTCGTCGTCGCCGGACAGGTGATCGCCTACAACGGCATGACGGGCCGGACGACGGGGCCGCACCTCCACTGGATGGTGGAGTTCAACGGCAACTTCGTGAATCCGCGCCTCTTCCTCTAGGCCCGCGCGACTCCCGGGTTCCGCCCCGCCGCCCGGGTTCTGCGCGCCCCGGGGCCCGAACTCCCACCGTCGCGTCGAGCACGAACGTTGACGTTGCGCCGATCTCGCGGTGCAGGGGCGGTGCTACGATCGGGCCGCTGACCCGCCCGCGCACCCGAGGAGGCGCCCTGTGAAGCGGACGATGGCGATGATCCTGGCCGGCGGCGAAGGCGAGCGGCTGTCGATCCTCTCATCGGTGCGGGCCAAGCCCGCGGTCCCCTTCGGCGGCAAGTACCGGATCATCGACTTCACCCTGTCGAACTGCGTCAACTCGGACGTCAACGACGTCGTCGTCCTGACCCAGTACAACCCGCGGTCGCTGAACGACCACATCGGGCTCGGCCGGCCCTGGGACCTCGACCGGGCGAAGGGCGGGGTCAAGCTCCTCCAGCCGTACATCGCTCGCGGTCGCGTGGCGGAGTGGTACCGCGGGACGGCCGACGCGGTGCTCCGGAACCGGAACATCCTCGACCACACGACCGCCGACACGATCCTCGTCCTCGCCGGCGACCACATCTACAAGATGGACTACCAGCCGTTCCTCGCTGCGCATCGGCGGCACCGCGCCGACGTGACGATCGCCGTGCGGCGGGTGCCCCTGGCCGACGCCTCGCGGATGGGCAT
>DASUMJ010000214.1:0-9977 GCA_036277775.1 Candidatus Limnocylindrales bacterium
GTCGTCGTCTGCCGGTCCGGGAACCGGAGCGCCCAGGGCCGCGACATCCTCCTCGGGGCGGGATTCCCGGCCGTGACGTCGCTCGCCGGCGGGATGAACGACTGGGCCAGCGCCGGCTTGCCGATCGACACCGGCGGCTGATCCGCGCCGGCCCCGCGCGCCGGCTCAGGCGCGCTGGCAGGAACGTCCCAGCCGCGCGCGACCGGGCGAGTGAAGAACCCTTCCGGCCGCAGGATCGCCAGGTGACCAACGGCATATTGACTTTCGATCGACACCGATCGATGCTCGATAGATGAACCGGCTCGCAATCCGGCTGCTCCGCGTCGCGCTCGTCGTGCTCCTGCTCGGATCCGTGCTCGCTCAGGTCCTCGTGCCGGTGGTCGCGTCCCAGGCGGCGACGACGTTCCCCGAGGTCGAATATCTCGTCGTCCCGTATTCGGTGGCCGGCATCGTCGCCATCGCATGCGCCCAGCTGGCGCTGCTCGTCGTCTGGCGGCTGCTGACGATGGTCAGCGGCAGGGTGATCTTCACCCGCCACGCCCTGCGCTGGGTCGACGTCATCGTCGCCTGCGCGGTGGTCGCCACGGTCCTGAGCTCGGGCATCATGATCCACCTCCTTGCGGTGCACGGCGGCGGGCCCGGCATCGTCCTCGGGCTGGCTGCCACCCTCGCCTGCGGGCTGGCATTCGTGCTCCTCATGGTCGTCATGCGAGGCTTGCTCGAGTCGGCGATCGCCGACCGCACCGAGCTCGACGAGGTGATCTGATGGCCGTCGTCGTGGAGCTCGACGTCATGCTCGCCCGGCGCAAGATGTCCGTGGGTGACTTTGCGAACGCCGTCGGCATCACGCCCGCGAACGTCGCGGTCCTGAAGAACGGGCGTGCCCGGGCCGTCCGGTTCACGACCCTGGACGCGATCTGTCGGGTCCTGGAGTGCCAGCCGGGCGACATTCTCCGGTGGACCCCCGATCCGCCCCCTGGAGCGGGAGGCGCGTTCGAGGTCGGCAGCTGAGCGGCGCGGCTGCAGCTCCCGACCCTTGACAGGTGACTATCTAGTCACATATCTTCCCCGGCATGACGGTCGATCCGATGTCCCCGGTCTTCCGGGCGCTGAGCGACCCGAGCCGCCGGCTCCTGCTGGATCGGCTCTTCGAGCGCGATGGCCAGACGCTCGGCGAGCTGTGCATGCACCTGCCGGAGATGACGCGGTTCGGGGTGATGCGGCACCTGGACGTCCTGGAGGCAGCGGCGCTCGTCACGACCCGGCGTGATGGCCGGGAGAAGCGGCACTTCCTCAACCCCGTCCCGATCCGGCTCATGCACGACCGCTGGATCAGCAAGTACGCCGAGCCGGTCGTCGGGGCGTTGAGCTCGATGAAACGACACCTGGAGGCACCCATGAACACCTTCGAGCACGTCTACAGCGTCTGGATCCAGGCGCCGCCCGACCGAGTCTGGCGGGCGATCACCGACGGCGCCGAGACCGCCCAGTACTACTTCGGCACGCGCGTCGATTCGAGCTGGGCCGCCGGCGCGCCCCTCACCTACGCCTACCCCGACGGGTCGGTGGCGGCCGACGGCACGGTCCTCGAGATCGACCCGCCGAACCGGCTGAAGATGTCGTTCCATGCCCGCTGGGACCCGGACATCGAGGCCGAGGGTCCGGTGGAGATGGCCTGGGTGCTCGAGGCCCAGGGCGGCGCGACGAAGCTGACCGTCACGACCTCGAACCTCGTCGAGGGCTCGCGCACGGCGACCGACTTCGCCGGCGGGATCGTCTTCATCGTCTCGGGCCTCAAGACCCTCGTCGAGACCGGCCGGCCGCTGTCCGCATCGGGCGGTGATGCCGATCACGACCACGAGGCCTGAGGCCGATGATCGCGCGGGAGGAGCCGGAGCCCGTCACCGACGACGTCGTCGAGCGCGAGGTCGCGCGGCAGCGCTGGTTCTGGCTCCTCCTGCTCAAGCGCGGCCCGATCCGCAACCAGTCGCGGGCCGAGGTCGACGAGATCCAGGCGGGGCACCTCCGCCACCTCTTCACCCTCCGGGCACGCGGCCAGCTCGTCCTGTTCGGGCCGGTCGCGGATGCCGGGTCGCTGCGCGGGATCGGCGTCCTCACCGTCGCGACCCGGGCGGACGGTGAGGCGCTCATGGCCGACGACCCGGCCGTCCGGTCGGGCCGCATCCGTGCCGAGGTCCGCCCGTGGTTCACGATGCCGGGCGAGCGGCTGCCCGACTGACCGGCGACGCCCGCGCCCGGACGCCCTACCCGCCGCCCCGCTGGATCCGATGCCGGGTGGAGATCTCCACCCGGCCGCGCTCGTCCGCGGCGGGGTGCTCCACGAGCGCGATGAGCCGGTTCGCCATGAACCTGCCGGTCCGAACCGGCGTGCCCGAGCGCGTCACCTCCCGGACCTCCACGACGCCTCGTGACGTCACGACCTCGATCCGGCGGCCGGCCTTCGTGGCGGTGAGCTCGAACGTCTGGGTGCCCTGACCGGTATCCACGACGGCCTCGACGCGATCGCCCTTCATGCGCCCACTCTACGCCGCCGCTCAGCCCGAGATCTCGGCCCGCTCCGTGAACAGCGTCGCGACCGCCAGCGACCCGATGAGCCAGGCGGCGACGACGAGGAGCGCCGTGTTTGGCTCGAGCGAACGCAGCATGCCGCCGCCGTCCCCGCTGAAGCCGGTCTCGTCGGTCGCGACGACGGCGTTCGCCGCATTGAACGGCAGCCACTTGATGACGTCGGGCAGGAAGATCGAGGCGAACTGCTCGCCGAAGAAGAAGGCGATCCCGGCGCCGATCCCGGCGAGCTGGCTTCGGGCCAGGGTCGCGATCGCGAAGCCGAGCGCCCCCTGTTCGGCCATCGCGAGCCAGCCGCGCCCGAGGAGCTCCGGCAGCGTGCCGAGCGTCTCGGCGTCGGTCACGCCGTCGGTCGCGACGCCCGCGACGTTCGCCCCGATGAGGGCGATGATGACGCCGGCAACGAGCGCCAGGACCAGCCCGATCCCGATCATCAGGGCGATGGCCGCGAACGACAGGAGCTGGTAGCGGGCCCGGCTCTCGCCCCGTGCGATCGCGGACTTCAGCGTCCCCCAGGTCCACTCCGAGCCGGCGATCGCCGCGCCGTAGATGACCGCGAAGAGGCCGCCGAGACCGAGGATGAACGACAGGATCAGGGTGTAGGCGCCCGGGAAGGTCACGAGCAGGAGGCCCATCCGCTCCTCGGGCGCGGCCCCCTCCTGCGACGCGGTCACCGAGACCGCGATGAGAATCAGGCCGAGGAGCCCGACGAGCAGGCCGAACGTGACGAACGTCGCCGGGCGACGGACGAGCTTCCGGAGCCCGGCCACGAAGAGCCTCATCGCGACGCCCCCGCGCTGTCGCCGCGGCCGGCGGCGTCGTTGCCGACCTGGCGGCCCACGCCCGCGAGCCCGAAGAACGTGCCCTCGCTGCCCGGGACCGACTCCCCGCCGGTGAGCTCGAGAAAGAGTGATTCGAGGTCGCTGCCGGCGACCAGCCCCGACGCGAAGATGCCGGCGGTCGCGAGCGCGCGATTCACCTCCGACGCCCTCCCGGCCCCGATCCGGACCGCGAGCCAGCCCGGGTCGCCGGCGACGCTCGCGACGGCGTCGGCCGAGGCCAGGGCCGCGAGCACGGCCCGCGCCGGCTCGAGCTGGTCGAGCGCGACCCGGACCCTGACCTCGCCCTCGCCGTGGAGCAGGTCGCCGATCCGGCCCTCCCTGACGAGCCGGCCCTGGGCGATGATCCCGATGACGTCGGCGAGCTGCTGGACCTCGCCGAGGACGTGGCTCGACACGAAGACCGTCTTGCCGGTCGATGCCAGGTGGCGGAGGGTCTCGCGCATCGCGACGATCCCGGCCGGATCGAGCCCGTTCGCGGGCTCGTCGAGGAGGAGCAGCTTCGGGTCGCTGAGGAGCGCCGCCGCGATGCCGAGCCGCTGCTTCATCCCGAGGGAGTAGGCCTGGACC
The DNA here is from genome assembly GCA_036277775.1 of Candidatus Limnocylindrales bacterium. Taxonomy (GTDB): domain Bacteria; phylum Chloroflexota; class Limnocylindria; order Limnocylindrales; family CSP1-4; genus UBA5189. Next base: position 3,996 of record DASUMJ010000214.1, read on the forward strand.
TTGTCGCCCGCCCGTTCACGGAGCCCGACGAGCTCGAGGAGCTCGCCGACCCGCCCGGCCGGCGTCGGTGCGCCGGTCGCCGCGAGGGCCCGGAGGTTCTCGCGGCCCGAGAGGTACGGGTAGAAGGACGGCGCCTCGATCAGAGACCCGACCTCGAACAGCCGCCGCCGGTCGCCCCGGCCGAACGGCCGGCCGAGGACCTCGATCGAGCCGCCGTCGGCGTGGATGAGGCCCGTGAGCAGCCGCATCGTCGTGGTCTTGCCGGCCCCGTTCGGGCCGAGGAACCCGTAGACGACGCCGGTCGGGACGGAGATGTCGAGGCCGTCGAGCGCGAGGCGCGTGCCGTAGCGTTTCTTCAGGCCGCGCGTCGCAAGGGCCAGTCCGTCGGTGGTCACCGGGACATCCTAGCCACCGAAGGCATCGGCGTGACGTGCCGTCCGGCTCGATACCCTCAGCCGACCGGCAGCCGACCGGCAGCCCTTCGAGGACTGGGAGCGCCTCGGCGACGCCAGCTGCCCCTCGCCCGTCCCGCGGCCGGGTGACCAAGGGACGGGATGTCGAGGCGCCGTGCGTGTCCCATCGATCGCATGGATAGTTGGTGGTCCCTCGGAGTCTTCGAGGTCGGCCACCCGAAAGGACTGGATCATGACGACAGAGAGCGCGCCCGCGGGCGGGCCGACGATCGACCGCGTCGGGGAGTGTCGCGTCCTCCGCGACGTCCGTGCCCAGCCGGGCATCGAGACCGTCGAAGGTCGGATGGTGCCGCTGATGGCCGGCATCGGGATCCGCGCCCACATCATCGACATGGCGCCGGGACAGTACTGCTACCCGCATCCCCACCCCACGGAGAGCCTCATCTACACGCTCTCCGGCCGGTGGGTGTTCTGCACGACGGAGAACGACGACGAGGTCCGGATCGTCATCAACGCCGGCGACCTCTTCCACTTCATGCCCGATGTGCCGACCGGCTTCGAGACGCCGTTCGATGGCGGGGCGGCGATCCTCATCTTCAAGGGTGATCCGGCGACCTACGAGGGGATGGTGGCCGGGATGACGGCAGCGCGCGAGTCGCTGGCCCAGGATGCCGCCGCCGGTGCCGCCTACACCTACGCGGAGCTTCCCGAGGGCCATCCGGCACGTGTCTACGGTGCCACGGTGGCCGGGCGGGACCCGGCCCTTCTGAACGAGCGCGCCCCGTGAGTGGCCGGGTCACCCGGACCGAGGTGCGCTTCCCCAGCGGCGCCGAGACGCTCGCCGGGGACCTGGTCCTCCCTGCGGGCGACGGCCCCCACCCGGCGTTGCTCACGGTGGCCGGCACGGGGCCGCAGAACCGGTATGGGGACCAGGTGCGGCCCGACGGCACCGTCGAACCGCATCCCCGCCACAGGTGGGTGGGCGACCGGCTCGCCGCCGCCGGCATCGCCCAGCTGTGCTGGGACAAGCGCGGCGTCCAGGGGAGCACCGGCGGACCACGCGCTGCCGGTGACCCGCCAGGTGACCGGGATGCGTACACCTCACCCCTGACCGACGTCGACGACCTCCTGGCGGCACTCGCGTACCTCGACGGCCATCCCGCGATCGACAGCCGACGGATCACCGTGATGGGGACGAGCGCCGGCGTCTACTTCGCGTGCCTCGCGGCGGCGCGGACCACGATTCCGGCGGGCTACATCCTGTGGGGTGGCGTTCACCTGCCGATCGCCGAGCTCGCCAAGGCGATCTACGACCTGCCCCTCGACTATGCCGCGCGAGGCAAGCGAGAGCACGACTGGCTCCTCGCCAACAACCCGGGCTACTACGACCTCGCGAGGCAGTGGCCGAACGAGCTCGCCGCCGCGCTCGCCGGCAGGGACGTCTACGAATGGGAGGACGAGCGCGGATCGCACACGATCTACCTGGAGCGGCTGAAGCAGGAGATCCGGTTCGCCTATCCCGAGCAGTTCGCGAACATTCGGACGCCCGTCATGGTCATCCACGGCGATCGCGACCTGAACGTCGACGTCTCGGAGGCCCATGCCGCCGCAGCGGCCCTGCGAGCTGCCGGCAATCCCGACGTCACGCTGGCCATCATCCCGGGCGCCGACCATGGGATGCATGTCGCGCCCGCCGATCTCCCCGAGGACGAGCGGATGCGCGATCGCCTCAAGCGTCACCGGGATGATCCCTACTCCGAGTACTTCATCGGCTCCGTGATCGGCTGGATCCGCGACACCTGGGTCCGCTACCCATCGGGGACGAGGGCGGGCTGACGCGCGAGCGTGCGTCAGGCCCGGCGACGGCCTGACCGGGCTCAGCCGACGGCGCGGTCAGCCGACCACGCGGTCAGCCGACCACGCGGTCAGCCGACCGGCAGCCCTTCGAGGGCTCGAAGCGCCTCGGCGACCTTCTCGGCCGGGTACGCGTAGTCCTCGAGCGCGCCCGAGAGGTACCGCTCGTAGGCCGACAGGTCGAAGTGGCCGTGGCCGCAGAGGTTGAAGAGGATCACCCGAGGGCGGCCCTCCGCCCGCGCGATCATCGCCTCGTCGATCGCGACCTTGATCGCGTGGGTCGGCTCGGGTGCCGGGAGGATGCCCTCGGTCCGAGCGAACCGGACCCCGGCCTCGAACGTCGCCCGCTGGTGGGCGGCCTGGGCCTCGATGAGGCCCTGCTCCTTGAGCATCGACACGAGCGGCGACATGCCGTGGTAGCGGAGGCCGCCGGCATGGATCGGCTCGGGGATGAAGTCGTGGCCGAGGGTGTGCATCTTCACGAGCGGCGTCATCCGGGCCGTGTCGCCGAAGTCGTAGCGATAGACGCCCTTCGTCAGCGACGGCGCGGCCTCCGGCTCGACGGCGATGATCCGCGGCTTCGGGCCGCCACGAAGCCCGCGGCCGAGGAACGGGAACGCCAGCCCCGCGAAGTTCGAGCCGCCGCCGGCGCAGGCGATCACGACGTCCGGCTCCTCGCCGGCCATCGCCATCTGCTCGATCGCCTCCTGGCCGATGACCGTCTGGTGGAGGAGGACGAAGTCGAAGACCGACCCGAGCGAGTACTTCGTGCCGGGGTGGGTGACGGTGTCCTCGATCGCCTCACTGATCGCGAGGCCCAGCGAGCCGGTGTGGCCGGGCGTCTCGGCCAGGACGCTTCGCCCGTACTCGGTGTCCTCGCTCGGGCTCGGCACGACGGTCGCGCCGTACGTCTCCATGAGGACCCGCCGGTACGGCTTCTGGTCGTACGAGCTCCGGACCATGAAGACCTTGACCTCGAGGCCGAACATCGCCCCGGCGAAGGCCAGGGCGCTGCCCCACTGGCCGGCGCCGGTCTCCGTCGCGAGGCGGGTGACGCCCTCCTGGAGGTTGTAGAAGGCCTGAGGCAGCGCGGTGTTCGGCTTGTGGCTCCCGGACGGGCTGCCGCCCTCGTACTTGTAGTAGATGTGGGCGGGGGTATCGAGCGCCTCCTCGAGCCGTCGGGCCCGGAAGAGCGGGCTCGGCCGATACAGGCGGTAGGCGTCGCGGACCGGCTCCGGGATCTCGATCTCCCGGTCCTGGCTGACGACCTGCTTGATGAGCTCCATCGGGAAGAGCGGCGCCAGGTCGGCCGGTCCGATCGGCTGACCGGTGCCGGGATGGAGGACCGGTGGCGCCGGCTCCGGGAGGTCGGCGGCGATGTTGTACCAGGCCCGCGGGATGCGGTCCTCGTCGAGGATGAACTTCGTCCGGTCGGCAGCCATCTCGGGATCCCTCCGTCCACAATCGGGGCGAGAGCGTAGCAGCGGCGGCGGGCCCTCGGCGCCCGGGATCAGGAGGTGGGTCGATGGATGGCACGGTCAGCCAGCTGCGAGTCGTCGTGACGGCCGCCGATTACGAGGCCGCGCTGCGGTTCTACCGCGACGCGCTGGGCCTCCCGGAGCTCGGTGCCTTCACGTCCGACGGCGGGCGGGTGACGATCCTCGGCGCAGGCCAGGCCACGCTGGAGATCGCCGACGCTGCCCACGCGGCGTACGTCGACGACGTCGAGGTCGGGCGACGCGTGGCCGGCCACATCCGGATCTGCTTCCAGGTCCCCGACGCGCGGGCCGCGACCGAGCGGCTCGTCCTGGCCGGGGCGTCGCTCATCGCCCCACCGACCGAGACGCCGTGGCGGTCGCTGAACGCCAGGCTCGCGGGCGCGGCCGAGCTCCAGCTCACGCTCTTCGAGGAGCTCGAGCCGGAGTTCTGAGGCACCGCAGCCGACGGCGGTCGGTGCGGCGGCACGGGGGATAGCCCCACCCCGAAGATGCCGGGTGGCCGGCTGGCTCGGGCCGCCGCTCGAGGCCAGCATCCGGACATGGAGATCGACCCCTTCGATCGGATGTCCGGAGGCCCAGGCATGCACGTTCATCGGAAGACCCTGTATCTCGGGGTGTTCCTCATCGCGATGGGTGCCGTGGTGCTCGTCGCGCAGGGCGGGATCGTCGACGACGCGACGGTCACCCGAGCACTGGGGCTCTGGCCCCTCGTCGTCATCGCCCTCGGGGCGGCGCTCGTCCTCCGCGGCACGCGGCTCGGCCTTGCCGGCGGCCTCGTCGCCGCGGCCCTGCCGGGGCTCCTCTTCGGTGGGCTCGTCGTGGCCGCGCCGGAGGTCGGCTTCGACTGCCGCCACGAGCTGCCGGTCGCGACGGAGGTCCGCGACGGCACGTTTCGCGGCCGGGCCGAGGTCGACCTGGTCCTGTCGTGCGGCGAGCTCCGCCTGACGACCGGCTCGGGCACCGGCTGGCGCGTCGAGAGCGGCCACAGCGGCCCGATCGCGCCGGCGATCGCCTCGAGCGACGAGGGACTGTCGGTCCGCTCGTCCGGCCGCGACGGCCGGTTCTGGGTCGATGGAGAGGCCGAGTCGTGGGCGGTGACGCTCCCGACGGCGGTCGTCATGGACCTCGCGGTGGAGGTCAGTGCCGGTCGCGCGACCGTCGACCTCACCGATGCCCGGCTGGGTCGCCTCGACCTCGCGATCAACGCCGGCGACTTCGATCTCGACCTCACGGGCGCCGTGCTCGACCGCCTCGAGATCGAGGCCAACGCGGCCGACGCCGCCGTCCGGCTGCCCGTGGCCGACTTCAGCGCGGAGATCTCGGCCAACGCGGCGAACGTCGATCTCTGCATCCCGGCCGGCCTCGGCGTCCGGTTCAGCGAGGACCTGGACCTCGGGTCCGTGTCCCGCGACGACCTGGTCCGCGTCGGCAACGGCTGGCAGACCCTCGACTACGAGACCGCCGCCCACCGGGCGGACGTGTCCCTCTCCATCAACGTTGGTAGCGTGCACATCGATCCCGCAGGAGGCTGCAAGTGACCCCCCGTCGTCTCTACCGTTGCCGCGACGATCGCAAGATCGCAGGCGTCGCCGCCGGCATTGCCGAGTACTTCGAGCTCGACCCGACCGTCGTCCGCGTCGCCTGGATCATCTCGATCTTCTTCGGCGGCTTCACGATCCTGCTCTACGCGATCCTCGCCTTCGTCATGCCGCTCGAGCCGGCTCTGCCGGCCGGGCCGACCTTCGGCGAGGCCGGCCCGGCTGATCCGGCGGCCGGCCCCGGTGGCGTCGCGGACGCATCGGAGGCTCCGGCCTTCGCCGCGGCCGCTGCCTGGGCCCCGGTCCACAGCCATCGGGAGCTGGCCAGCCGGGAGGCCCGTGGCCCGGGCCGGGCCGGTCTGGTCATCGGCGTCGTCCTCATCGCGTTCGGCACGATCGCGCTCGTCGGACCGCTCCTGCCCGGCTGGGTGGCCGGGGTCCACCTCGGGCCGGCCCTCCTCGTCGCGCTCGGGATCGCCCTCGTCGTCGGTGCGGCCGGCCGGACGGCACCCGACCGTTGATCGCCGGGCCGCTCCTCGTCCTCGGCCTGCTCCTCGTCCTGAGCGCCCTCGGCGGCGCCCGGGTCGCGGGCCGGGGGCGGGGGGCGGTCGCGTCGTTCCTCCTCTCCCCGATCGATCCGGTCTCGTGGCGGGCGACCGGGGCGATCCTCGCCGGCGC
>DASUMJ010000215.1:0-5050 GCA_036277775.1 Candidatus Limnocylindrales bacterium
GCGCCCCGCTCGACGACCTCGTACGAGCTCATCTGGGTCGGGACGGCCCGCTCGGCGAAGAACACCTTGATGCCGTGGGCCAGGAGGACCTCGGACGCCGCCATCGCGAAGTGCTCCGACGCGAATCGCCGGTCGTAGGCCACGACGACGCCGCGGGCCTGCTCGCCGCGCTCCACGACATAGCGGGCGACACCGTCGGCGCAGCGCCGGACGTTCTCGAACGTGTAGTCCTCGGCGATCCGCGCCCGCCAGCCGTCAGTGCCGAAGACGATCCGGGTCGGAGCGGCGGCGTCGGTCACGGTCGGTCCTCCCAGCGGGTCACGCGATCGATGAGGGCGTCCACGGCGGGTCGCGCCGCGGCGGCTCCCCGGAGAAGCGCGGTCGGCGCCGTCGCGAGGATACCTCGCGGCCCCGCGTCGACCGTGAGCCGCCCGTTCGACCGCTCGACGATGAGGTCCTCCGGGCCCGCCTCGGCGGGCTCGCTCGGCTGGATCACGCTGCCGGTCCCGGTCCCGCCGATCGCGTGGAGGAGCGCCGTCCAGCTGCCGAGGTCGTTCCAGCCGACGTTCATCCCGATCATCGCGACCCGGTGGTCGCTCGCCGCGCCCTCCATGACCGCGACGTCGATCGAGACCGGTCGGAGCTGGTCGTAGGCCGCGGCCAGGCCGGCATCGCTCGACGCGAACGTCCCGAGCAGCGTCGGCAGACCCGTGTACCGGCCGAGCGCGTCGAGGATCGCCTGGCGGCGCCACAGGAAGATGCCCGCGTTCCACGCCACCCCCGGCTCCGCGAGCAGCTGGCCGGCGCGGACCTCCGTCGGCTTCTCCTCGAAGGCCCGGAGGGGATAGGCACGGAATCCCTCCGGCGTCCGCGCGCCGGCATCGATGTCCGGCATCAGGTAGCCGTACTCCGTGGCGGCGCGGTCGACCTGCGCGCCGAGGGTCACGAGCGGCGTCTCGATGCCGAAGGCGCCGCGTGCGGCGAGGTCGGCCGCGGCGCGGAGGACGGCGCGGAACGCGGCCTCGTCCTCGATGAGGTGGTCGGCCGGGAGGACGACCATGACCTCGTCCTCGGGTCGCTCGAGGTGGAGCGCGGCGAGCGCGATCGCGGCGGCGGTGTTGCGGCCGCTCGGCTCGCCGAGGATCCGGATGCCCGGCAGCTGGTCGCGGACGAGCTGGGCATAGCGGCGGTCGGTGACGACCGCCACGTCGTCGCGGTCGATCGGCAGCTCCTCGTGGCCAGTGACGCGGTCCACCGTCCGCTGGAGCAGCGATCGGTCACCGAGGAGCGGCAGGAAGGGCTTCGGCGTCTCGGGCCGGCTCAGGGGCCAGAGCCTGGTCCCGCCGCCGCCGGCGAGGATGACGACGTACATCGGGGCATCGTAGCGGCGATGGACGGATCCGGGGCGCGAGGGTGCGGAGGCTGGCGGCGCGCGCTCGAGCCCATTGCGCCCACGAAATCCTGCGATAGGATGCGGCTGCTCGACTGAATTCGAACTCCAGGAGAGCCGGCTGCGCGCACGTCGCAGCGTCCCCGCGGGCAGGAGGAGCCGATGCATTCCTGGCGTTCCCGCTTCGCGATTCGCGGAGCGATCGGGCTCGTCGTCGTCAGCGCCATGGTCGGTGCCTGCGGGGGCGGCACGGCGACCGAGGTGCCGCCGGGCGAGCAGACCGGTTCGTTGACCGTCCTCGACTGGTCGGGCTACGACGCCGAGGACTTCTGGGCCGACTTCAAGGCCACCTACCCGAACGTCGACGTCGCCTTCGAGTTCGGGATCTCCGACGCCGACATCTACGGGAAGATGAAGGCCGGGAGCCAGGCCGACATCTTCCATCCGTACACCGGCTGGCTCCAGTTCTACGTCGACGAGGGCCTCGTGGCCGAGATCGACACCTCGAAGCTCACGAACTGGGATGCCGTCCCGGACTCGTTCAAGGCGATCGGGCAGTTCGACGGCAAGCAGTACTTCATCCCGTGGGACTGGGGCTTCACCTCGATCCTCTACCGGACCGACAAGGTCGAGGGCGAGATCGACTCCTGGTCGGCGCTCATGGACGAGGCCTACGACGGCCACATCTCGATGTGGGACGACGGCCCCGCGGCCGTGACCGTCTCCTCGTACATCCACGGCTACGACGAGACCGCGATCACCGAGGACCAGCTGGCCGCGATCAAGCAGGAGTGGACCGATCAGGCCAGCCTGAACATCGCCTACTGGGCCGCGGAGTCCGACCTCGTGCCGCTCATGCAGTCGGGCGACGCATGGGTCGCGTACGCCTGGCAGGGTGCCTACGCGACGCTCCTCGGAGAGGGCGTCCCGGTCGCCTATGCCGACCCGAAGGAGGGTCGCAACTCGTGGGTCGGCGTGTACGGCATCAGCGCGGCGTCCGAGAACCACGACCTGGCGCTGAAGTTCCTCGACCAGAAGCTCGGTGAGCTGACGGGGAACAACCTCGTCTCGCTTTACTACTACGGGTCGGCGAACGGCGACGTCATGGCCGGGATCACCGACGAGACCCTGAAGGAGGCCTTCTCGGTCGACGATCCATCGATCCTCGAGAACACGAACTTCACCCCGAATCTCACCGCCGAGCAGCGCGACGCGTGGACGGCGATGTGGGCCGAGGTCAAGGCCTCGCAGTGATCCTCGCGCGGCGAGCGGGCGCCCCCCGGGACGCCCGCTCGGCCGACCCGCGCCGACGAACGTTCTGGGCCCTTGCGCTTCCACCCGCCCTGGCCCTGGCGGTGCTCCTCGTGGCACCCCTCCTGTTCATGGCCGCGCTCAGCGTCCGGACGGACCTGTCGGGGACGCTCCTCGCCCCATTCGCGCCGACCCTGAAGCACTACGCCCAGTTCCTGGCCACGCCCGGGTTCATCCGCAGTCTCGGCATCTCGACGCTGACGGCGCTCGGCGTGGCCGCGGCGGCGACCGCGCTCGCCTATCCCCTCGCCTACTTCCTCGCCTTCCGTGCCGGCCGCCGCGCCGCGTTCTACCTCGTCCTCCTCCTCGTGCCGTTCTGGACGAGCTACCTCCTCCGGGTGATGGCCTGGAAGCTGATGCTCGGCGGCGAAGGCGCGATCAACAGCGTCCTGATGTGGACGGGCATCGTCGACGAGCCGATCTCCGCGCTCCTCTACAACCGCGGAGCCGTGGTCGTGACGCTCGTGTACGTCTGGATCCCGTTCGCAGCCCTGCCGATCCTCGCGGCGCTCGGCCGCGTCGACGTCCGGCTCCACGACGCGGCCGCGGACCTCTACGCCACGCCGTTCCAGCAGTTCCGGCGGGTGACGCTCCCGCTCAGCCTGCCCGGGGTGATCGCCGCCTTCCTCATGGTCTTCATCCCCACGGTCGGCGAGTACGTCACACCGCTCCTCGTCGGCGGGACGAGCGGGACGATGTACGGGAACATCATCCAGGACTTCTTCACTCGCGCGGCCAACTGGCCGTACGGCTCGGCGCTTGCGATGGTCATGCTCGCCGGCACGCTCGTGCTCGTCGCGGTCGGGCTCCGGCTCGTGAGCCCGCGCCGGCTCCTGGATCGATGAGCGCAGCAGGGGCTACCGGGATGCCCGTCGGGCGGCGGCCGCGTCGCCGGCTCCTCGGCGGCTACTTCTGGCTGGTTGTCGCGCTCCTCTACCTGCCGATCGCGATCCTGTTCGTGTTCTCGATCAACGCCAACAACACGCTCTCCTTCCCGCTCGAGGGATTCACCCTCGCCTGGTACGAGCGGCTGTTCGAGACCCCGGCCCTCCTTCGAGCTGTCCGGAACAGCCTCGGCGTGGCGATCTGGAGCAGCCTCGCCGCGACTGCCCTCGGCGCGATGGTGGCGATCCTCCTGAGCCGCTTCGAGTTCCGCGGCAAGGGGGCGCTCACCGGGCTCGCGGTGATGCCGCTCATCGTTCCGTACGTCGTTCTCGGAGTCGCATTGCTCGTGCTGTTCCGGGCCTTCGGGGTGCCCCTGTCGCTCGTGACGGTGGGGCTCGCCCACACGATCGTGGCGCTGCCGTACACGACGCTCATCATCCTCGCCCGGCTCGTCGGATCGGACGCCCAGCTCGAGGAGGCCTCGATGGACCTCGGCGCGTCGTATCCCGCGACGCTCCGGCTCGTGGTCCTGCCGATCGCGGCGCCGGCGCTGCTCTCCGCCTGGGTCACCGCATTCACGGTCTCGTTCGACGAGTTCGCGCTCGCGCTCTTCCTCGCCGGTCGCGAGCCGACGTTCCCGGTCTACCTCTACGGCCAGCTGCGGTTCGCGACGACGTTGCCGGTGCTCATCGCGACCGCGGTCCTGCTGATGCTTTCGACGCTCACGCTGATCCTCGTCACGGAGCGGATCCGGCGGCGCTGAGCCGGCGGCTACACTCGGGAGCCCGTGCCGAACCTCACCCTCGCCCGCCGGCGTCTCCAGGCGAGCGGCCTCTCCGGGACCCGCTTCTCGTCACCGGAGGCGGTCGTCGGCTGGTTCGGGGCGGTCCAGATGCCGCGCGCTGAGGCGCAGTTCGGACGCCGAGCATCGGACCGTTCGTATGCCGAGCATCGGACCGTTCGTATGCCCGGAATCCCCCGTCGGCGCTTGCCTCCGATCCGGCATTCCCGTCGACGCCATACGAAGACCGACGGGGAAGGCGCGGGCCGCCTTCCTATGGAGGCGACGGGAATGTCGGACGGGAACGCGACGGGCCAGACCGAATCTGGGCATCCGCCTCGGGCCCGCGCGGCCCCATGGAGGCCGGTGGGCGCGACCGGCCGCGCCGCGCCCGAGGGCCGCCCTACCCGGCGGGAACCGGATCCGGCTGCGTGACGCCGGCTTCGGCCGCGAGGAGCGCAGCCTTGTCGGTCCGCTCCCACGGCAGGTCGAGGTCGGGCCGGCCGAAGTGGCCATACGCCGCGGTCTGCCGGTAGATGGGCCGACGGAGATCGAGCGCCGAGATGATGGCCGCGGGGCGGAGGTCGAAGTGCCGGTCGATGAGCCGGCTGATCGTCTCGTCCGGGACGTGGCCGGTGCCGAACGTCTCGATCGAGACGGACAGCGGCTCGGCGATCCCGATC
>DASUMJ010000216.1:0-10108 GCA_036277775.1 Candidatus Limnocylindrales bacterium
CAGGCGCTCGACCTCGGCGAAGAGCTCCTTCGCGTAGCTCGCGAGGCGACTCATGTTGTAGGTCGCCCGGAGCTGCCCCACGAGGCCGGCCGCGTGCCAGGTCGTGCCCGACGTCAGCCGGCGCCGCTCGAGCAGCACGACGTCCGACCAGCCACGAGCCGTCAGGTGGTAGAGGACGCTCGCGCCGACGATCCCGCCACCGATGACGACGACGCGAGCCTGCGCGGGGAGCTCGGCTGGTCCCTCGATGGTGGCGCGCGCGTCGGCGATCGGCATCCGTGCGGTCCTTCAGGTGCGGCCTGCTGCCGGGGCGCACGCCGCCACGGCCCGACCAGATCGTGTGCTGCCTTTTCTAGCAGGGCGTGGCGGGCCGCCCGTCCTGCCATCTGGCCCGCGCCCGGCGGGACCAAAGGCCCGTGACCCCGGGGGCCGTGACGCCAAGGATGCCCCTAACCAATCGGACCAGACGTCCGACCTGAAACGCCCGGACCCAGCCCACCGCTGAGCCGTCCCTCCGAGGCGTTTCGGCGCTTTCTCGGACCTCGAGGACGGCCCATTGCGAAGCCATGCTCGTGTGGCGGTGATCGGCGGAGGCGCGCTCGGAGCGAGCCTGCTCTACCACCTCGCCCTGCGCGGGTGGACCGACACCGTGCTCGTCGAGAAGGACGACCTGACCTCCGGCTCCACGTGGCACGCGGCCGGGCTCTGCACCCAGTTCAACGCCAGCCTCAACGTCACCCGGCTGCTCATGCGCGGCGTCGAGCTGTTCAAGGCTCTCCAGGCCGAGGCCACGACGCCGGTGGACTTCCGGGAGGTCGGGAGCATCCGGCTCGCCACCCTCCCCGCCCGGATGGACCAGTACCGGGACGCGCGCGGGCTGGCCCGGGTCGTGGGCCTGCCGTTCGAGCTGATCGGTCCCGACGAGATCGCACGGCGGGCGCCGCTCGTGTCGCTCGACGGCGTCCTCGGTGCGGCGTGGACGCCGACCGACGGCTACGTCGACCCGACGGCGGTGACGCTCGCGATGGCGGAGGGCGCGCGGGCGCGCGGGGCCGAGATCGCTCGCCACACCGCCGTCGTCGGGCTCGAGCCGACGGCCTCGGGCGAGTGGGACGTCGTGACGGATCGGGGAACGATCCGCGCCGGCGTCGTCGTGAACGCGGCGGGGATCTGGGGCCGGGACGTCGGCCGGCTCGCCGGCATCGACCTCCCGATCGTGCCGATGGAGCACCAGTACCTCATGACGGACGCCGTGCCCGAGCTGGCCGGCCCGCACGCCGAGATGCCGGTGGTCCGGGACACCGAGGCGTCGTTCTACGTTCGCGAGGAGGGCGGCGGGCTCCTCGTGGGCCCGTACGAGGCGAGCCCCAAGGCCTGGGCCGAGACCGGCGTCCCGGCGACGTTCGGGCGACAGCTCCTGCCGCCCGACTTCGACCAGGTCGCGAGCGTCCTCGACCTCGCGAGCCGGCGGATCCCGGTCCTCGCCACGGCCGGGATGAAGCAGCTCCTCAACGGCCCGACGAGCTACACGCCGGATGGCAACGCGCTCATGGGCTGGATTCCCGGGGTGCGGAACCTGTTCGCCCTCTCGGGCTTCAGCTACGGCATCGTCCAGAGCGGGGGCGCCGGCTTCAACGCGGCGGCCTGGATCGTGGACGGCGAGCCGGTTGACAACCTCTGGGAGCTCGATGTCCGGCGCTTCGGGCCGTACGCGAGCGCGCTCGACTACCTCGTGCCTCGGGCTCGCGAGACATACGAGCGCGAGTATGCGATCCCGTTCCCGTTCGAGGAGCTCTCCGCGGCACGCCCGCTCAAGGCGGACCCGCTCTACGACCGGCTGGCGGCGCGCGGGGCCGTGTTCGGGGCGCGGAACGGCTGGGAGCGGCCGCTCTGGTTCGTCCCCGCCGGCGCTCCGCACGGCGACGAGCCGACGTACCGCCGGCCGGGCTGGCTCGCCTACCAGGCGGACGAGTGCCGGGCGATCCGCGAGCGAGCCGGCCTCCTCGACATGACGAGCTTCGCGAAGTACGAGATCAGCGGACCGGGGTCAGCCGCCCTCCTCGACCGGCTCTGCGCCAACCGCCTGCCGGCGGTGGGCCGCGTCGGGCTGACCCAGCTCCTCACGCCCGCCGGCGGGATCGAGTGCGACGTCACGATCACCCGGCTCGCGCCGGATCGCTTCTATGTGATCACGGCCGCGGCGACCGAGACCCACGACCTCGAGTGGATCCGGCGCCACGCGCCGACCGACGGGAGCGTGACGATCGAGGACGTCACGGCCCGCTGGGGCGTCCTCATGCTCGCCGGTCCCGCGGCCCGCGACATCCTCGCCGGGCTGACCGACGCAGACCTGTCGTCGGCGGCCTTCCCGTTCATGGCGGCGCGCGACATCCTCGTCGGGCCGGTCCCCGTTCGGGCGCTCCGCGTCACGTACACGGGTGAGCTCGGCTGGGAGCTCCATCACCCGATCGAGCTCTCGCGGACCCTCTACGACCGGCTCGTGGCCGCGGGCGCGCCGCACGGCCTCGCGGACATCGGCTATCGGGCGCTCGACTCGCTGCGCCTCGAGAAGGGCTACCGGCTGTGGGGTGCGGACATCGGCCCGCTCGACACCCCGCTCGAAGCCGGCCTGGATCGGTTCGTCGACTTCGGCAAGGGCGAGTTCATCGGCCGCGACGCGCTGCTCGGGCAGCGGGAGCGCGGGCCGGCGCGCCGCCTCGAGTGCCTGACGATCGAGCTCGAACCGGGCGACGACCTGTTCCCGCGGGGCGGTGAGCCGGTCTGGAGCGACGGCGAGCTCGTCGGCTACCTGCGCGCGGCCCACCCGGGCCATGCCGTCGGCCGGACGATCGGGCTCGCCTACCTGCCCACCGATCGGGCCACGCCCGAGTTGTCCCTGGAGGTCGAGATCCTCGGGGAGCGGCGACCGGCCGCGGTCGTCTCCGCCCCGTTGTACGACCGGGAGGGAGGCCGCATGCGCCTGTGACGGCGCCGGCAGCGGGCCGGCCGCCGCGACGACCCTGGCATCGGAAGGAGGAGACAGACACCGTGTTCCGCTCAAAGACGGGGATCCGGATCGCCGGGCTGGCCGTCGCCGTCACGCTCCTGGCAGGGGCCTGCGGCGGCGGGGCCTCGACGACTCCGGGCACCACCGACGGGCCCGATGGATCGGGCTCGGCGACCAAGACCATCAACATCGGAATCGGCGGACCCTTCACCGGCACGTCGGCGCTCACCGGCACCGAGATGAAGAACGCCGCAGAGATGGCCTTCGAGGCGATCAACTGGCAGGTCGGCGAGTACAAGATCAACCCGGTCTACGTCGACGACCAGGCCGATCCTGCCAAGGGCACCGCGGCGCTCGAGCAGGCCATCGTCGGCCAGGAACTCGTCGCCGGCATCCTGAACTGGAACAGCTCGGTCTCGGTCGCCGAGATGGAGCTCACGGCCAAGTACAAGATCCCGTGGTTCTTCGGGATGGGTGCCGCCGGGACCGTGAACGAGAAGTTCACCGGCGACCGGGAGAAGTACGGCTACTGGACGACGAAGGGCTGGCCGGATCCGGTCAAGCTCACGACCGCCTACGTCGGCGCCATCAACGACGCGATCGACGCCGGCACGTACACCCCGGAGTCCAAGGTCGTGGCCATCTACGGCGAGGACACCGACTGGGGTCGCTCGTTCGGCGCCGGCCTCAAGAACGACTTCGAGGCCAGCGGCTGGACCATCAAGAGCGAGGACTACTTCCCGCTCACCCAGACCGACTTCTCGGCCCTGATGGCGAAGTACGACAGCGACGACGTCCCGGTGATCGCCGGTACGAGCACGGCCGCGGCGTCGATCACGGCCTTCATCAAGGCCTACGGGGAATCCGGCCTCAAGTCCCTCGTCATCGCCGACGGCCTCGGCTGGTTCGGCGACTGGTACGAGATGACCGGCCCGGCCTCCGACTATGTCCTCGACTCCGTCCCGGGCTTCGCGACCGAGAAGGCCAAGCAGTTCGCGGCGGACTACAAGGCCAAGTACGGCAAGGACCCGAGTGCAGCCGCCTCGGGCCTGACGTACGACTGGACGAACTTCTTCATCAAGCTCCTGCAGCAGACCCTGGAGGACCAGGGCTCGCTCACCAGCGAGACGATCTACAAGCAGGCCCAGGACAAGCTCTGGACCGGCGAGCTGACGTACACGGACGGGATCATCATGTCGAGCTACGACTTCAATGCGGAGTCGATCCCGGATCCGGTCGTCGGCAAGGGCCACTACATCTTCCCGGTCACCCAGTACAGCGGCGGCGAGCAGACTGTCGTCTGGCCGGCCGACCAGGCATCGGGCGAGCTCAAGGGCAAGCCCTGACGTCACGATCGGACAGTCAAGCGGGAGGCCGGCCCCCGGCCGGCCTCCCGTCACCCGAAGCGAGGCTCCATGGCTCTCATTGAACTGAACGGCGTCACCAAGCGGTTCGGCGGCCTGACGGCCGTGAGCGACGTGACGTTCAACGTCGAGGCCGGCGAGATCTTCGGACTCATCGGTCCGAACGGCGCGGGCAAGTCGACGCTCCTGAGCTGCCTCGCGGGCGACCTCCGGCCGAACGCCGGCACCATCCGCTTCGACGGCCGCGACACGACCGGCCTGCCGGCCGACCGGATGTGCCGGCTCGGGTTGGGCCGGACGTTCCAGATCCCGCGGCCGTTCCCGCACCTGACGGTCTTCGAGAACGTCCTCGTCGCCGCGACCTTCGGCGACCCCCGCATCCACCGCGACGAGGTGGCGGTGCGGGCGATCGAGATGCTCGACTACGTCAACTTCCCGCGGCCGATCATGACGATCGCCAGCCAGCTGAACGCGGCCCAGCTGAAGCGCCTGGACCTGGCGCGGGCCCTCGCGAGCAAGCCGAAGCTGCTGCTCCTCGACGAGCTCGCCGCCGGCCTGACGCCGGGCGAGCTGGCGAGCATGGCGGCGCTCCTGCGCCGGATCCGCGGCGACGGCGTGACGATCCTCATGGTCGAGCACGTCATGCGCCTGATCCTCCAGCTCTGCGACCGCCTGACGGTCCTCCAGTACGGCCAGATGATCGCCCACGGCGACGCCGCCTCGGTGGCGGGCGACGAGCGCGTCCGCGAGGCCTACCTCGGCAAGGACTACATCCTGTGAGCGCGACGGTGCCGAAGGGACGACTGCTCGATGTCGAGAACGTCGAGGCGGGCTACGAGCTTCTGCAGGTCCTGTGGGACGTCTCGCTCCACGTTGACGAGGGCGAGTTCGTGGCCCTCCTGGGGCCGAATGGCGCCGGCAAGACGACGACCCTCCGGACGATCGCGGGATTCCTGAAGCCGCTGGACGGCGGCATCTCCTTCCGGGGCAGGGCCATCGCCGGCGCGCCGGCCCATGCGGTCAGCCGGATGGGCATCGGCTACGTCTCCGAGTCGCTCAACCTGTTCCCGGCCATGTCCGTCGGCGAGAACCTCCAGGTCGGCGCGAACGCGGTCCGGGACAAGGCCCAGATCGCCTCGACGCTGGAGCTGGTCTTCCAGCTTTTCCCGAGGCTCCTCGAGCGCCGCGACCAGCTTGCCGGGACGCTCAGCGGCGGGGAGCGGAAGATGCTGGCCATCGGTCGCGGCCTCATGGGCTCGCCGTCGCTGCTCCTCGTGGACGAGCCGTCGCTCGGGCTTGCGCCAATGGCGACGGTCGCGACGTTCGAGGCCCTCAAGGCCCTCCGGGCCCGGGGCGTGACGATCCTGCTCGTCGAGCAGAACGTCAATACGACCCTCCGCCTCGTCGACCGCGCGTACGTCCTCGAGCAGGGCCGGATCGTCCTCGAGGGGACGGGCGAGCAGCTCCTCCGCAACCCCCACGTCCAGTCCGCGTACCTCGGGATCTGAGGCCGACGATGACGACCGCCACCACCAACCTGCGCCCGGCGCCATTCCTGCGGCGCTACCTCACCTTCACCTGGCTGACGCTCGCCATCGCCGCGGCGATCATGGTCTTCGAGGCGTTCGCCAATCCCTCGCTCGTGGTCAACACGCTGGTGACCGGGGGCATGTGGGCCCTCATGGCCGCCGGACTGGCCATGGTCTTCGGCGTCATGAACATCCCGAACTTCGCCCATGGCGAGCTGTTCCTGCTGGGGTCGTTCACGGCCTTCACGGTGTTCTCGCCGATCCAGGAGGCCCTGTTCGAGGATCCGTCGCTCACCTGGCTCAAGGTCGTCGGACCGATTCCGGGCATGGTGGCTTCCCTCGTGATCGGAGCGATCGCGGGCGTGCTCCTCGAGGTCGTGCTGTTCCGGCCCCTGCGTCGGCGGAGCCGCGAACAGTGGGTCATGAACACGTTCCTGCTGACGGCCGGCGTCTCGGTGGTCGCCATCAACAGCTATCGACTCGTGGTCGGCAACGACTACCACGGCGTGCCCGGCTACTGGACCCTCCCACCGGTCGACGTGTTCGGCGTGCCGATCTCGGTCGACCGGCTGATGGTCCTGATGATCGCGATCGTGACGATCGGCCTGTTCGCCCTGTTCCTGCAGCGGACGCGCCTGGGCCGGGCGATTCGGGCCGTGTCGCAGGACGAGACAGGCGCCCAGATGGCCGGCATCGACCTCAACCGCGTCTTCGTCCTGACGATGGGGATCAGCTGCGCCCTGGCAGCCCTCGCCGGGGCGTCCCTGCTCTTCCTGTTCCCGGCGTATCCGGACGTCGGCCTCCAGCCGCTCTACACCGCGTGGTTCGTCGTCATCCTGGCGGGCCTCGGCAACGTCCCGGGAGCGGTGGTCGGCGCGTTCATCGTCGCCCTGCTCCAGAACCTGACGATCTTCTACGTCGGGGTCGGCTGGGTCGACGTGCTGCCGACGGTGTTCATCATGCTCATCCTGCTGTTCAAGCCGTCGGGGCTGTTCGGCAGCGCGGTGAAAGGCGTGTGGGAGCAGTGATCGCCAAGGCCCCCAGCCCCTCCACGCGGGCCGCGAGGCTCCGCGCGAATCGTCGCCGCATCGCCCTCGTGGCGGTCCTCGTCGTCGCCCTCGTCCTGCCCTTCATCCCGCCGTTCACCGGCGAGGACTACCGGCGCTGGCTCGTCGGGGCGGCCTTCATCGCGGCCCAGGCGGTCGCCTTCGACTTCACGGCGGGGTACATCAACATCGTCAACTTCGGGTTTGCCGCGTTCGTCGGGCTCGGCGGCTACACGTCCGGCCTGCTCGCGGTGGAGCTCGGCGTCCCGCCCGTGATCGGGATGGTCGTCGGCGGATTCGTGTCGGGTCTCGTCGGCCTGCTGACCGGCGCGCTGACGCTCCGCCTGCGCGGGATCTACGCCGCGGTCATGGCGTGGTTCGTCGGCCTCGCGCTGATGGGCATCGTCCGGAACGTGCCGGAGCTCACCCGGGGCTCGCTCGGCCTGGCGGTGCCCTCGCTGCTCGACTCGCCGCAGAACCTCCCGTACTACTACGTGATCCTGGCCATGCTCGTCGTGACGTTCGGCGTCCTGACATGGGTCGTCCGGTCTCGCTTCGGGCTCGCGTTCCGCGCCATCGGCCAGAACCTCGCTGCGGCGAAGGCGTCGGGCATCAACCCGACGCGCTACCTCGTCATCAACTTCGTCCTGTCGTGCGCATTCGCGGGCTGGCTGGGCGGGTTCTACGCCCACTACTACGGGATCCTGACCCCGGACGTGATGCTGACCTCGCACACCGTCGAGGTCCTGGCAATCGCCTACATCGGCGGTCGCGGGAGCCTGTGGGGCGCCGCGGTGGTCGCGTTCCCGCTGTCGATCGGCGTCGAGTACGTGAAGGTCCAGTTCTCGACCCTGCCCGGCGTGCACCTCGTCCTGTACGGGCTCCTGCTCATCCTGGTGATGATCTACCGCCCGGGCGGCGTGGCCGGGATCGTGCAGGGCGTCGACGCCTGGATCGCGCGGCGGCGATCGCCGGCCGAGGGGGCCTCGCCGGCGGCCTGACGGTCGGAGGCGCCTGGGCTCGGCCCGTCGGTCGCAGGCGCCTGGGCGCAGGGAGGTCGGTGGGAGGCGCCGGGGCTCCGCCCTCGTGCTCGTCGGCGCCGCCGGCGGCCGGCCCGCCGGCGCACCTTCAGGCGAGGTTGACGACGACCGTCTTGAGCTCGGTCAGGCGCTCGATGAGGAAGCGTCCGCCAACGCGGCCGTGGCCGCTCAGCGATCCCGCGCGGCCGCCGAACGGGAGGTGGGACTCCCAATAGTTCGTGCCCTCGTTGATGTTCACCCAGCCCGCGCGGACCGATTCGGCGAACCGGAGGCCGACGCGCAGGTCGCGGGTGAAGATCGCGTTCAGGAGCCCGAACGCCGACGCGTTGACGATCGCGATCGCCTCGTCGATGCCGGCGATCCGGGTGATCGGGGCGACCGGCCCGAACGTCTCCTCGCGGGCGATCTCCATCTGCGACCGGACCCCGGTGATGACCGTCGGCTGGAAGAAGAGCGGGCTCCCGAGCTCCGGGCTGCGGGTGCCGCCGGCGACGACGGCCGCGCCGGTCGCGAGTGCCTGGGCCACGTGGCGTTCGGTCTTCGCGGCGGTCCGCTCGTTGTTCAGCGGGCCCATCGTCGTCAGCGGGTCGAACGGGTCGCCGAGCCGCGTCTCGCGCCGCAGGGCCGATGTCAGCCGCTCGACGTACGCATCGTGGACCCGCCCGTCGACGAGGATCCATTCGCCGGCGGTGCAGCTCTGGCCCGCATTCAGGAAGCAGGCGGTGAGCGTCGCCGCGACCGCGGCGTCGAGGTCGGCGTCGTCGAGGATGACGAGCGGGCCGTTGCCGCCCATCTCGAGCAGCAGCTCCTTGCCGATCGCCCGCTCCTGGATCCGCCTGCCCGTGCCGCTGGACCCCACGAACCCGAGCGCCGCCACGTCCGGGTGACCGGCGAGCTCGTCGCCGACCTCCGAGCCCGGTCCCGTGACGAGGTTGAAGACCCCGGGCGGCAGGTCGGCCTCGGCGATGCACGAGGCGAGGACCGCAGAGCAGACCGAGGTCGAGCTCGCGGGGCTCCAGACGACCGTGTTCCCGCCGCCGAGGGCCGGGGCGATGATCTCGGCCGGCATCGTGTAGGGCCAGTTCCAGGGCGTGATGACCCCGACGACCCCGAGCGGGACCCGGTAGACGAGGACGCGCTTCTTCGGGTCGACGGACGGCGGCATGATCCCGTCGAGGCGGGTCGTGTCCGCCGAGGCCATCCGGAAGTAGACGATCAGCTCCTCGACCTCGCCGTACGCCTCGGCCTGGAGGGGCTTGCCCTGGTCGAGCGTGAGCGCGTTCGCGAGCTCGTCGGCGCGGGACTCAAGGATCCTGGCGACCCGCTCGAGGATCGCCGCCCGGTCGAATGGCGATCGGGCGGCCCACGCCGGCTGTGCGGCCGCGGCCGCGGCCACGGCGCGCCGGGCATCATCGCGGCCGCCCTTCGGGACGCTGCCGATGATCCGGCCGGTTGACGGGCTCGTCGCCTCGAACGTCTCGCCGGACGCGGCGGCGGTCCAGCGGCCGTCGATGAGCATCGCGACGTCGCGGACGGCCGTTGGTTCGATGGTCACGCGGGCTCCCTGTCTCGAAATCAGTCCGGGACCGGGGACGCGGGGCTTGGAGCCTCGGGCGGTGGACGACTGCCAGTGTGCCGCGCGGGACGGCCGGACCGCAACTCGCCGGCGTGCGTCGACGCGGTCCCTGTCACCCGCGAGGCCGTGTCCCCGGGCCCGCGAATTCGTGGGCGGTGCGGCGTGATCGTGCCTCGGGAGCACGTCGACGACGCGCCGGGACGCTCCGGTCCGGAGGAATCGGCCCCAGCGATGCGTGCCAGGCACAGTTGCAGCAGCCAGGGTCGACGATCCGTGCCTGTGGCGCAATCCACGATCGCCGACGTCGGCGCCCGCACGCCGGCTCCGAACGGGCCCGTAGCCGATCCCGCTTGACGTGGGGGATCGCCAGCGCCGATCCTCAACCGGTCCCGCCGACGCCCGGTTCCCGGCCGGCGTCCCGCGGCGCGCCGAGGGTGACCCGTGCAGACCGCGATGCCCGTCCGTTCCGCATCGGACAAGGCGACGATCGCCGTCCGCGGCCTCTGGAAGATCTTCGGGCCGGCGGAGGCGAAGATCGCCGGCTCA
>DASUMJ010000217.1:0-49031 GCA_036277775.1 Candidatus Limnocylindrales bacterium
GACGAGCGCGCCGCCCGGCGTCCGAGCCGGTCGGTCCAGGCCTGCATGGCCCCGGCTTGGTCCTCCGTCGTCCCCGGCATGCGGCCGCCGTGGTGGGTGAGCAGCAAGTCCGCAGTGTCCTCGGGTCCTCGCTGCGGCCACGCGGTTCGTCGCTCCCCTGCCTTGACGGTGGAGCGGGGACCCCGGGAATCGACAGGCCGCATCACTGTCGGCGAGCCGTCCCACGGCTTGACGCCGGACTGCAGCCCCTCGTATCCTCGATAATCGATGATCTGTCGACGCTCCGCGCGGCGCGAGGCGCCCCCGACGACGGACGTGACACGGGACCACCGCCCCGGAGGGACGACGCATGCGCGACGAGGCAGCCACGCCCCCTGACGAGGAGGTCCGACGCGAGGGCGAGCCGGCCGCTGCCTTCGCACCCGACGCCCGCTTCCGCCTCGACGGTCGCGTCGCGCTCATCGCCGGTGGCGGCGGCGCCATCGGCTCGGCGATCGGAGCGGCATTCGCCGGCGCCGGCGCCCGCGTGGTCGTCGTCGATCGGACCCCGGACCGCGCTGCCGAGTCGGCGGAGCGGGCCTGCGCGCTCGGTGGCATCTGCAAGGGCGTGACTGCGGACCTGACCGACGAGGCCGATGCGGAACGGATCGTGCAGGAGGCGGTCGATGCCTTCGGCCGGCTCGACATCATCGTGAACGCCGTGGGTGGGGGCGCCGGCAAGGTCCTGTTCGACGCTGAGGTCTACCCGCGCGATGCCTGGGACTGGATCTTCGAGCTGAACGTGCGGAGCACCCTCGTCGCGACGCAACCCGCCGTCCGCGCGATGATCGCCGGTGGTCGTGGCGGCCGGGTTCTCAACATCAGCTCGGTCCGGGCGTCGCTCGGGATCAACGCCGGCTACTCCGCCTACGTCGCTGCGAAGGGGGCCGTCAGCTCGCTCACCCGCCAGTGGGCGACGGAGTGGGCCAAGCACGGCATCACCGTCAACGCCATCGCCCCGACGTTCGTCGACACGCCGCAGGTCGCGATGCTGCTCGGGGATCCAGCATTCAAGGCCGGGATCGTCAGCCGGATTCCGCTCGGCCGGGTCGGCACGACGGCCGACCTCACCGGCCCGGCGCTCTTCTTCTGTTCCGATGCCGCGGGCTTCGTCACCGGCCAGATCCTCGGGATCGACGGTGGCCTGACCGCGACGCAGTAGCCCGGAGGACCTGGTCCGATGCTCGAGGCCGTCTCGATGATGGAATCGGTGACGCCGAACGTCTTCACGACGACGAAGCTCCGGGGCTGCAACCCGAGCTTCGTCACGACCGCCGACGGCGTCGTCGTGATCGACACGCCACAGCTGCCGACGAAGGCCGTCGCGATGCGGGCCGAGGCCGAGTCCCACGGACCGATCCGCTACCTCGTCAACACCGAACATCACGTCGATCACATCTTCGGCAACTACTTCTTCAAAGGTGCCGGCCGGGTCGTCAACCACCGGGGCCTGTACGAGCGGTTCATGGTCGTGTTCCCCGAGCTCGATCCGTTCGCCTACGCGTATGAGTCGGTGCCCGGCGACAACCCGAAGGGGACCGACCTCGACGCCCCCGAGGCACTTGCGCTCTGGCCCGATCGCGACGAGTACTACCGCGACCCGAACAAGGGAACGATCATCTTCACCGGCGACCTGACGCTGCGGGTCGGCGACCACACCTTCAACTGCCTGCACACGCCCGGCCATACGCCCGGCCAGCTGGCCGTCCACGTTCCTGAGGAGCGGGTCGTCTTCACCGGGGACACGATCTTCTCCGGCTGCCAGACGTGGCTGATGACCTCGGACGTCCCGC
Organism: Candidatus Limnocylindrales bacterium; assembly: GCA_036277775.1. Taxonomy (GTDB): domain Bacteria; phylum Chloroflexota; class Limnocylindria; order Limnocylindrales; family CSP1-4; genus UBA5189. The sequence goes on from DASUMJ010000217.1 coordinate 1,833, forward strand.
AGTGGCTCGAGGCCCTCGAGCGGATCCGGACCCTCGATGTCGACTGGATCGTGCCGGGCCACGGCCCGGTCGTCTCGAAGCAGTACCTCGACGTCCAGCGCTCCCACCTCCTCGAGTGGACGAGTGCCGTCGCCGCCGCGATCGCGAAGGGCTGGAGTCGCGAGGAGACGATGGCCAGGGTGCACTTCCGGGACCGCTTCGGGCCGGTCGACATCGGGCAGGGCTACATGCTCGACTACATCCAGACGCGGAACGCCGGTGCCCTCTACGACAAGCTGACGGCACCCGCCGGCGCCTGAACGGCGCATCACCCGATTCTGAGCCGGCAGGCAGGAGTGCCGCTGCGGTGAGCCTCGTCTACGACTGCGACCATCGCCACGACCGGCCGGCCGCCGAGGTCACCGCCCTCGTGGGCGGAAAGGCCGCCAACCTCGCGATCATGGCCGGCGACCTCGGGTTGCCCGTGCCGCCGGCCTTCACTGTCACGACCGAGGCCTGCCGCGAGTACCTGGCCACGGGCTGGCCGCCGAGCCTCGACATGGAGCTTCGCGAACGCATGGCCCGCATGGAGGAGTTGGCCGGGCACAGCTTCGGCGACCCCGCCGACCCACTCCTCGTGAGCGTTCGGTCCGGGGCGCCGGTGTCCATGCCCGGGATGATGGACACGATCCTGAACCTCGGACTCAACGACGCCACGACGGCCGGCCTCGCGGCCGCTTCGGGCAGCCCCCGCTTCGCGGCCAACTGCCGCGAGCGCTTCGAGACGATGTTCCGCGAGACCGTCGGGGTCGCCGAGATTCCCGCCGACCCGTGGCAGCAGCTTCGGGCCGCGATCGAGGCCGTCTTCCGATCGTGGAACGGCGATCGCGCCCGCGCCTACCGGCAACGCGAGGGCATCCCGGACGACCTCGGTACCGCGGTGACGGTCCAGGCCATGGTCTACGGGAATCGCTCGGTCGACTCGGCGACCGGTGTGCTGTTCACTCGCAACCCCGCGACCGGCGAGCCCGTGCTCTACGGCGACATCCTCTTCAATGCCCAGGGCGAGGACGTCGTGGCGGGAACCCATCCGACCGAGCCGATCTCGGTCCTCGGCGAGCGCATGCCGGCGGTGGCGCGGGAGCTTCGCGCTGCGGCGGATCGACTCGAGCGCCACCACGCGGACCTCTGCGACATCGAATTCACGATCGAGCACGGTCGCCTGTGGCTCCTCCAGTGCCGCATCGGGAAGCGGAGCCCGCGGGCGGCGCTGCGGATCGCGCGCGACATGGCCGAGACCCCGGACTTCCCGCTGACGCGGGCCGAGGCCGTCGCGCGGGTTGCCCACCTCCTCGCCGACCCACCGCGGATCGCGATCGACCCCGTAGGCGTGACGCCGATCGCGACCGGCCTGCCCGCCTCGCCGGGCCGCGCCGGTGGCGACCTGGTCGTGACTCCCGAGGGCGCCATCGCCGCGGCGGAGGCCGGTCGCGCCGTCATCCTGGCCCGCGCGGAGACCTCGCCCGACGACGTCCACGGCATGGCCGTCGCCGCCGGCATCCTCACCTCGACCGGCGGGCTCGCCAGCCACGCGGCGGTGGTGGCGCGGGGCTGGGCGATCCCGGCGGTGGTCGGGGCTCGTGAGGTGCGAGTCGATGGCGACGGCATCGAGGTCGCCGGGCGTCGCTTCGACCTCGGCGCGGCGATCACGGTCGACGGCGACACCGGCGAGGTCTTCGCCGGCCTCATCGACGGGGCGTACGTCGTGGTCCCCGAGGCCCCGGTCCTCCGGGCCTGGGCCGACGAGCTCGGGATTCCGGTCGGCGGCCAGCCCGCATCGCCGTCACCGGTCGCTGGGGCGAGGGAAGACGAAGCCCACGACGCGGCACGCGACGGTTCACTCGAGTCCCCGCCCGCGCCGGGCGAGGCGGTGCTCGAGCTGCTGACCGATGACGTGCTGACGATGCTCCTCGTGAAGGGCTACACGACGGCCGAAGGCGCAGCCGTGGCCCTCGCCACCGGTGTCGACCGAGCGACAGCGGCGATCGATGCCCTCGTGGCGGACGGGCTCGCGGAACCGGCGGCGGGCGCGTTCCGGCTGACTGCCGAAGGACGCGAACGGGCTCGCGCGGCGGTTGCCCGGACCGCCGCCGCGTGGGGTCCGGCAGCCGCCGCCGCCGCGCTCGATGCCTTCTTGGCCCTCGACCAGCGAATGAAGGCGACCGTCACCCACTGGCAGGTCCGCGAGGACGGCGACGAGCAGGTCCTGAACGACCACACCGACCCCGAGTACGACGCCGGCGTGCTCGCGGAGCTGTCCTCCCTTCACGCCGATGCGATCGAGTGGCTGGGACCGGTCGCCGAGGGCCTCCCTCGGCTCCGGACCTACGTCGACCGCCTCGAGCGGGCGTTCGCCGCCGCCCGCGCCGGAGACGGTCGGTACGTCGCCTCGCCGCGGGTCGACAGCTATCACGGCTGCTGGTTCGAGCTCCACGAGGACCTCATCCTCCACGCCGGCCGGACGCGGGCGGACGAGGTCGCGGCCGGTCGGGCGTGAACGCGGCCACCGTGCCCCGCGGGATCGGCGTGACGCTGGCCGACGGCCGCTTCGTCGTGACGGGTGCCTCGAGCGGACTTGGCGCGGCGATCGTCCGGCACCTCGCCCTCCTCGGCGCACCGATCGTGGCAGCGGCACGCCGGATCGACCGGCTGGAGGCCCTCGCGGCGGAGCTCGAGGCGGCCCCCGGTCGGGTCGTCCCGGTGCGGGCCGACGTCACCGACGAGGACGACGTGGCGGCGCTCATCGAGGCGGCAGTGAAGGCCCTCGGCGGCATCGATGTCCTCGTGAACAACGCCGGCAGCGAGGTCCAGGGCCCGATCGACACGCTGCCGGACGAGGCCTTCGAGGGCATGCTGAGGGCGAACGTCCTGAGCATCGTGCGCGTGACGCGGGCCGCCCTCCCGGCGCTCCGCGAATCCCGCGGGATGGTCGTCAATCTCGGCTCGACGGTCGTCAGCCGCCCTCCTCGCAACCGCTTCGGCTACGTCGCGAGCAAGGGTGCGGTCGAGGCGATGAGCCGGGCCCTCGCGCTCGACCTCGGCCGGGAAGGCATCCGGGTCAACGTCATCCGGCCCGGGATCATCCCGTCCGAGCTCCGGGGCCTGTCCGAGGACGAGGAGCGGGCTCGTTTCGCGACCGGGGTCGCGTTCGGACGGCAGGCCCTGTCGGTGGTCGGGGATGGTCGTGACGTCGCCGAGGCAGTGGCATGGCTCGCCGGACCGGGCGGGCGCTGGATCACGGGGGCCGTGATCGACGTGGACGGGGGCTACGTGCTTGGGGCGGCTGACGCGATCTGACCCTCGGGGGTGTCGGGCGCGGCCTCGAGCCGTGCGGCAGGGTCAGTCCGGGGCGACGATGATCTTGATGGCGCCGCTGCCTCGGTCGTTGAACGTGCTGAGGGCCTCCTGGTAGGCCGACAGCGGGAAGCGATGGGTGATGACCTCGTTGACCCGGATCCGCCCCTGCTCCACGAGGGGCATGACGCGGCGCATCTCGCCGGCCGTCGCCCGTGATCCGACGAGCTCCAGCTCGTCGAGGACGAGCCGCTGCAGTGCGATCTCCACACCGCTGGTCGGGATGCCGACGGCAGCGCAGCGGCCGCCCCGGCGGAGCATGCGGATCGCCCAGCCGATCGTCTCGGGCGTCCCGGCGCACTCAAGCACGACGTCCGCCCCGACACCGGTCAGCTCCCGAACGGCTTGGACCGGGTCGCCGTCGGCAGTGTCCACGGTCTCGGAGCCCATGGCGGCCGCCTTGGCAAGTCGCCCGCCACGGCCGACGACGATGACCCGTGCGGCACCCCGGACGCGGGCGGCGTCGGCTCCGAGCAGTCCGATCGCACCAGCGCCGGTGATGGCGACGGTGTCGCCCGGGGAGATCCCGCCGCGGTTCGCGACGTGGAGGGCGATCGACGCCGGGTCGACGACCGCGCCGGCCTCGAAGCTCAGGCCATCGGGGAGCCGGAAGATCGTCTTGATCCCCTGGACGACGTACGTCGCGTCGGCGCCCTGGACGGTGTGGCCGTACTGCTTGTGGAGTCCCGCCACCCCGTAGTTCTCGCAGAGGTTGTAGCGGCCCTCGACGCACTTCTGACAGGCGCCGCAGGCGTCGTGGCTGGTGCCCGCCACGCGGTCGCCCACCCGCCACCCGTACCGGTCGGCGCCGGGACCCAGCTCGACGAGCTCGCCGGCCCACTCGTGGCCCGGGGTGAACGGGAAGGCCGGCGGCCAGAAGCCCGGGTAGTCGCCGCGGATGAGATGGGCGTCGGTGCCGCAGATCGAGACCGCCCGGACCCGGGCTCGGACCTCGTTGAACCCGGGGCTCGGTACCGGGACTTCCCGGATCTCGAAGCGGTTCGGCTCGAGGACGACGAGCGCCTCCATGGTCTCGGGCACGGGCCGGCCTCCTCCTCAGACGACGGCGACGGGGTCGACCATCGACCCGGTCGCGCCGCGGATCTTCACGGGCAGGGCGACGAACAGGAACTCGTAAAGTCGCTGGCTTGCGAGCGCCTCGAGGTCGAGGCTCTCGAGCAGGTAGATCCCGTTCTCGATGAGCAGCAGCGTGTGGACCGGCTGGGGGTTGCCGGTGGGGCCGGGATCCGGGGCCGGCTGGACCTCGTAGGTCTCGGTGTCCGTCCCGGTCGCGACGATCCCGCGTTCCAGGAGCCAGCGCGCGGCGGAGATGTCCGGGCCGGGCGTCCGGTGGGCGGCCATCCGCTCGGCGTCGGGCCACAGCGACATGTAGCCGGTCCGGATGACCACGACGTCCCATGGCCGGACCTCGACACCTTCCGCGTCCGCGATCGCCTCCAGCTCCGCCGCGTCGATCGGGGCGCCCCTCGGCAGGCAGGCCAGGCCCCGGTGGCCCGCCGCGTCGAGGAGCACGCCCCGGGTGAAGAACGGCGGCAGCGTCGAGGCGTCGAGGTGGTTCGGGCCGAAGTCCGTCAGGTGGTCGTCTGCCCGTCCCCCGCCGAACCAGTGCATGTCCTCGCCGACGGTCATGTGGGCGAGCGCGTCGACGTGAGCGCCGGAGTGGGACGTCGCCATGACGTACTCGGCCATGTAGCCGAGACCCGCGTCGTTGACTGGTCCCCATGGGCGGGCGCCGGTGACGCGGATGCCGCGCGGGGTCCGGGCGTTGAGGACCTGGAACGGCGGGTGCCCGGGGAAGAGCGGCATGCCGGGGAACCGCGCCGCGGCGAGCGAGATCGTCCGGCCCTCGCGGACGAGACCCGCGGCGCGCACGACCTGGTCGGCGGGGAGTCGGCCGATCGGGCCGATGTCCGGGGCGGTCATGCGTCGTCCTCCGTGTGCTCCTCCGACCCGGACGCGGCGCCGGAGTCGTCCCGATCGCGCTCCCGGAGTGCCCGCCAGACGCGCTCCGGCGTCAGCGGCAGGTCACGAATCCTGATCCCCGCTGCATCACGGACCGCGCCTGCCACGGCGGCCGAGACGCACAGCAGCGCGCCCTCGCTCATGCCCTTGGAGCCGTACGGCCCGGGGCCATCCTCGTTCTCGACGAAGTCACTCACCATCTCGACGGGCAGGTCCATGCTCGTGGGAATGCGATAGTCGATCGCCCCGAGGTTCCGGATCCGGCCGGCGTCGTCGAGGATGTAGTGCTCCATCAGGGTGTGTCCCAGGCCCTGGATCGCGGCGCCCTCGTCCTGCATCCGGACCTGCAGCGGGTTGATCGCCTTGCCCACGTCGGACACCGTCACGTGGCGGGTGAGCGTCACGTCGCCGGTCGCCTCGTCGACCTCGGCCTCGATGGCCGTGCAGTTGAACTCGAAGAACGCCGGTGCCCCGCCGAGCGGGTGTTCCGGCGCGGCGTCGAGCCGTGTCTCGCCGACCCCGATGAGCTCCCCGCCGAGCCGGCCCAGGCCGGGCCCGAGGAGCTCGCGGATCGGGATCTCCCGATCGGGCAGGACGGCGACACCTCGCTCAACCCGGATCGCCGCCTCGTCCACGCCGTGGACCCGGGCGGCGATCGCCCGGAGCCGCGCCTGAATGTCGCGGCAGGCGGCAAGGACGGCATTGCCCATCAGGACCGTGGAGCGGCTGGCCGAGGTCTGCTGGTCGTACGGAACGACCGCCGTGTCGCCCATGACGACCGTCACCCAGTCCAGCGGCGCGCCGAGCTCGTCGCCGGCGATCTGGGCGAGGACCGTCCGGGCACCCTGGCCCATGTCGGAGGTCCCGGCGTAGACCACGACGCTGCCGTCGGCGAGCAGCCGGACGGTCGAGTACGAGAGGCCCGTCGTGGGGCCGGACTTGATGCCGACGGCGATCCCGCGGCCGCGGCCGCGAACCGCGGGCCGGTCCCAGCCCACGAGCTCGGCGGCCCGCCGGACCACCTGCGCCCAGTCGCCGTCGGCCGGCGTGTCCCAGGGAATGAACGCCTCCCCCTTCCGGGCGAGGTTCATGAGCCGGATCTCCAGCCGATCGATGCCGAGACGGAGGGCGGCCTCGTCGAGGTTCGACTCGACCGCCCAGTTGACCTGGGGGTTGCCGAATCCACGGAAGGCCGTGGACGGCACGGTGTGGGACAGGATCGGCCGGGCGACGACCCGCGCGGACGGCATCCGGTAGGGCCCCGCGGCAAGGTAGCTGCCCTTGCCCACGACCCGGTCGGCGATGTCGACGTACGCCCCGATGAGGTAGTCGGCCCTGACGTCCTGGAAGCAGAGGGTGCCGTCGAGCCTGAGGCCCGTGCGGACGTGGACCTCGGCCGCCGCGCGGCGGACGGCCAGGAACGTCTCCTCGAGGCTCAGCACGAGCCGGACCGGCCGGCCGGCCCGGAGGGCCATGAGCGCGACGAGCGGCTCGTACTTGGCGTGCTGCTTGCCGCCGAAGCCGCCGCCTGGGTCAGGGGCGAAGACACGGACCCGCGAGAGCGGCAGGCCGGTCAGCCCGGCGATGATCCGCTGCAGCCAATTCGGGTGCTGGATCGTGCTCCAGACGGCGATCCCGCCGTCGTCCGGCGCCGCGATGAAGGCGTGCGGCTCGATCGCGAAGTGGGTCACCATCGGGAACGTCCAGGTCCCCTCGACGACGACGTCGGCCGGCGTCGAGTCGACGTCGCCCCAGCCGACCCGGTGTTCGCGGAGCACGTTCGTCCCGGCGAGCGGGTCGCCCGGTCGCAGGGACGGATCCTGGACGAGCGGCGCGCCGGGGGCGAGGGCCGCGGCGACGCTCGTCACCGCCGGCAGCTCCTCGTAACGGACCGTCACGAGCGCGGCCGCGGCCTCCGCCGCGTCGCGGGACTCGGCGGCCACGGCCGCAACCGGTTGCCCGTGGTAGGTGATCTCGCCGTCGGCGAGGACGGGCCGGTCCCGGTACTGGGGCCCGAACCGCGGCATCGGTGCGGGCAGGTCGGCCGCGCTCATCACGAGGTGGACACCCGGCACCGCCCGGGCTGCAGCCGCGTCGATCCCGAGCACCCGTGCGTGGGCGACGGGAAGCGTGACGAGCTTCGCGTGGAGCTCGCCTGGGAGGTGGATGTCAGCGACGTACGCCTGGCCGCCCGTCACCCGGCCGATGCCGCCGACTCGGTTCGGCGAGCCTCCGACGCGGGCCGTCATCGGGCTGCGTCCGGATCGCTGGCCGGCCCGTTTAGGAGCGTGTCATCAGCATGCCCGGCGGCGGCCAGCACGGCGCCCACGATCTGCTCGTAGCCGGCGCAGCGACAGAGATTGCCGGCGAGGCCCTCCTGGACCTCCGCGACCGTCGGGTCGGCGATCCGGTCGAGGAGGTCCTGGGCCGCCATCAGTTGCCCAGGGATGCAGAAACCGCATTGGGCCGCGCCGCGGTCGAGGAAGGCCTGCTGAAGCCGGCTCAGCCTGGCCCCGTCCGCCAGGCCCTCGACCGTCGTCACGCTTCCGCCGTCGGCCTCGACCGCGAGGACGAGGCACGAGTCCACGATCCGGCCGTCCAGGCTGACGGTGCAGGCCCCGCACTCTCCGACGAGGCAGCACTCCTTCGTTCCGGTCAAGGCGAGATCGTCGCGGAGGACCTCAAGGAGCGTATGGTGGGCGGCCACTTCGACGGCCCGACCCCGGCCGTTGACCGTCAGCTCGATCGCCACGCGGGTTTCTCCGGGCGCCGTCACGGCCGCGCCCCTCCCCCGCCCGCCGCGAGCCGCGCGACCGCGGTCGCGAGCGCCCGGCGCGCCAGGACCCCGAGCATCGCGAGGCGGTACTCGGGGCTTGCCCGCATCGATCGGGGCGAGGGGCTGGCTCCTGCGAGCAGCTGCTCGAGGACGACGTCGCGGGCGGCGGCCGTCGCCGTCGGATCGGCCAGCGTGCCGCTCGGGTCGACGCCGAGCACCGGGCGGGGCCCGAGGCTGCCGTACGCAAGGCGCGTGACCCCGGCCCCGTCCACCGAGCAGGCGAGCGTGACCGAGGCGAGATCGTGGCCCCGCCGGCGGGTCCGGCGGACGTGCGTCGATCCGAGGGGGCCGGCGGGCAGCGGCAGCTCGATGCTCGTGACGAGCTCCCCGGGACGGAGGGTCGTCTCGCCGGATCGGACGAAGAGCTCGTCGATCGGGACCCGCCGCGCACCGTCCGGGCCCACCGCCACGATCTCGGCGCCGAAGACGAGAAGGGCCGGTGCAGTATCGGCGGCCGGCGAGGCGTTGCAGAGGTTCCCGGCCAGCGTCGCCCGGTTCCTGATCTGAACGGAGCCGACGACCATCGCCGCTTCGGCCAGGGCCGTGAACCGCTGCCGGATCCGCTCGTCCGCGCCGATGTCGGTCATGACCGCCGTCGCCGGCACCACGAGCCGACCGCCGATCTCGCGGATGGCCGGGTCGAGCTCCGGGATCCGCTTCAGGTCGACGACGACGGCCGCGCGGGCCGAGCCGTCGCGGAGGCGGATGATGAGATCCGTTCCGCCGGCCAGGACTCGGGCATCGGGCCCGTGGGTGGCGAGCAGCGCCACGGCCTCGGCGATGCTGGCGGGGCGGGCGTAGCTGAACGGTCGCATCAGCCGGCCGAGAGGACCTTCTCGACCTCGTCGAGCAGCACCTGCGGCGTGGCCGCCCGGATGAAGAAGAACGGCCGCTCACAGAAGCGGGCGACGAACTCCGCCCGTCGCCGCCGGAGGGCGTCGGTGTCGAGGAGGGGCATGACGTGGCCGGGGGCCAGCAGCTCGTTCGTCAGGAAGTAGTTCTGGAGGGAGTGCAGGAACTGGAACTGGGCCTCGAATGGGATGAGCCGGTTGGTGGCGGGGTCGAAGTTGCCATCGATGGCGGGCACGACCACGAGGTCGATCTCGGGCGTCCCGTCGTAGAAGCCCCAACTCGGCATGTCGCCCCAGAACTTCTCCACGCCTCGGTTCGGTGCGGCCTTGTCGGACCGCTCGGTCCCCTCCGTCCGCTTGACGAGGAACGGCTCGACCGAGCCCATGACGGCCCGTCCCGCCTCGTCGATCACGGTCGTCTCGGATGCGACCTGGAGGCCGCCCCGGAGCCCGGTCTCGATCAGGCCCATGCTCTTGCCGTGGTTGGACTCGCCGCCGAGGAAGAGGATCGTTCGGCCCTGGTAGTGGACCGCCGCGCTGTGCGATGGGTGCAGGCCCGCGGCCTCCATCCGAAGAGCCAGGACCGCCACGATCACCTTCTGGATCGGGCCCGCCGGCCAGTCGCCGCTGAACCTCACGACCCCCGCGTCGTATGTGATGTCCTTCGGGCCGTCGACGAGCCACACGATGTCCGGCGTGGGAAGGGTCACCTCCGGGGAGATCCGGACGTCGGCAAGTCGGTAGTTGAGGAAGCTGAGGTCGTCGAGGACGTGGGCCCTCGGCGGCCCGCCGACGACGTCGACCCGGAGGCGGGCCGCGCCCGCCGAGAACTCTTCGGTGAGCTGGGGCTGGACCTGGGCGTTCATCGATTCCTTTCGCGTGGTGCGGTCAGGCGGGCTGCCTGGTGAGCTGGGGCAGGGACGCCGCATCGCCGTCGCCGCGCGCGTCCGATGGGGGCGTTACGGCGTCGCCGGTCCGGCTGGTCGCCCAGTGGCGGGCGAGTCCCGCCGCCGCGTCCTGGAAATGGCGGACGATGACATCGGCCGCCCGGCCCGCCTCGCGGCGGCGAAGGGTCTCCAGGATCACGAGGTGGCCGTCGGCGATCTGCCGGCGATCGGCGCCGGAGGCGCCGATGGTGATGTAGGTGCGGGAGAACGGCTCCAGCGTCCGCCAGACGCGGACAAGCGTAGCGTTGCCGGCGGCCTCGACGATCCGCCCGTGGAACGCGGCATCCGCGGTGGCTTCCGCGTAGACGTCGCCCGCGTCGGCCGCGTCCTGCATCCGTCCGATATCGACGGCGAATGCCTCGAGGTCGTCGTCGCCGAGCCGGGGGATTGCCAGCTCGATCGCGAGCGACTCGAGCGCCGCGCGGACCGCGAAGGCCTCGAGGAGCTCGTCCGCCGATGGGCGGCGGACGCGAGCTCCCCGAAATGCCGCGGTCACGACAAGGCCAAGACCCTCCAGGTCGCGGAGCGCCTCCCGGACCGGCGCCTGGCTCGTGCCGAGCTCCCGGGCGACCCGGGTCTCGACGATCCGGGCGCCCGGCGGGTAGCGGCCGTCGAGGATCGCCTGGAGGAGGCGGTCCTTGACCTGGTCGCTGAGGACGCTCCGCGAAACAGCCTGGCGAGTCATCGTCGCGACGTCAGTCGCGCATCCCGACCGGGGCCACCGTCGCCACGGCGGCAAGGATCTCGACGACCCCGGTGCTCCCGTCCACGCGGATCTTGTCGCCGGTCTTGATCCGTGTCGTCGCGACGGACGTGCCGACGACGGCCGGGATTCCGTACTCGCGGGCCAGGACGGCCGGGTGCGAGACGGTTCCGCCGGCGTCCGTGACGACCGCCGTGATCTTCCCGTACAGAACCTGCCAGGCCGGGTTCGTCATCTCGCAGACGAGGACCTCGCCGACCTGGAGGCTGTCGAACTCGGCCTCGGACATGACGACGCGGGCCGTGCCCTCGACGACGCCGGGCGAGCCGGCGATGCCCTTGACCTTGCCGAACTCCTGTTCCTTCGAGCGGTAGAACTTGTCCGGGAAGCCCCACAGGTTCAGGTACGGGAAGGCGAGCTGGGTGGCGGTCACGGTTCCGACCCAGTCCTTCGGCCGGATCTTCTCGGCCTCGGCCCGCTTGGCCCGGGCTGCGGCCACGATCGCCCGGCCGTCGATGCCGGTCGGGTTGCCGATGAAGGCCCGCAGCTCGTTGTAGTGGAAGAGGATCACGTCGTCCGGGCGATCGAGAACGCCCATCTCGACGAGCTTCTCGCCGATGGCCATGAGGACGAGCCGGACGTGGGCGTTGGCGCCCTGGTCGATGTAGAAGTGATGATCCGGGGTGAGCGGGGCCATCTTCAGGTTGATCTCGTTGGCCGCACGCATCTCCTCGAGCGCCTCGCCCTCGAGACCCTCGAGGATCTCGACCGAGGCCGCGTCGATGTCGGCCTTGAGCTTCGCGACTGCAGCCGGGTAGTCGTAGCCCGACGCGTACTGATCGCGGACGAGCTGGACGACCGGGGTCATGTCCTCCCGGAAGCTCGGGAAGATGAACTCGTGGCTCCAGACGGCGTGCCAGCCGAACTCCTTCTGGTACGGCACGACCCGCTCGTCGATGAACCGCCGCCCACGCTCGCTCGCCTGGAGCCGCGGGACGATCTCGGTCGCGGACGGGCTGTCGAAGGCCTTCGCCAGCTCGGCGTCGCCGCGGACCTCCTCCTGCATCTGCCAGAGGGACCGGATCTTGTCCCAGTTGCGGTCGTTGGCCGAGCTCTGGAGCCGGCCCAGCAGGACCTCGTCGATCTTGCCGTGGGTCTTCTCCATGACCGCCCGGAGGTTGAGCGTCGCGCTGAGCTGCGCGAAGTTCAGCATCCAGTGGATCTTCCAGTGGCGGTCGTGCATGTCGATGGCGTCCTCGAGGAGGACGGCCGTGTCGGCCAGGCTGAGCTCGGCCTTCTTGTCGAGCATGCCCTCGATGTAGTCGAAGTTCCGCTGCATCTCGGGCACGAACCGCGTCCGCCACCAGTGGACGAAGTTGTGGCCGTAGACGGGCAGGACCGCGCCCAGGTACGCCCCGATCTTGCCTGCGTAGCCGGCGTCGTCGCCCTGGGGAACGATCGCGCGCGTCGCCAGGTCGTACTCCTGCGTCACGAGCTCGAGCCCGGCTTCGGCCGGGATCGCCGCGGTGTACAGGTAGCCGTTGATCTTCTTGTAGATCCAGTCCGTCGCGAACGGCGTCCCGAAGCGGCGGAACATGTGGTCGCAGGACAGCCACCAGCCGCCGATGTCCTCGTACATCGGGCTGAGCGGCTTCGGGCAGTGGAGGTCGTCGTAGACCCAGAAGAGCAACTTCTCGGTCTCCGACGTCCAGGCGATGGGGAATTCCTCGGTCCCGAGGTACTGGTCGAGGATCTCTTCCTTCAATGGCACCGCAGTCTTCTCCTTCGGCTCGTGGCTCGCGTCGCCGGCCGGGCGACGTCTTCCGGCTCGTCCCTCGTCCGCGGCCCTGGCCGCGGCCCGCATCCGCCTCCCTTCAGCACCTCCCGGCCACGGCCGCCGGCAGGGGTTCGGCCCACACGCGATAGAGGTCGTCGAGGCGCTCGGCCATCGCGCGCCCGAACGCCGGGTCGTTGATATCGGTGGCCACCTCGACCACCTCGATGCCCGGGCGAAGCCCTGCCTTCAACTCCCGGGTCAGGGCTGCGTCGGCAGCCGGATCGTGGAACGGCCGCCCGGGGGCATCGAGCATCGACAGCCCGTCGCCTGGGACGAACACGACCAGCGGGCCGGTCGCCTCGTTCAGCTTCCGGGCCAGCACGCGACCGAGCTCCGCGCACTCCGCCTCGCTGGTCCGCATGAGCGTGACCGCGGCGTTGTGCTCCACGAGGGTGCGGCCGCGGAACCGGCGCGGGACGGTGTCGAGCGGCCCGAAGTTCACCATGTCGAGGGCGCCGAGAGATACCACCTGCGGCAGTCCGAGTGTGCCGGCCGCTTCGAGCCGGTCGGGGCCGGCGGAGCAGACCCCGCCGACGAGGTCGTCGGCCAGCTCGCTCGTGGTCACGTCGAGGACACCGGTAATGACGCCTGAACGGATGAGGTCCTCCATGGCGCGTCCGCCCGTGCCGGTCGCATGGAAGACGAGGACCTCGTAGCCGCGCGACTCGAGGACCTCGCGGGCGGCGGTCACGCAGGGTGTCGTCACGCCGAACATCGTCGCCCCGATGCATGGTCGGCCGTCGGGTCGGTCGTCGGCTCGCGAGGCTTGCCGGGCCATGCCGGCGGTGGCGGCGGCAGCGTTGGCGAGGACCCGGCGCGAAATTCGGTTGAGCCCGGCGATGTCGACGATCGAGTGCATGAGCGTGACGTCACTCGTGCCGACATACGGCCGCGTGTCGCCGGAGGCCATCGTCGAGACGAGGAGCTTCGGGACACCGATCGGGAGGGCGCGCATGGCCGCGGCCACGAGCGCGGTGCCGCCGGAGCCGCCGAGCCCGGCGATGGCGTCGAGTCGGCCTTCAGCATGGAGCTGCCGGACGACCTCGATCGCACCGCGTGTCATCGACGCAATCGCGTGCCCCCGGTCGCCGCCGGCAGCGAGGGCGGTCCGGTCGGCCCCGCCGGCGGCTGCCACGACGTCCGACGAGACGTCCGCAAGCGATGACGGTTCGAGGACACCCGCGTCCACGAGGATGGTGTCGCATCCGGCCCTGCGAACCTCGTCCCGCACGAAGCGGAACTCGGGACCCTTGGTATCGAGCGTGCCCAGGAGGACGACCGTGGCCACGTGCATCTCCAGCTCGCCACGGGACGCACATCGATAATCGATTGTCGATGACAGTAGCCCCGATGCCGGGGACGCGTCAAGGCAGAATCGCGGGGCTCGCGCGGGCTTGCCACTGAACAATCGATGATCGATGATACAAGGAACGATACCCCGGAGGTGACGGTCATGGTGGTCGCGGCGGCGCTCGACAGCCCCCTCCTGCAGATGACCCAGGAGACGCGCACCCAGTACTGGAACGACTCCTGCGCGGTGGACGAGCTCGCCTACGCCGTCGAGCGCGGGGCCACCGGTGCGACGTCGAACCCCAGCATCGTCCTCGAGGTCCTCCGGAAGGAGCGAGCGTACTGGGCCCGCCGCGTCGAGCAGCTCGCCGAAGCGGAGCCGACCGCCTCGGAGGTGGACCTCACCTGGGCAGTCGTCGAAGAGATGGCTGTGCGCGGCGCCGCCGTGCTCGGGCCGGTCCATGAGCGGACCAAGGGCAAGGCCGGCCGCCTCTCGCTGCAACTCAACCCTGCCAACCACCGCAACCCGAAACGGATGGTCGAGCAGGCCGTTCGATTCCACGGTCTCGCGCCGAACATGCAGGTGAAGTTCCCCTGCACGGCCGCGGGCATCGTCGGGATGGAGGAGGCGACGGCCCAGGGCATCAGCATCAACTCGACCGTCAGCTTCACGGTGCCCCAGGCGCTCGCCGCCGCGGAGGCTGTGGAGCGCGGCCTCACCCGTCGCGAGTCCGCCGGCCTCGACACGTCCTCGATGTCGCCGATCGTGACGATCATGATCGGCCGGCTCGACGACTGGTTGAAGGTCGTCGTGGAACGTGACCGCCTGTCCGTCCACCCCGACGCGGTGAACTGGGCCGGGATCGCGGCGTTCAAGCGGACGTATGCCCTCTTCCGCGAGCGGGGCTACCGATCCCGCTTGCTCGCGGCGGCCTATCGTCACCGGCTCCACTGGACCGAGCTCGTCGGCGGCGACGTGAGCTTGACGATGCCCCATGCCTGGCAGGTCCGGTTCAACGCCAGCGGCATCCGGCCCGAGCCACGGATGGACGTCCCGGTCGACGCCGACCTCATCGAGGATCTCGAGCAGCGGATCCCCGACTTCCGTCGGGCCTACGAGCCCGATGGGCTGGCGCCCGAGGCGTTCGAAGGCTTCGGGGCGAGTGCCCGGACACTCCGCGCCTTCATTGCCGCCTATCACGACCTCCAGGGCGCGATCCGGGACCTGGTCCTCCCCGATCCCGACGCTCCGAGCCGCTGAGGGGTGGCCGCGGTCGCGATCCCCGCGCTCCCGGCTTGCAAATTGCGGCCCTTGACCTACTATCCTCGATAATCGATGATCCGCCTCACCGGCGGAGATCGACGGTCAGTTCGTCCCAGAGTGGTGCGTCCCCTGCTCCGTTCGGAGGCGGTCGCGCGATGACCAACCGGCCAGTGTTCGATGGGGGCGACACGCGGAGCCCCATCGATCCCGCAGCGCCCTTGGCGGGCGGCGGGGAGAGGCCACGGCCACCGGTGCCGGCGGCCGGCTGATGGAGTTCATCACCCAGAGCCTCGTCATCGGGCTCACCGAGCACGCCCCGCTGGTCCTTGCCGCGATCGGCTTCGCCCTGCTCTACCGCCTCACCGGTCTCATCAACGTCGCCTACTCGGAGACGATCACGCTCGGCGCGTACTTCGGGATGTGGGCCAACACGACGTTCGAGCTGAACTTCTACACGGTCCTCCTTCCCGCGGGGCTGCTCGCCGGGCTCGTGAGCGTGGCGAGCTATCTGCTGGTCTTCCGGCCCGCCAAGCAGCGCGGGGTGGGCGTGCTGGAGCTCATCATCATCTCGTTCGGGCTGTCGATCTTCCTGCGGCACGGCCTCCAGTTCATCTTCGGCTACCCCGTCCGTTTCTACGACGTCCCGCCACCCGACACGATCCCGGTTCTCGGCGTCGGCGTCAGCTCGTTCCGGCTGCTCGCCCTCGTCAGCGTCGCCGTGCTGGCACTGCTGCTCTACCTGTTCATCCAGCGTTCCAGCCTCGGCCTCAAGATCCGGGCCCTGGCCAGCGACGAGGGCCTGGCCCAGGTGAGCGGCATCCGGCCGCTCGTGGTGACGGTCCTGATCTGGTTCATCGCCGGTGTCGCGGGCGGGCTGGCCGGCGCCTTCTACGGCGTCGGGTCGAACGTTGCGCCGCTGCTCGGCTGGCGCCAGTTCCTGATGATCCTGATGGTCGCGCTCGTGGGCGGAACGTGGGGGCTGGGCGGGGTCATCCTCGTCGGGGTCGGCACGAGCGTGGCGCTGGCTGCCATGGCGCTCCAGTTCGACCAGGTCCTGTATGCGCAGCTGGTGCTGATCGTCGCGTTCGTCGTCGTCCTGAAGATCCGTGGGCGGCGGGTCGCCGAGACGGCGAAGGTGTAGGCAGATGAACCTCGACTGGCTCGACGCCTTCCTGATCACCGGGCTGTTCCAGGTCGTGATGGTGATCGGCCTCGGGCTGCTCCTCCATCTCCAGCTGGGGCTCGCCCGAATCGCCAACTTCGGCGTCGTCGGGTTCTGGGGCCTCGGGATGTACGCCTTCGGCGTGCTGTACGTCCGGGTCGACTGGCCGTTCGGGGAGCCTTGGCAGTTCCTCGTCTGCGCCGCCGCCGCAACGCTCATCGCCGGCCTCGCCGGACTCCTCGTCGGCTGGCTGATCGCCGACCTCGACACCGACGGCGTGCTCGTGGGCACACTCGGGTTTGCTACCGCGGTCCAGCTCCTGGCGACGACCGAGGACGACCTCACCGGCGGCGCGCGCGGCATGGGGGGACTCGGCTTCCCGTACGACATCGGCCGGGTCAAGGAGGACGAGCTGCTGTGGCTGGTGATCACGGCGGTCGTCGTCGTCGCGATCTTCCTTTATGCCTGGCGGGTCCACCGCTCGCCCTACGGGCGGCTACTCATCGCCGTCGGTGGCAACGAGCCCCTGACCCGCAGCCTCGGGAAGTCGACATTCCGAGCCAAGCTCTGGCTGTTCACCGTCACGTCGGCTGCGATGGGCCTCCTCGGCGCGATGAACGGGGTCATGGTGCGCTACCTCGACATCGGCAACGTGGGGGTCGGCGTCACCCTCGCCGCGATGGTCGGGCTCGTGCTGGGCGGCACCGCACGCGTCTGGGGAGCGGTGGTCGGGGTGATCCTCACCGTGGGGCTGTTCGACATCGTGGTCCAGTCCTACCTGCCGCTCCCCCAGGATTGGTACACGCAGGCGATCCCGGTCCTGCGGGAGGCCGCGTTCGGCCTGACCCTGATGGTCGTCCTGCTGTTCCGGCCGCTCGGCCTGCTCGGGGACATGCGGCGCGACGAGCTGATGCGGAAGCTCCATGGTCGCTGAAGCCGCCGACGCGCCGGCCATCACCCGTCCCCGGCTTCGCGTGAAAGGGGCGGTGAAGAGCTTCTCGGGTCGCATCGTCGTGGACGTCGACGATCTCGTCCTCGGCGACCGGCCGATCGAGGGCCTCATCGGCCCAAACGGTGCCGGCAAGACGACGCTGATGCGCATGATCATGCACTCGACCTCGCTCGATCGGGGCACCATCTCGCTCCTGCCGAGTGACGGTGGCGAAGTGGTCCTGTCGACGCTGCCGGCCTACCGGCTGGCGCGCCTCGGCGTCGTCAAGAGCAACCAGGTGATCATGGACTTCCCCAAGCTGACCATCTGGGACTCGCTCCTGCTCGCGGTCGCCGGGTCCCGGTACGAGCAGCCGCACCGGATCTTCAGTGAACGAGCGGTCTTCGAGCAGCACGAGTCCGAGATCCGGCAGTACCTCGACTACTTCGGGTTCAGGGACCCGACGCTGTACGCGATGTCGGCCGGCGAGAAGAAGCTCCTCGACATCGTCCGCTGCCTGCTCCTGAAACCCAGGTTCCTCCTGCTCGATGAGCCCACGGCCGGCCTGCCTGCCGACCTGACCGACAAGGTCATGGCCGTGGTCCGGGACCTGGCGGCGGCGGGGACGTCGGTCGTGGTCGTCGAGCACGACCTCAACGTCATCTGGAACCTCTGCGACGAGGTCCTCTTCATGGCCGAGGGCAGCGTCATCCTGCGCGGCGACCCCAAGACGATCCGCGAGAACCGGACCGTCGTCGAAAAGTACCTCGGAGAGGGCCATGTCTGAGATGGCCCGACCCGTCACCCTCGAGGTCCAGGGGTTGCGCAGCGGCTACCACGGGGTCACCGTCCTCAAAGGCCTCGACTTCAGCGTCGGCGACGAGATCTTCGCGATCCTGGGAGCCAACGGTGCCGGCAAGACGACGCTGCTCGCGACGCTGGCGCGGCTCATCCCCCTCATGGCCGGGTCGATCCGGTTCCAGGGCGAGGACGTGTCGGCGCTGCCGCCGTACGAGACCGCGAGTCGGGGGGTTGGCTACGTGCCCCAGGAGAAGGGCACCTTCGCCGACCTCAGTGTCATCGAGAACCTCAACATCGGCGGAATGATCGGCCGGCGCCCGCGCGATGAGCGGCTGGCCGAGGTCTTCGAGCTGTTTCCCGCCCTGAAGGAGCACCAAGCCCAGCCCGCGGGCACGCTCAGCGGGGGTGAGTCACGGATGCTGGCGTGCGCGCGGGCCCTGATGCAGGACCCGAAGGTGTTGCTGCTCGACGAGCCGACGGCCGGACTGTCGCCCCTCTACGTCGAGATGTTCTTCGAGAAGGTCAGGGAGATCCACGAGTCCCGGGGGGTCGCCATCGTCCTTGCCGAGCAGAACGCCACGAAGGCGCTCCAGGTGGCCGACCGGGTGATGGTCCTGAGCCTCGGTGAGGCATTTGCGGTGATGCAGGCATCTGATCTGACAACCCAGCAGCTCAAGGAGGGATACCGGATCTGACGTACCGCGCAAGAGTTAGCAAGGATGAGGAGGAACGGAATGACGGTCGGTAGAACGAACTGGGCCCGCACCATGATCGGGATCACGGTGCTTGCCCTGGCCGCCGGCGCATGCGGCGGCGGCAGCAGCGCGTCGCCCGACACATCGGCGGTCGCCACGGGCACGCCGGGCACGACCGAGCCGCCCTCGACCGAGCCCGTGGTGGTCTGCGAGCTGGCGTACTACACCGGCTCGTTCGCCGCCTACGGCAAGTCGCTCACCGAGGACGTGGCCTTCCCGATCAACGAGGTCATCAACGAGGACCCGCCGCTGGGCCGGACCTGGACCCTCGTGTCGGAGGACATCGGGGATGACAAGGAAGGCCAGGCGGCGAAGACCTGTCTCGAGCAGCGCGGCGCCGAGATCGTCGTGAGCATCGCGCACCAGTACCGGACGTACCGCGAGTACATGATGGAGTACTGGCAGGACAACGACTCGCCGCTCGGGCCGTCGGTCCACGGCGGGGCCATCCCCGCCAACCTCGGCGGGAAGGCGGCGGAGCCGATCTTCCGCGCACAGGGCCTCGACGAGGCGCTCGGCATGTCCGGGATCCTGTATGCCGAGACGATCAACGCCGAGAAGATCGTCATCTTCGCCACGCAGGTCGAGGGCTTCCAGCTCGCGGCGAATGCGGCGGAGAAGGCCGCCGAGGCCGTCGGCATGGAGGTCCTGGCACGAATCGACGTTCAGGCGGAGCAGGCGTCCTACGGCGCCGAAGCCCAGCGGATCGCCACGCTCGACCCGGACGCCGTCATCGTCCAGGCCGGGTCGGTCGAGTCGGCCGCCCTGATCAAGGCGGCAGCCGAGGCCGGCCTGTCGCTCAACTGGATCGGCGAAACCGGGTGGATCCAGACCGAGTTCATCGGCACGCTGGGCACCGAGCCCATTGCCTCGCAGAAGGGGATCGGCTTCGCGGCGTTCTCGTACGACGACACCACCCCGGCCTGGGACTTCTTCTCGGAGGCATGGACGAACGCGGATCACACAGCGCCCGAGGACGAGGACCCGAAGGGCCTCTACCACTTCTCGACCTACGACCTGCTCGTCCAGACGGCCCTGGCCGTCGAGTGGGGCGGGTCGTACAAGGCGAGCGACTGGGCGCCCGCCATGCACGAGGTCGGCGAGGCCCCCGGTGAGGTCTGCTACACGTATGCCGAGTGCCTGGAGCTCATCCGGGCCGGAACGGACGTGGACTACGAGGGAATCACCGGCAACGGCACCTACACCGACGGTGGCGTGAACCACGTCGTCCAGTCGTACACACCGTTCGGACTCGACGGCAAGGCCGGCACGCCGGTCATCCTCGACGCCGAGCGGGCGATCGAGATCATGGAGCAGATCGTGACCAGGGCGGAGTGCGAGCCCGAGGATCCGCCCAACGAGTGTGAGTGGTAAGGGCGGGCGACAGTCCGTCGACCTGATGAAGGGGTCCTCCCGCCACCCGGCGGAGGACCCCTTTTCCATCCCGCCTCTTGACCGGGGAATCCATCGTGCCTATTCTCGATAATCGATTATCAGTCGGCGACCCACCGGTCAGGTGGATGGCGAGGTGATCGGATGATCAAGCGCGTGGCCAGATCCGAGTCCGAGGTGGTTCCCCTCCCCGGCCGGACCTGGCACTCCTACTTCGGCCCTCGGAACAGCGCGGCGCGGAACGTCTCGATGGGCGTCTCTGTGTTCCCGCCTGGGTCCCGCCCCGCAGGCCACGTCCACCCGGCCGAGGAGGAGACGATCTACTGTGCCGCGGGCCGCGGCCGGATCGTGACCCCCGACGGCACGGCCGAGGTCGAGCCGGGCGTCGTCGTCCATGTCTCGCCCGGAACCTTCCACGCGACCGAGAGCGACGGGCCCGGCGATCTCGAGCTCGTGTGCGTCTTCTCGCCGCCGGTCGTGCCCGGCTCGTACGAGGCGAAGCCGGCGTCGTGACGACCGCGATCGGCGCCGCGCCGCCCGACCTCGGCCACCTCCGGGAGATGGCCCGGCGGATCCGGGTCGAGGTGATCCGATCCGTCAACCACGCCCGGGCCGGCCACATCGGCGGGCCCCTCTCGGCCGCGGACATCCTCGCGGTCCTGTACTTCCACGTGCTCCGGATCCGTCCCGACCACCCGGCCTGGCCGGACCGCGATCGATTCATCCTGTCGAAGGGCCACTCGTCGATCGGCCTGTACGCGGCGATGGCGCTGCGGGGCTACTTCCCGGTCGAGGAGCTGCTGACGTTCGACGCTGCGCGCTCGCGGCTCCAGGGCCATCCCGACATGACCCGACTCCCGGGGCTCGACATGTCGACCGGCTCGCTCGGGATGGGTATCTCGGCGGCCATGGGGATCGCCCTCGGGGCCCGACTCACCGGTCGCGACGTCCGGGCGTTCGTCATGCTCGGCGACGGCGAGTGCCAGGAAGGGGAGGTCTGGGAGGCCGCCATGTCCGCGCCCCGGTACGGCCTCGACAACCTCATCGCGATCGTCGACGCGAATCGGCTCCAGCAGTACGGCTGGCCCGGCGATGGCCCCGACGGCCGGATCCCACCGCAGCGCGAGGGCGAGCTCGCGGCGAAGTGGGCGGCCTTCGGCTGGCGGGTCCTCGAGGTCGACGGCCATGACGTCGGCGAACTCGTCCGGATCCTCGGGCAGGCCGTTGCCGGCGACGGCCGGCCATGTGTCGTCATCGCCCACACCGTGAAGGGCAAGGGCGTGTCGTTCATGGAGGGCCACTACTTCTGGCACACCCGGGCGATCAAGCCTGAGGAGCTCTCCGCGGCGATGGCCGAGCTCGGGGAGCCGCCGCCGGACGTCGGCGGCCCGGCGACGACCGAGGCCGGGCGATGACGCTCACGACGCCGCTGCCGACCGGCCGGCCGATGCGCGAGATCTTCGGCGAAACGGTCGCCGAGCTGGCCGCGGAGGACCCCCGGATCTACATGCTCGATGGGGACGTCGGCAGCTCGACCCGAGCCGACATCTTCGAGAAGGCCCACCCCGACCGCTACCTCCAGATGGGCATCGCCGAGCAGAACATGCTCGGCGTAGCCGCCGGGATGGCCACGATGGGCCTCGTCCCGTTCATCAGCACGTTCGTCTCGTTCGCGGTGGTCCGCCCGCTCGACCAGATCCGGGTCCTGATCGCCCAGCCCCGCCTGAACGTGAAGATCACGCCGAGCTACGCCGGGCTGTTCACCGGCCAGACGGGGATGAGCCACATCATCGTCGACGACCTGGCCATCATGCGATCGCTGCCGAACATGGTCTGCGTTGCCCCGGCCGACCACGTCGAGGCCCGGCTCGCGCTTCGCTGGGCCGCCGGGTACGACGGGCCGTGCTACGTACGGCTCGGTCGCGACGCGACCGCCCAACTGTTCGACGACGACCACCGCTTCGAGCTCGGCCGGGCGCTCTGGATCCGGGAAGGGCGCGACGTCACGCTCGTCTCGACGGGGGCCCAGACGACCCGGACCGTCGAGGCCGCCGAGCTCCTGGCGGCCGAGGGCATCTCGGCCGGGGTCCTCCACGTCGCGACCGTCAAGCCGCTCGACGTCGAGGCTCTCGTCGCGGCGGCCGAGCGAACCGACCACGTCGTCACGGTCGAGGAGCACACGATCCTCGGCGGGCTCGGGGGCGCGGTCGCCGAGGTCCTGTCGGAGCACCGGCCGACGCGGATCCATCGGATCGGTCTCCGGGACGTGGACGTCGAGTCGGGCCCGAACGCCGAGCTCCTCGACCTCTACGGCCTGTCGTCGGAGCGGGTGGCCGAGCAGGTCCGGGCGCTGGTCCGGGCCTGAGCCCTCCCGGCCCGTCGTCAGGCCGGCTTCGACCCCTCGTCGTGCCACGGCTCGGTGAGATGGCTGCTGGCCTGTTCGAAGTGGTCACGAAGCGCGGCCACCACGGCCTCCGGGTCCCGGGTCCGGAGGGCCTCGACGATTTGCGGATGGAGACCCGCCGTCCAGTGCGTATCGGCCCCCACGACCGAGATGTACGTCCGGGAGTAGGGCTCGAGCGAGCGCCAGACCCGGGCGAGCGTCGCGTTGTCCGACAGCTGCAGGAGTCGCCCGTGGAAGGTCGCGTCGGCGAGGGCCACGGCGTGTCGGTCGCCCGTGTCGGCGGCGCGCTCCATCTCGGCGAGGAGGTCTTCGATGTCGGCCAGGTCACGATCCGTCATCATCGGCACGCCGAGCCTGGCGCCGAGCGCCTCGAGCTCGGCGCGGATCGTGTACGCCTCGAGCAGCTCGCTTCGGGACGGATGGCGCACTCGAGCGCCTCGGAAGGGCAGGATCTCGACGACGCCAAGCGCCTCGAGGCCTCGAAGCGCCTCACGGACGGGGGCCTGGCTCGTACCAAGCTCGCGCGCCACGCGGGTCTCGATGATCCGTGACTTCGCCGGGTACCGACCGGACAGGATGTCCTCGAGGAGCCGGTCCTTCACCTGTTCCGCAAGGACGTTGCGCGAGACAACCCGAGCGTCGGTCATCTGGGCTCCCGTGGCGGACTGGGCTGCTCCGCAGTCTAGCGCCGCGCCGGTCGCCTCGCGGCACGTGCGCCTGTGCTCATCGACCCTCCCCGGCCGGGCCGATCCGAGGATCGGCGGCCGGTTCCGCGGGCCTGGCGCGGCGGTCCCGCCCGAGATCGTCGGCAAGCGGACCGACACGCCCGACGACGAACTCGAGCTGCCGGAGGCATGCGGTGCGCCAGGCCCCAGAAGCCAGGAACGCGTCGTGCCCGCCCGGGGCCCGGAGGTCGACGCCCGTCAGGGATCGGCAATCGACGGCGCCGAACTCGGTCTCGAAGTCGTCGAGGAGGGCTGCCACGGCCCCACGGGCCATCAGCTTCGCTTCCTGGTGATCCGGCAGGCGGCGCGCCGCGAGGAGGCCGATCGCCAGGGCGGCGCCGGTCACCGCGCCGCACGGCCCGCCGCTGTAGGCAAGCCCGCCGTTCAGGGCCATCGCGGCGGCGGAGTCGGCGGGGTCAGGGAGACCGTAGCGAGCCTTCAGGACCATGAACGCCGTCTCGGCACAACCGTGCAGACCTCCCTCGGCCAGGAAGATCGATCGAACGGCCTGGGTCGCGGCGACCTGGTCCATCACGCCTCCCCGGGCGCCATCCGCGGTTCCGCAAGTCGGACGACACCCCCTGCTTGATCTCGCAAGATTATGCTACGATCTGCGCGTGGCGCAAGCAGTCCTGCAAGTTTCTGACACCGACGAGCCCCGCCAGGAGCTGGCTGTCCACCGCCGCCAGCGACTGGTCCATCTCGTCGAGGCGCGCGGCGCGGCGCGCCTGGAGGAACTGAGCGCGGCACTCGGGGTTTCGCAGGCGACGGTGCGTCGCGATCTCAACGCCGTCAGCGAGGCAGGCCGCCTGCGGCGGGTCCACGGCGGCGCGGTCGCGGTCGACCAGCGGCTCGACGAGCTTCACTTCGACGTGAAGGCCGGCGCCGCTGCGGCCGAGAAGGGCCGGATCGCGGCGGCCGCGGCCAGGCTCCTCTCGCCGACGGACACCGTCTACCTCGACAGCGGCAGCACCGTACTGGCCCTCGCCCGCCTGCTCCACGGCTGGACGCGCCTGACGGTCGTCACGAACAGCCTTCCCGTCGCGATGGAGCTCGTGGGTCGGGGACCGCGCCTGATCCTGCTCGGCGGCGAGCTTCGGGCGACGAGCCGGGCGATCGTCGGGCCGCTGACCCGCCACCTGCTCGAGGACCTCCACGTCGACCGCGCGGTGATGGGCACGTTCGCCCTGTCGCTCGAGGAGGGGCTCATGACGACCGATCCGGCGGAGGCCTTCACGAAGCAGCTCGTCCTGTCGCGAGCTCGCGAGGTCATCCTGCTGGCCGACAGCTCGAAGCTCGGAACGCGGTCCTTCGTCGGAGCCGGCCGCCTCGCGGACATCGACGTCTTCGTGACCGACTCGGCGATCGAAGCCGGGGTGGCGCGGAAGCTCGGTCGCCGTGGCATCCGGGTGATCACGGCATGACGCGGGATCGCGCTGCTGGCAGGGCCCGATGACTCGGAGGACGCCGGCCATCGTAGCTCCGACGTATCGCAGCGACGCGCGTCCGGACTTCGCACCGTTCGAGGAAGCGTGCGGGATGGTCCGGGGTTTCAGCTTCGACGGGACCGTCGCAGCGGAGGTCGCGGCGGGCCGCCTGACGGATGTCGATGCCCTGGCGCTGCTCGACGACATGCTCGCGATCCGGGAGCTCGAGGAGATGATCGTGCAGCTCCGGTCGGGTGGCTACGATCCGCTGCCGGGCTTCGACTACCGCGGCCCAACCCACGTGTCGATCGGCCAGGAGGCGGCGGCGGTGGGTACCGCCTCGGCGCTCCAGGCCGGCGACTACATCACGAGCAGCCATCGCGGCCATGGCGACGCCATCGCCAAAGGCTTCGCCGCGATCCGGGGGATGACCGTGGACGGGCTCCGTGCTCGGGTCCCCGGCGCGGCCACGACGCGCGGTGAGCTCCTGGACGCCGCCCTCGAGGAGCACGTCTACCGGACCATCGCCGAGCTGTTCGGCAAGGAGGAGGGGTACTGCCGGGGGCGCGGCGGCGGGATGCACATCGGCGACTTCGCGACAGGCCACCTCGGGGCCAATGCGATCGTCGGCGGCAGCGTCCCGATCGCGACGGGCGCAGCGATGGCCGTCCGCTACCAGGGGACGGGCCAGGTCGTGTGCTGCATGGCCGGTGACGGAGCGTACGCCAACGGGGTGGTCCTCGAATCGCTGAACTGGGCGGCCCAGCACCAGTGGACGAACCACCTCGCCGGCGACCGGGCCGCCGGTCTGCCGATCATCTACGTCATCCAGAACAACCACTACGGGATGACCCATCGGACCGACGAGGAGGTGATGGGGGTCCGCCACCTCGCTCGACGGGCGGCCGGCTTCGCCGAGAACAACATGCACGCGGAGGTCGTGAACGGGATGGACGTCCTCGCGGTCCGGGACGCGGTCGCTCGCGCGGCGGCGATCTGCCGGGCCGGCGAGGGGCCGGTCCTCCTCGAGCTGAGCACCTACCGCTACTACGGCCACTCCCTGTCCGATCCCCGAAACGAGTACCGCACCCGGGAGGAGGAGGCCGCGTGGCGGGCGGTCGATCCGATCGAGCGGCTGCGGGGGCAGATCATCGAGGCGGGCGCCGCCGACCGCGGAGCCGCCGAAGCCGCCCTCGCCGCGGTCGCGTCCCGGGCGGCCGATCGCAACGCGCGGGCGGCCGTCCGCGCCGCAGCGGCGACCGACCCCGATCCGGCGGACCTCCTGGCCCACCTCTACACCGACACGGTCGCGGATGTCGTTCCGGAAGGCTCGCGCGCGGTCACGATCGAGGCCGACCCGCCCGTCGCCGTGCGCGACGCGGCGGGCCAGATCAGCTACCGCGACGCGCTCCGCGAAGCGCTCGCCGAGGAGATGGCCCGCGACAGTCGGATCATCCTCTACGGCGAGGACATCGCCGACTACGGCGGAGCTTTCAAGCTGACGAAGGGTCTCCTCGAGACCTTCGGGCGAGCGCGCGTCTTCAACACGCCGATCTCCGAGGCCGCGATCTGCGGCACGGCCGTCGGGGCAGCGATCGTCGGGCTCCGCCCCGTCGTGGAGCTCATGTACATGGACTTCGCGCTGATGGCCTCGGACCAGATCGCGAACCAGGCCGCGAAGTGGCACTTCATGAGTGGCGCGCAGGTCGAGGTCCCGCTCGTCATCCGGGCCTCGGTCGGGGCCGGCAAGGGGTACGGCGGCCAGCACTCCCAGTCGCTCGAGAGCCTCTTCACGCACATGCCGGGCCTGTACGTCCTCTACCCGGCCACGCCCGAGGACGCCAAGGGCCTCCTGAAGTCGGCGATCCGGACGAACAACCCCGTGCTCTTCGTCGAGAGCCAGGGGCTGTACGGCACGAAGGGCGTCGTGCCCGACGAGGAGACCCTCACCCCGATCGGGGTGGCCCGCGTCGCTCGCCGCGGGACCGACGTGACCCTCGTCGGCTGGGGGCCGGCCGTCCCGGACCTGCTCACGGCCGCCGCGGCGCTGGAGGCGGAGCACGGCATCTCATGCGAGGTCATCGACCTCCGGAGCCTCGTGCCGCTCGACATCGGGACGGTCCTGGACTCCGTCCGCCGGACCGGCCGCTGCGTGGTGGCGAGCCAGGCGGTCCTCATCGGCAGCTTCGTGAACGAGCTCATCGCCCGGATCCAGGCCGAGGCGTTCGACGATCTCGACGGGCCGATCGGTCGGGTCGGCGCCGCGAACGGCATCTCGCCCCAGGCGGAGGGCCTGGAGCGGGCCTTCCTCCCGGGACCGGACGACATCGTGCGCGCCGTCCTCGCGATCGGCTGACTCGGGACAGGCGGGAGCGATGGCACACGCGGTCCGGATGCCGAAACCCGGACAGATGACCGAGGAATGCCTGCTCACCCTGTGGCGGAAGGCCGAGGGCGAGCTCGTGGCCAAGGGCGACGTCCTGTTCGAGATCGAGACCGACAAGTCGACGATGGAGGTCGAGTCCTTCCACGACGGCGTACTCCTGCGGCACGTCGTCCCGGCCGGCGAGTTCGTGCCCGTGAACGCCGTATGCGCCTGGATCGGGGATCCGGGGGAATCGATTCCGGACGGTGCGTCGGCCCTGGACGCAGCCGCACCGACGCAGACGGAGCCCGAGCCGACGGCAGACACGGCCAGGGCCCCGGCAACGCAGCGAGCGGCGCCTGCCGGGGCGGCGGCCGCAGCCGCATCACCGCAAGAGCCGAGTCGCGATCCGGACGGTCCCGTCCCGGCCATCAGCCCGCGGGCCCGCCGGCTCGCTTCCGCGAGCGGCCTGGATCCGCGCTCGGTTGCCGGCTCCGGTCCCGGCGGCCGGATCGTCGAGCGCGACGTGCAGGCAGCCCTCGCGGCCGGCGCAGCGCTCGCACGGAACGGCGAGCTCGCTGGACCGACCGAGGACGAGGCCGCACCCCGCCCGCTAAGCCGGATGCGTCGTGTCATTGCCGAGCGCCTGACCCTCAGCGCGACCACGATCCCGACGTTCTCGGTCACGGTCACGGCCGACGTCAGCCGCCTCCTCGCGCTCCGGGACGAGCTGCGGGCGGCCGGTGTCCACCTGACGGTGACCGATGTGGTCCTGTTCGCCACCGCGCAGACCCTGGCGGAGTTCCCGGACGTCAACTCTCGCACGGACGGCGTCCAGGTCTGGCCGAGGCGGCGGGTCCATCTCGGCCTGGCCATCGCGCTGCCGGCCGGCCTCGTCGTCGCGGTGCTCCGGGATGCCGATCGGCTTGGGGTCGTCGAGATCCATGACCAGGCTGCCGCTCTGGTCACCGCGGCCCGTGCCGGGACGCTGGGCGTCGACGACCTCCGCGGCAGCACGTTCACCGTGAGCAACCTCGGGATGTACGGCGTCGACGACTTCACGGCCATCGTCAACCCGGGTGAATCCGGGATCCTCGCGGTTGCCGCTGCCGTCCCGACCCCGGTCGTGATCGGCGACGGAATCGCCGTGAGGACGCTCATGAAGCTGACGCTGTCGGCCGACCACCGGCTTGTCGACGGGGAGCTCGGCGCCAGGTTCCTCAACGCGGTCCGGCGTCGGCTCGAGGACGCGACCGCCGTGCGTCGGGAGCTCGCGAGCAGCTAGCCCCGCGGGCGGCCCCGGCTGCCCGGGTCCCGAGCGTCCGGGCTACTCGCGGGCGTAGGTGACGACGATCGGCCCGGTTGCGTCACCCCTGCGAGCGTCGCCCGCGGTGCCGGGGGCTCCGTCGCCGCCCCCGAGCTCCATCACCGCCGTGTAGCCGTGGGTCTGGAGGACGGCCGCCTCGTCCATGCGGCGTCGACGCGCCCCGGCGTCATAGCGGCGCACGATGAGCGGCGCGGTCCAGCGGTCCGTCTCCCGTGCCAGCTCATGCCGGACCTCCCAGTCGGACGAGGCGCTCATGACGATCGCCACGGTCCCGACGATGGCGACGAGGATGATCGCAGTCAGGCCCGGATCGGCGGTCACGCGTCGCACCTCCGTTCCATCGGTGGCGGGTACGTTCGAGCGTACCCCTCGGATCGGGTTGCCGCCGCCGGCCGTGCCGGCGGACCGCCCGCTGCCGCTACCCGCCCGGGAACGGCAGGGTCGGGAGCCTGGCGCCGGCGGAGGGCGGGGTCGCGTTGATCTCGTGGCAGAGGAGGCAGGTCGAGTCCTCGCGGAGCGCGTGGTCGATCGGCAGCCCGCCCGTCTGGGCCGACTGGTGGCACTCCCGGCAGCCGATCGCCGGCTCCAGCACGTGCGGGTACTCGGGCGGTGGCAGCTCCGTCGGCCGGTGGCAGAGCCAGCACTCGTTCTCGTCCTTCGCGACCATGCTCGTGGGCAGGTGGGCGAACGTCCCGTGGCAGTCGAGGCACTGCTGGTCCTGGAGCTCCGAGTGCGGCTGGGTGATCGACGGGCCTTCCGGCGGGAGCTTGTGGCAGTTCAGGCACTCGACCTCGGGGATGTCGGTGTGGCCCGGAGCGCTCCGACCGAGGTCCTCGTCGGTGTGGCAGGTGACGCAGCGGCGCCAGCCCTCGAGGGGATGGCCGATCGCCGGGATCGTCTTCAACCCGCCCGATCCGCCGGTCTCGTGACAGAGGAGGCAGCTGCTGCTCGTCGGGATGTGGGCGAGGCCCATCGACATGAGGTCGATCGACGGTTCGGCGGTCGCCCGGTCGGGGCGGCCGGCCGGGTCGGCGAACGAAGTCAGGAAGACGATCGCGAGCAGCCCGATGACGAGGGCGTTCGCGACGAGGAGCGCCCGGATCGCGAGCTCGATCGGGCCGCGGACGCCCCGGATCCGGAACCGCCGGATGCCGCGCCGGGCAGGCTTCGCCGGCGGCGTCGCCGCGTCGAGCTCGGGCGCCGTCGCGGACGGCGGCCCGGGCGGCGTCCCGGGCGGCGGCTCGGGGGCCGCGTCGGGGAGCGGCTCGTCCGCGGGCGGCGGGGGCAGCTCCGGGTCGGTCATTCGACCTTCTCCAGGAGCTCCGGCCCGCCGTCGCGCGCCTCGAGGATCTCCTCGCGGGTCACGTACTTGAAGCCGCTGAAGATGCTCGAGAGGAGCCCGTTCTTCTCGAGATGGTCCACGAGGACGCAGCTGTAGAGATGGAAGAGGGAGATCGCGAGGATCGCCCACATCGCCAGGTGGTGGATGAGCCGGACGAGCTGCGGTCCGAGGACGCCGAGCACCCAGCCGAAGCCCGTCGCACCGGGCTCGGAGCCGAGCAGGCCGTCGAGGGCGAAGCCGGTGATCGTCTCGACGAGGAGCAGCCCCCAGAGGATCAGGTACGCCGAGGCGGCCAGCTGGTTGTGGCCGAGGATCCGCGGGATCTCCTTGCGCAGGAACGCGTAGAACGCGGCCTGCCGGAAGACCTCGGTCGCCTGGTTCCAGGTCGTCGGGATGAATGCCGACCAGCGCGCGAACCGGTTACCGGTGAGGAGCCAGATCACCCGCAGGAGCCCGGACGCGAGCAGGGTGAACGCGGCAATCATGTGGACGAGGCGGACGGTCGTCATCACCGCGCCGCCGGGCGGCAGGAGGAACGGATCGGCGATGTAGAGCCCGGTGACGCTGAGGACGACGATGCAGGCCGCCGTCACCCAGTGGGTGATCCGGACGGGCACCTCCCAGACGTAGAGGCGGAAGCGCTCCTCCGCCCGGCCGGCGCCGTGGCCGTGGGCAGGCGCTGCCAGCGTCCCCGGTGCCGCGGTCGTGGCCGGCGTTGCCGGGGCGGGCACGACGATGGGCTCGGCGGTGGCGGTCATCGGGGCGACGTCCTCCATCACTGCACCGCGCAGGCCGGGCACGGGTCGAACGAGTGGACCGTCCGAAGGACCTCGATCGGATTCGCGAGGTCGGGCACGGGCGTGCCGACGAGGGCCTCCTCGAGCGCGCCCCGGCGGCCCCGGCTGTCGCGCGGCGAGAGGTTCCAGGTGCTCCCGTCGACGACCTGGTACGCGGTGACGCGGCGGTCCCGGATCCGGAGCCAGTGGCCCACGGTGCCCTTCCCGGACTCGCCGAGCGACCAGCCCTCGGCCTCGGCCGGCCAGGTGGCGGGATCCCAGCGCGAGATGTCGGCGAACGCGAGGTCGCCCGCCGCGAGGTTCGCGACGAGGTCCGCGAGCCAGGCGTCGAGGCGGTCGGCCACGATCTTCGCTTCGATCGCCCGGGCGACGGTCCGGCCGAGCGTGCTCGAGAAGGCGTCCAGGTCGAGGTCGAGGTTCTCGAGGACCCGGGCGACGGTCCGGCCGGCATCGCCGCCGACGGCGTGGGCGACGAGCAGCCGGGCGGCCGGCCCCACCTCCACCGGGTCGTCGAAGTAGCGCGGCGCCTTCGACCAGCTGTACCGGGCGGCGCCCTGGAGCGTGGTGACCGGCGGCGGCGGGCCCTGGTAGTGGGGGTCGGTGGATCCGTCATACGGGTGCCGGACCTCGGCGCCCGAGCCGCGGTCGTGGGTCGTGGCGACGCCCTCGCCGAATCCCGCCTGGTCGACCGTGTCGAGCTCGTCGAGGACCCCGTCCATCAGGCGCCCGCGGGGCAGCAGGAGGGCCGGATCGTCCTCGTCATCCTCCGGGAACTCTCCGGCCGCGAGGTAGTTGCCGATGCCCCGCCCGACACCCGCCTGGTCGCGATAGATGTCGGCGAGGTAGAGGACGTCCGGCAGGTAGACCTCGTCGACGAACGCCCTCGTGCGGGTGACGAGATCGGCGATCTGGGCGAGCCCGCGCTCCCCGAGCGCCGCGGGCGCTTCCGACTGCGGCCGGCGCGGGTGCTCGCCCGTCGTGGCCCGGGCGGGGCCGCCCCACGGCGGCGTCAGGGCGAGACCGCCGACGAGGAAGGTCTGCGGGTGGGGGCTCTTGCCGCCGAAGAAGGTGTGGAGCCGGGTCATGCCACGGCGCCAGTCCAGCGCCTCGAGGGCGTGGGCCGCGACCATGAGATTCGCCGACGACGTGAGGCGGTGCGCGGCCCCGCCGGCCCCGGCCCGCCCGAACGTCCCGAGGTCGCCCGACGCGACGAGGCTCGCCAGCCGCTCGCGCGCCCGACGGAAGTAGACGAGGTCGGTGCGCGGCCCCTCGGCGACGGAGCGCGCGATCCCGGACGCCGTCGCCGGATCCCCCGATGCCCCGGCGACGAGATCCGCCCAGTCCGGAGCGTGCCGCTGGTAGAAGCCGGTCACGTGGCTCGTCACGAGCTGCGACCCGGCCACGAGGTTCCGGACGAGCCGCGCATTCGGTGGGATGCGGATCTTCAGCGCCCGTTCGACGGCCCGGACCGACGCGAGGCCGTGGACCCCGTTGCAGGACCCGCAGATCCGCTCCGCGAGGAGCCAGGCGTCGCGCGGGTCGCGCCCCACGAGCGACCGCTCGATCCCGCGGAACATCGTGGCGGCGCTCCAGGCGTCGACGACGACGCCCCGCTCGACCTCGACCTCGATTCGGAGCTGGCCGCCGACCCGCGTCACGGGATCGATGACGAGGCGGGTCATGCCGGCGCTCCCGGAGTGCCCGCCGGTTCATCGGGCGGCGGCACCGGTGCCGGAGCCTCCGCGACGACCTCGTCCGCTGCACGGGCCGCCCGGGCCGCCTGCGCGGCCCGCCGCCGGGCGATGAACCCGTTCCGGACCTCGCGGGCGTAGGTCGCGGCGCCGTGGGCGACCGTGACCGCCCCGACCGCACCGACGAGCCCGAGGCCGATCTGGTCCGCGGTCAGGTTCGGGACGAACGGGATCGTCGCCGGGAGCCGAGCGTAGGCCGGGCCCATCGAGTCCCAGAACCGGGGCATGACGCAGCCGACGCAGCCGTGGCCGGCCTTGATGTTCCAGCTCGTCTTCGACGCGTACTGCGCGGTCGCGCAATTCGCGAACGTCTCGGGTCCCTTGCACCCGAGCTTGTAGAGGCACCAGCCCTTCTGGGCTCCCTCGTCGCCCCAGGCCAAGGCGAACTCGCCGAACTCGTAGTGGGCCCGCCGTTCGCACTGGTTGTGGATCAGGTCGCCGTACGCGAAGTACGGCCGGCGGCGCCCGTCCGCGGGCGGCAGCTCGCCGAACGTGAGGTAGTGGACGATCGTCGCCACGAGGTTGTCGACGTTCATCGGGCTGCCGGGCAGGACGATGAGCCGGGACGTGTCGACGACGTCCGCGACGCCGACGGACCGGGTCAGGTCGGGGCTCGCCGCGGCCGCGCCGCCGTCGAACGCGCACGACCCGACCGCGATCGTCGCGATCGCGCCGTCGGAGACCTCGCGGACGAGGTCGCGGAACGGGCGGCCGCCGATCGCGCAGGCCATCCCGTCCTCGGCCGTCGGGATGGCACCCTCGACGATCGCGAGGTAGCCGTTCGGGTGGCGCGTCATCGTCGTGGTCCGGGCGAGGGTCGCGGCTTCGCCGGATTCCGCCATGAGCGATTCGAGGTAGCCGACCGAGACGACCTCGAGCAGCAGTTCCCCGATCGTCGGCTTCGCCGCGGCGAGGAACGCCTCCATCTCGCCGCCGCAGCCCTGCCCCCGGAGCCAGATGACCGGGAAGCGCGGCGCGGCCTCGACCGCGGCCGCGATCCGCGGGGCGTAGGTGGCCGGAAGCGCGAGCGCGGCCGCCATGGCGGCGCTGAACCGGAGGAACGCCCGGCGCGTCATCCCGTGGCGGACGAGCGCGGCATAGAGCCCGTCATCCGGCCTGGTCATCGGTTCCACGTCACTCATCGGTCGGCCGCCGTCGAGCCGGACCCGGAGGTGGGTCGCAGCAGTCGGGCCGGCAGCCCTTCCGTGGCTCGATGATGGGCGGCGGATCGGGCCCGGCCACGAGCCGTCGGTCCGCAACGACCGGGCCAAACGGCATCGAGCAGGTGGCCGAACGGCCGGGGCGGCCGGGCGCATGGGCGGCCCGGCGCCGCGGCCCCGCGGCGGCGCCCTCGCTTCATGGCGCCTAGACTCGGTTCGGCAGGTCCCCGGCCTCCATGACCAGGAGGATGACGTGACGAAGACCCACGACGCGGTCGACGCAGCCGGAACAGCCGGCGCAGCCGGGACAGCCGGTGCAGCCGGTGCAGCCGGCCCCCTCTCCCCCGCCGAGCTCGACCGGATCGACGCCTGGTGGCGGGCCGCCAACTACCTGTCCGTCGGCCAGATCTACCTCCTCGACAACCCGCTCGTCCGGGAGCCGCTGCGCCCCGAGCACGTGAAGCCCCGGCTCCTTGGCCACTGGGGCACGACGCCGGGAATCAACTTCATCTACGCCCACATGAATCGCGTGATCCGGAGCTGGGACCTCGATGCGATCTACGTCATCGGGCCCGGCCACGGGGGCCCGGCGACGGTCGCCAACGCGTACCTCGAGGGGACCTACTCGGAGGTCTACCCGAGCATCACCCGCGACCTCGACGGCCTGCGGCGGCTCTTCCGCCAGTTCTCGTTCCCGGGCGGCATCCCGAGCCACGTCGCGCCCGAGACGCCCGGTTCCATCCACGAGGGCGGCGAGCTCGGGTATGCGCTGTCGCACGCCTACGGGGCCGCCTTCGACAACCCCGATCTCGTCGTCTGCTGCGTCGTCGGGGACGGCGAGGCGGAGACGGGTCCGCTCGCCACGAGCTGGCACTCGAACAAGTTCCTCAACCCGGTGACGGACGGCGCGGTCCTGCCGATCCTCCACCTGAACGGCTACAAGATCGCGAACCCGACGGTCCTCGCGCGGATCCCCGAGTCGGAGCTCCGGTCGCTCCTCGAGGGTTACGGACACCACCCGTACTTCGTGACCGGCGACGAGCCGGCGGTGGTCCACCAGCAGATGGCGGCGGTCATGGACACCGTCATCGAGGAGATCCACGCGATCCAGCGAGCGGCCCGCGAGGAGGGGGCGACCGCGCGACCGGCCTGGCCGATGATCGTCCTCCGGACGCCGAAGGGCTGGACCGGCCCGAAGGAGATCGACGGGAAGCCCGTCGAGGGGACGTGGCGCTCCCACCAGGTCCCGATGGGCGAGGTCCGGACCAACGCCGCGAACCGCCAGGTCCTCGAGGACTGGCTCCGGAGCTACCACCCCGAGGAGCTGTTCGACGAGGCCGGGACGCTCGTGCCGGACCTGGCGTCGCTCCCGCCCCGCGCGCACCGGCGGATGAGCGCAAACCCGAACGCCAACGGCGGGCTCCTGCTTCGCGACCTCGCCATGCCCGACTTCCGGGACTACGCGGTCGACGTCCCAGCGCCGGGAACGACGACGAGCGAGGCGACGCGGGTCCTCGGCGGGTTCCTTCGCGACGTCATGCGGCGGAACAGCTCGAGCTTCCGGGTGTTCGGGCCGGACGAGACGGCCTCGAACCGGCTCGGCGCGCTGTTCGAGGCCACGGACAAGGCGTGGATGGCCGAGGTCCTGCCGACCGACGAAGGCCTGGCGCCCGACGGCCGGGTCATGGAGGTGCTCTCGGAGCACCAGTGCCAGGGCTGGCTGGAGGGCTACCTGCTCACCGGCCGGCACGGCCTCTTCAACTGCTACGAGGCCTTCATCCACATCATCGATTCGATGTTCAACCAGCATGCGAAGTGGCTGAAGGTGACGGCCGACATCCCGTGGCGCCGCCCGATCGCGTCGCTCAACTACGTCCTGAGCTCGCTCGTCTGGCGCCAGGACCACAACGGCTTCAGCCACCAGGACCCAGGCTTCATCGACCACGTCGTGAACAAGAAGGCCGAGCACATCCGGGTCTACCTGCCGCCCGACGCGAACACCCTCCTGTCGGTCGGCGACCACTGCCTCCGGAGCCGCAACTACGTCAACGTGATCATCGCGGGGAAGCAGGCGGCACCGAACTGGCTGCCGATGGACCAGGCGATCCTCCACTGCTCGCGGGGCATCGGGATCTGGGAGTTCGCGAGCAACGACGAGGGCGGCGAGCCGGACGTCGTCCTGGGCTGCGCGGGCGACATCCCGACCCTCGAGACGCTCGCCGCGGTCGACATCCTCCGGCGCGAGCTGCCCGAGCTGAAGGTCCGGGTCGTCAACGTCGTCGACCTCATGCGACTCCAACCGCCCTCGGAGCACCCGCACGGCCTGTCGGACGGCGAGTTCGACTCGCTGTTCACGACCGACAAGCCGATCGTGTTCGCCTACCACGGCTACCCGTGGCTGATCCACCGGCTCACGTATCGCCGCCGGAACCACGGCAACCTCCACGTCCGCGGGTACAAGGAGGAGGGCACGACGACGACCCCGTTCGACATGGTCATGCTCAACGACCTCGATCGGTTCCACCTCGTGCTCGACGTCATCGACCGGGTGCCGGGGCTCGCCGACCGGGCCGGCCGCCTCCGCCAGCGGATGGTCGACCGGCGGCTCGAATGCCGGGCGTATACCCGCCTCGAGGGTGAGGACGCCCCGGAGATCAGAACATGGGCCTGGCCCGGCGACGGCCAATGAGCGACGGCGACGGCTCGGCGCCGACCGGCCACGGGGTCGCGGGTCCGACCGGCGACGGGGCCGCGGGGCCGATCCTCGTCGTCAATGCCGGCTCGAGCAGCCTGAAGCTCCGGCTCCTCGACGCGCTCGACGCCGTCGTCGGCACGGCGGACCTGCCGGCACCGCGCGGCGCCGCCGACGCATCCGCGATCGCGGGTGCGATCGCCGGCTTCGGGGCGCCCGGGTCGATCCGCGCGGTCGGTCACCGGATCGTCCACGGCGGCACCCGGTACCGGACCGCGGTCCGCCTCGACGCCGAGGTGGAGGCCGGGATCCGGGCCCTCACGGACCTGGCGCCGCTCCACCAGCCGAAGTCGCTCGCCGCGCTCGCCGCGGTTCGCGCGGCGCTTCCAGAGACGCCGGCGGTCGCCTGCTTCGACACCGCGTTCCACGCGACGATGCCGCCCGCCGCCACGACCTACGCGATCCCGCCGGAGTGGCGGAAGCGCTGGGCGCTCCGCAAGTACGGCTTCCACGGCCTGTCCCACGCGTACGCCTCCCGGCGGGCGGCGGCCATCGTCGGGCGGCCCCTCGAGGAGCTCCGGATCGTGACCTGCCACCTCGGGGCGGGCGCCTCGCTCGCGGCGGTCCAGGGCGGCCGCTCGGTCGACACGACGATGGGCTTCACGCCCCTCGACGGGCTCGTCATGGCGACCCGCTCCGGGACGATCGACCCGGGGCTCGTGCTGTGGCTGGCGTCGCACGTCGGCATGCCGCCCGAGGAGCTCGCGGCGACGCTCGAACATCGGTCCGGGCTGCTCGGGCTCGCCGGGACCGACGACATGCGCGAGATCCTCGCGGCCGAGGCGAGCGGCGACGAGGCCGCGGCGCTCGCGATCGCCGTCTACCTCCACCGCCTCACGGCCTCGATCGCGGCGATGGCGGCCGCGATGGACGGCCTCGACGTCATCGTGTTCACGGGCGGTGTCGGCGAGCGGTCGGCGCCGATCCGCGAGCGGGCTGCGGCCGGCCTCGGGTTCCTCGGCGTCGCCCTGGACGCGGCGAAGAACACCGAGGTGGCGGGCGACGCCGAGATCGGGCGGGCCGGCGCCACGGTCCGTGCGGTCGTCGTCGTTGCCCGCGAGGACCTCGAGATCGCGCGCGAGGTCCGGGCGGTGCTCGACCCCGGCTGAGGCGGCGCTTCCCGCCAGTCGCTCAGTCGGGTGCCGGAGTCGTCGGGGGCGGCAGCCCGAGCCCGAGGCGGATGGCCGATCCCGCGGCGAACACGGTCGCGACCGCGTCCGCGAGGCGCGTGTCGATCGTCGGGTCGGGGTCCTGCGGATCGACGACGAGCTGCTCGTAGACCTCCTTGACCGTGGTCAGGGCCTCGATCATCGTGTCCCGGTGGACCGCGAGGTCGGCGGGCAGGTCGATCCGCCCGAGCGCCTCGATCGCGGCCGCATCAGCCTCGACGTAGAGCTGATAGGCCGCGCTCGCCTCCGCGTCGTTCGTCGCCGCACCCACCGCGGCGCTCGCCACCGCCTGGGCTGCCCCGAAGTCGGCGACGTACTCGAGGTACTGCTCGGCGAGCGCCTCGAGGTCCGGCGTGGGTTCAGGTGTCGGCGTGGGCGGAGCGGTCGGGGCGGCCGTCGGTGTCGCCATGGGCGTCGGGGTCGGCGTCGTCGCCGGCGCCTCGCTCGCGGCCCCGCCACAGCCAGCGAGGGCGATCGACAGGAGCAGCGTGGCTCCGGCGATCCGGGCGGCGCGCGTCGAACCCCGGCCCAGCGGCGAGCGACGGCGTTCCGGATGCGGTCGTGACATGGAATCCTCCTGCCGGCGCCACGTCGGGTTCGGGGTCCGGGCGCGCGATGCGTCCATGGTCCGTTCCCTGCCGCGCCGCCCGCATGGGGTGGTTGCCCTAGATCGGGCGGTGAGCGCTCCTCATTCCGACGCCCGAGGGGCGGCGAATGTCGACATCGACGTCGAGCGCCATCGCCTCGGTGCGGCTACGGTGACGGCCAACCCTCGGCGATGAGGTTCGCGACGAGCGCCGTCCAGCCGGCCTGGGCGTCCGCGCCGAGGCCCTCACCCGTGTCGCCGTCGAAGTACTCGTGGAAGCGGCCGGTGGCCGCCCAGTCCGCCTCGACCATCGCCACGACCCGTTCGCGGAGGTCGGCCGCGAGCGCCGGGTCGACCGCCTCCAGGGCGTGGACGAGGAGGTAGTTGATCGGCACCCAGACCGGGCCGCGCCAGTTCGAGTTCACGCCGCCGCTTCGGGCGTAGCCGGGCTCGTAGATGACGCTGAACGCCGAGGTCGACCGGACGCCGCCCTCGGACAGGAACTGCGCCGGGTCGCGCAGCGCGTCGACGACGGGCCCGAGGCGGTCCGCCGGGACGATCCCGGCGATGAGCGGGATGAGCCCCGTGTACGACTTCGTGGGGATGAAGCCCTGGCCGTCCTCGTCGATGTCGTAGTAGAAGCCGGAGCCCTCGTCCCAGAGGTGCGCGTTGACGGCCGCGGCGATCACCTCGATGTCCGCCTCGTACGCCGCCGCGGCGCCGTCGTCGCCGAGCGTTCGGGCGATGGCCGCGAGGTCGCGGGCGAAGAACGCCATCCAGGCGCTGGCATCGGCCTGGGCCCGGCCGTCGCCGCCCCGCGGCAGGTTGTCCATGCCGAGGAAGCCGCCGCTGAACAGTCCCGCGGGCTCGACCGCATTCGCGACCCACCAGTAGTCGTAGAGCGACCGCAGCCCCGGGTAGACGTCCCGGAGGAAGTCCGTCCCGGCCCCGGCGTCCGCGACCCGCCGCGCCGCCCAGGCGAAGACCGGCGGGCACTCGGTGGCCATGACCCACTCGGCGCATGGGAGGTGGCCATCGGGCTGCTGCCAGTCACCGGAGAAGAGGAACCGCAGCTGATCGGCGCCCAGCTGCGGGTCGACAAGCGCCGCGGTGACCGCGTGGAAGCCCGTATCCCAGGTCGCGAGCCACGGGAACTCCCACTTGTCCGGCAGGATCAGGACGTCGTCCGCGTCGACCTTCCCGGCCCAGCCCTCGTCGTACGACGACGTGCCGTCCCAGGTGTAGAGGGCCTGGCTCCAGAGGAGGCCCTCGAGGGCGGCACGGTAGAGGTCCTCGTGCGCGGTGACCTCGCCGCGGAAGAGGCCGTCCGCCTCGGTTCGTCGGAACCCGAGAATCGCGTCCGCGGCGCCGACGAGGCCACGGGCCCGGTCTTCGGCGGCGCCCGGATCGGCATCCTCGGCCCAGGCCAGCCGGATCGTGCCGGAGCCCGCCGCCGCGAGGTCGAGCCGGTACGCGAGCGCCCCGATGTGCCCCGGGCCCTCCCCGACGAGGGCGCCGTCGCGGAGGTTGCCGTCGATCGCCCGCTTCTCGGCGCTGACCTGGGCGCTCGCCGGCGCGGGTCCGACGATGGCCACGCTCGTGGCGCTGCCGCGGAGGAGGAGGCCGCCGTCGTCGAGGAGCTCGACCCGGAGCGCCGGATCGTGGAACCAGCCCTTGAGGACCACGTGGAGCTCGGCCGTGCCGTCGCCGGTGTTCGTCGCGGTGGCCCGCAGGATGCCGGACGTGTCGTCGACGCGCGCGCTCTCGAAGTCGATGTCGAAGACCGGGTCCTGGTTCGGGTAGCGGAGCTCGGCGCTCGTGTAGCTCGAGGTCGGCGTGTTTGCCCCGAACGTCCGGAGATCGACGATCGCCTCGCCGTGCTCCCCGACCGGGTTGCTCCAGCCGAAGAGGCGCTCGATGACCCGGACCCCCTTGCCGTCCCAGACCGCCCAGCCGAGGTTGAACGCCCCGTCCCGCGTCGTGAGGCCGGCGATGCCGTCCTCGCCCGTGGCGTATTCCCGGCGGATCGCGTCGAGGTAGTCGAGGCCCCAGCCGTCGCCCCCGATCGCCTCGCGCGGTGTGCCCCACTGGCGTTCGGGGAGATACGTCCCCCAGCGCGCGTCGAGCTCGTTCCAAGCCGCCAGGTCGCGGAGCGGGTCGTTCGCCAGCCGCTGCCAGAAGACCCCGGCCGCCACCATGAGGACGGCGACCGCCGCCAGGATCGTGAGGAAGAGGCGGGTGGTCGGGCGGGCGGGATTCTCTGTCGACGTCATCGGCGGGCCGGGGTCATCGGCCGAGCGCTCGCTCCATCCGCCGGTCGGGCACGAACCAGACGGCGGCTACCCCCACGATCAGGGCCACGGCGAGGAGCGGCAGGACCAGCGCCAGCGGGATCGCCACCGCGTACGCCACGATCGAGCCGATGCCCTTGCGATCTCGCCCGACGGCCTCGGCCAGCGCCTCGTTCTGCCCCGGGACGGCGACGAGCGCCCGGACGAGGATGGCGTAGGCGAGGGCTGCGGCGAGGAAGACGGTGGCGTAGATCGCAACCGGAACGGACGCGAACGTCGTCTCGCCGACCCAGGCCGTCGCGAACGGGAAGAGCGACAGCCAGAACAGCAGGTGGACGTTCGCCCACAGGACGCGGCCGCTCACGACCCGGGTCGCCTGCATCAGGTGGTGGTGGTTGTTCCAGTAGATCGCGAGGTAGACGAAGCTCAGGACGTAGCTCGAGAACGTCGGCCAGAGGGGCTGGAGCGCCTCCAGCGTCGCCTCGTGAGGCGGCCGCAGCTCCAGCACCATGATCGTGATGATGATCGCGAGGACGCCGTCGCTGAACGCCTCGAGCCGGCCCTTGGCCACGCGGTCCCTCCCTGGCGGCTGATGGTAGCCGACGTCCCCGCCACGCTCATTGCGGCAGATCGGGGACCCGGTCGACCGACGAGCGGCGGGGACGTCAGACTCGCTCGTCCGCCGGCGAGGCGCCGGCGTTGCGCGAGTGCGGCACCACGAATCTCAGCCGATCACGGTGCTCGCCCGTGCCTGGGATTCCTGAGGCGGGATCACCGAGATGACGAGCACGGCAATCGCCGCGAGGTCACTGCTCGAGCGCCCTGATGTAGAGGTCGATGAGGGGCGCGAGCCAGTCGACGAAGGAGTCGACGAAGGAGTCGATGCCACGACCGGTAGGTCGACGGCCCTTCCGCAGACGCGCGAGAGGGCCGGCCCGCCGGCCCTCTCGCCTGTTCGACCGTCGGGCGGTCAGTCGCCGTGGACCTGGCCACCGGGATTCGGGACGGCTGGGCACGGCAGGGCCGCACCGGGGCGGAACGCCACGACCCCGTTCGACGCGTCGTCGACGATGGCGGGCGAGGCGGCATGGCAATGGGCCTGGGCCCAGGGGTTCGAAATGGGGCCCGCGACGACGGGTGCGTCCATCGACGGCGGCTGGACGACCTGGGAGTGGGCCAGGGTCGAGCCGGCGAGGGCGATCAGGAGGAGCGAGGCGCCGGCCGTGGCGGCGAGGACGCGGCGGATGGTGCTCGAGGGACGCATGGGTAGCTCCTTTCAGACGAGGGTTGAGGCGGGACGCGCCGACGCGACGCGGCTGGTGAGGGCCACGCCGTTCGGCCGCAGCAGGGCCAGGTAGATCGGGCATCGCGCGCGCCACGCGGCGAGCATCGATTCGACGTCCTCCGCCGGGTCTGGCGAGTGGATCTCGATGTCGAGCTCGAGGGAGGTCAGCTCAGCCGATGTGTCGTCGATCCCGAGGAGCCCGCGCGCGTCCGACGCGCAGCGGGCCGTCGCGGTTACGGCGTCCACCCGAACGCCGAACTGGGGGGCAAGCGTGTCGCTGAGGAATGCCACGGCGCAGCCGGCCAGGGCACCGAGGAGGTAGGCCGTGGGGCTTGGAGCAAGGTTGCCGCCGCCCAGCGAGGCGGGCAGGTCGGCGTCCCAGTTGAAGGCGCCGGCCGAGAGGCGGGCGTGGCCGTTGACGAGGGTGGCCGTGACAGTAGGAGTCGAGCGGGCGGCGGACGGATCCCCGCGGAATCGCTCGAGTGTGTCGGCGATCGCCGGACTGAGCATCGGCGCTCCTTCGCGCTGGTCCGCGACGTGCGGGATGCGCCGAACGCTACGCGCGGGCAGCGCGTCGGCGGAACCGCGCCACCACGCAGTCGCCACGACGCCCGACCCGCCGGATGGCGGGATGCACGCAACGGCCCTTGTCAGGCCAGCCCGCGCCGGATCACCTCCGCGACCGCGCCGGCGCGAGCCGCCTTGCCGGAGGTCCCGAGCTTGCCGTAGGCGTTCGAAAGGTGGCGTTCGACGGTCCGGATGCTCAGCCCCAGCGAGGCGGCAATCTCGGCGTTCGCGAGACCCTTGGCGGCCGCGCGGATGACATCCAGCTCGCGTGGCGAGAGCGACTCGACTCCCGGCTCGCCGGAGTCGGCGAGCGTCCGTCGATCTGGCTCCAGGAAGGCCGTCATCTCGGCCATGAAGACCGGCCAGGCGGGCTCGTCGGCGAGGAGGATGTGGTTCCGGCTCTCGAGGGGCACCATGCGAGCGTTCGAGATTCGCGATGCTGCCGCCACCGCAGCCGTGAACGGGGTTGCCCGCTCGCCGACGGCATGGAGGATGAGCGTCGGCGCCTCGATCTTCGGCAGCTCGTCCCAGACGTCGGTCTGCTGTCGCGCGATCCGCGCGCTGACGGCGTTCTCCGGCGAGGTCGACATTCGCTGGAGGGCGTCGAACCACTGCATCTGCGGCTCGTCGGCGTCAGGAATGTAGATCGAGGTGAAGACGCGGCGGAAGATCGGGTCCTCCTTGGCCCAGCCCACTCGGATCATGCTCCGGTAGGTCTCCTCCTCGGGGAGCGCCTCGGGGTCGAACGTTCGAAGTCGGCCCGATCCCGAGCCGTAGAGCGCCAGCCGGGTCACGCGATCCGGATTCCGAGCCGCGTAGGCCAGCGCCACGACCGAGCCACCGGACATGCCCAGGAGCGCGAACCGCTCCAAACCCGCGCTCTCGATCACCGCCTCCAGGTCGCGGAGGCGCGGCTCGAGCGAGAAGTCGGCGACCGCCCAGTCCGACATCCCGAAGCCGCGCTCGTCGTAACGCACGAGCGTGGAGATCGCGCCCAGGTCATCGAGGAAGTGGCGCCAGACGGGGCTCTGCCAATCGTGCTGGAGGTGGCTCAGCC
Organism: Candidatus Limnocylindrales bacterium; assembly: GCA_036277775.1. Classification (GTDB taxonomy): domain Bacteria; phylum Chloroflexota; class Limnocylindria; order Limnocylindrales; family CSP1-4; genus UBA5189. Next base: position 44,983 of record DASUMJ010000217.1, read on the forward strand.
AGCAGGAGACCACGACGAGTGGCGGTCCGCTGCCGTGCGCCGACCAGGCGATCCGGACGCCGTCGTCGCTCGCGGCGAACCGAACCTGCTGGCCGGGGTCGGTGCGAGGGTGCCTGGACGGACGCGCGACGACCATGGTCGGCCCATCGTACCGGCCGGCGTCCAGCGACGGGCTTTCGCGGCATCGGGATCTGTCGCGGCCGCGGCGCGCGGAGGGTCCCGCACACCGAGACGGCAGATCCACCACGCGCAACCCCCGGGTGCGGGCTCGGACGGCTGCCGCCACCATGTGGGCAATGCGGCCCACCCTGCGCGTCCTGGAGCCCGAGCTCATCGACCGCATCCTCGACGAGGCACTGCGCGTCCTCGCGACCTCGGGCATGGAGGTCCGCGGGGCGGAGCTGCGACGCCGACTCCTGGCAGCCGGGCTGCCCCTCGACGCCGCCGGCGAGCGGGTCCTCTTCCCGCGCGACGTCGTCGAGGCGGCGATCGCGAGCGCACCGTCGTCCTTCACGCTCTTCGATCGCGACGGCAGTCCCCACGCCGACCTCGGTGGGGATCGCGTCCACTTCGTCCCCGGCTCGTCGGGGCTGAAGGTCCAGGACCATCGGACCGGCGAGGTCCGGCTGGCCGGGACGACCGACTTCGTCGAGTACGTCCGGCTCGCAGACGGGCTCCGGAACATCGCCTACCTCGCGACGGCCTTCTCGACGAACGACGACATCGAGGTCGCGGTCGCCGATGCGTGGCGGCTCTTCCTCGTCCTCACGAACTCGAAGCGGCCGGTCGTCTCGGGCGCGTTCACCGAGCATGGCGTCGAGCGGATGGTCGAGATGCAGCAGCTCTTCCGCCGCGACCGGGCGGACCTCGTCGCCCGCCCGATGTCGATCTTCACGATCACCGCATCGGGCAACTTTCGGTACAGCGAGGACTCCTGCCAGAACCTCATCGACTGCGTCGAGGCCGGGATCCCGGTCGAGATCGTGCCGGTCACGCTCCAGGGGCTGATCGCCCCCGTGACGACCGTCGGCGCGACGGTCTTCCACGCGGTCGACGTCCTCGCCGGGATCACGATGGCCCAGGTCGTCCGCCCGGGGGCGCCGGTGCTGTTCGGTGGCGCGCCGGCCACGTTCCACATGAAGATCGCGAGCTCGCCGATGGCGGCCATCGAGGCGCTCCAGCTCGACGTCGCCTACGTCGAGGTGGCCAAGGCCCTGGGCCTGCCCTGCCAGTCGTACATGGCGCTCTCGGACGCGAAGGTCCTGGACGCCCAGGCCGGAGCCGAGACGTTCGGGAGCGCGCTGCTCGCGGCGCTGGCCGGCGTGAACAGCGTGTCGGGCCCCGGGATGCTCGACTTCCTCCTCGTCTTCAGCCTGCCGAAGCTGCTCTTCGACGACGAGGTCTGCGGGCAGGTCCTCCACTTCGTCCGGGACGTCCATCCGGTCGACGACCTGCCCGTCGACGCCCTCCTCGACCAGCTCCGCGCAGACCAGCACCTGATCATGGCCGAGCACACCACCGCGCACTGGCCGACGGAGCTCTACCTTCCGTCGCGGCTCTGGGAGCGCGACAACCGCGAGAACTGGGTGAAGGCCGGCGCCGCCGACACAGCGGAACGGGCCGCGGTCGAGGTGGACCGCCGCCTCGCGGCGTACCAGCCGGTCGAGACGGACCCGGTCGCCGTCGCGGAGCTCGAGCGGATCATCCGGAGCGGCCTGCAGGACCAGACCGAGCTGCCTCTTGTGCCGCCCGCCGACGCACCGGTGGCGCTGGCCGAGGCGGGCGACGCCCGCCGACGGAACCGCCGCCGCGGGGGCTGAGCGGTCCCCGGAATCGGGACGAATCGCCCGTAACCGACGCCGGGTGCGTGGCGTCGCATCACCATGAGACGACTGACCGCAGTCCTGGCGTCCGTCATCCTCGTCGCGGCCTGTGCCGGCGGCACCTCGCCGAGCCCGTCGCCGACCCAGGCGCCCACCGCCACGCCAGGCGACACGGCAGCTCCGGCGCCGTCGCCGACCGAGCCCTCCGCGTCGACGATCGAGCTCGCCCGATCTGACGTCGCTCGGCTCGCGGGCGACCCGGCCCGTGCTGCCGCCGCCGCGGCGGCCCTGAACGCCTTCGGCCTCGACGTCTATGGACGCCTGGCCGCGGCGCCGGGCAACGTCGTGGTGTCGCCGGCGAGCATCGCCATCGCCCTGTCGATGGCCCGCGCCGGCGCCCGCGGGGCGACCGCCGCCGAGATGGACGCTGTCCTGCGGAACCTTGGGGCCGAGGATCTGGCGGATGCGGCCAGCGCCCTCGACGCAGCGCTTGCCGCCCGAACCGGCACCTTCGAGGACGCGGCCGGTGACGCACACGAGGTCACCCTCCGGATCGCGAACGCGCTCTTCGCGCAGCGGGACATGGCGCTCGTGTCGGCCTTCCTCGACGCGATGGCCGCGCGCTACGGGGCCGGCATCTGGACGGTCGACTTCATGACCGATCCGGAGGCCGCGCGCGTGGCGATCAACGCCTGGGTCGCCGAACAGACAGAGGACCGGATCGAGGAGATCCTCAAGCCAGGCCAGATCACCGCCGCGACCCGCCTGGCGATCGCCAACGCCATCTACCTCAAGGCGCCGTGGTTCTACCCGTTCGACGAGGACGAGACCGTGGGCGGGACGTTCACGGCGATGGACGGCAGCACGGTCCAGGCGCCGTTCATGCACCTCGTCAGCACCCATGTCAGCGGGGCCAAGGGCAGCGGCTGGGTCGCCGTGGAGCTGCCGTACGTCGGACGCAGCCTTGCGATGACCCTCATCCTGCCCGACGACCTCGGAGCCTTCGAGTCGACGTTCGATGCCGCAGCCTTCGGCGCGATCACGGGCGCGCTCCAGCCGGCCCAGGTCGACCTGAGGATGCCGGCCTTCGACACCGAATCACGGGTCGAGCTCTCGTCCTTGCTCGCGGCCCTCGGGATGCCGACGGCATTCGACGCCGCCGCCGACTTCTCCGGCATGACCACCGAGGAGAAGCTCCACATCGGCTTCGTCATCCACCAGGCGAACATCACCGTCGACGAGGCGGGTACCGAAGCGGCGGCCGCCACGGTCGTGGGCATGGACACGAGCGGCGGCGGGCCGACCCTGGAGATCGACCTCACGCTCGACCACCCGTTCCTGTTCGTGCTCCGAGACGTTCCGACCGGCGCGATCGTGTTCATGGGCCGCGTCGACGACCCCGGCACGACGCCGTGACGGCCTGAGCGACCTTCTAGCCGTCGAGGTCCGCCGCGAGCACGGCCGGGTTGCCTTCCGGGGCACCCACAGGCTCGAGGCTGACGCCGAACGTCCCACCGTCGTCGAACGAGATCGTCGCCCACTCGTCGAGGGAGCCGTTCCAGAACGCCGTCCCGCCGGCGAACCACATCTTCCCGACGGGAGAGCGGGAGCCGCCCTTCTCGAGCCAGCAGCGGTACTCGCGGTCGGCCGGCGGGGCATCGAGTGACTTCGTGAGCACGACGATGTCATGGCGCGACCAGGCGAGCGAGCCGCGGGCGATGCCGTCGGCCCCGACGAGCGCGACGACCTTGTGGTCCGGGTCCCGGAGGATCCGGTCCACGGTCGCGGCCACGGACTCGAGGGCCGCCGTCTCCGCGCCGGCGCGGTCGAGGCGGGCCACCTGGTCGAGGAGGAGCGCGCCGCCGACGGCCACGACCGCGAGGACGGCGACGAGCGGCAGGACGAGGCGAGCAACGCGACGGGGCCGCGGCTCGGCGGCCCGGTCCACGACTCCGGCCCCGGCCGGTGGCTGGGCCGCGGGACCCGAAGCCACGACGAGAGCTGGGCGTGCGGCGGTTCGGTCCGCGGCGATCGCCGCGGCGTCGGGGGCCCGTCGAATCGCCTCCGCGACGGCGGCGCGGAGGCCGGGTGGCGCGGGGATCGGGGCGTCGGCGGCAAGGTCGGCAAGGTCGAGGCGTTCCGGCCCGGATCCCCGGGCGACCTCGATCACCGCCGCCGTGCGGCGCCAGGCCTCCACGTCGCGGGTGCAGACCTCGCAGGTCGCGA